>NZ_JACHFL010000001.1:360091-720182 GCF_014201875.1 Deinococcus humi | reverse complement strand
GAGCTTCACGGCAGGCGTCTAGGCTGTGGTTCATGACTGGGGTGAAGTCGTAACAAGGTAACTGTACCGGAAGGTGCGGTTGGATCACCTCCTTTTACAGGTCACATTCATCAACACCAGATGCGTTCTCAAGCGTCCCCATACCGTTTCGGTATGGGGGCGCTTTTTCATTTGGTGGTGCAGCTATATGCTCGCCCGAATAGGGCCCTGTTTGCAGCGGTTTGGACAGGCCGAGGCAATACGTATCGCTGGGAACAGCATTAAAGTCACCATGCCGCCTGTCTATGGCCCGCTAGACTGCCTCCATGAGTGGGCTCCCGGTATCGGAGATGTTGCGCGAGTATCAGGGTTACGTGCTGGCCTACCGCCTGCGCGCCGCCGTAGGAGGACGGGTCGCGCCGGGCGGCGAACAGCTGAGCCTTCCCGAATATGCGGCTACCCGAATCGAGCGTCAGGATCTGGCGCGCAGTTTGATCAAGCATGGACTGGACGCTGGGCGGATGCGGCGACTGGACAGCCTGTCCGATACGTTGATGTTCGGATTCTGGCTCAACCCTGCCGAGGTGGCGGCCTTCCTGCGGGCTGCCATTCGTGAAGGCAGTCATCCGGCGCTGGGGCGGCCCGATGCCTTTGCCGCGCTGCTGACCGCCAGCGAGCGTGCGCGGCTTGGTGACAGGGGTGTGCAGCAGGTCTGCGCTCATCATCTGGCCTGCCTGACCCTGGCCGCTCCGATGTTGGACCCGGATGGTCTATCACGTGCCTGGCAGCGCATCGAGGACACTATCCCGCCGCTGTTCTTGGATGAGCTGGTGGCCAGCGGCATAGCGTGACCGGCATGCTGGCCGGCCTGTGGCGAACCCTGCTGCCCCGTGCCTGCCCTGGTTGTGGGGCGCAACTGGGTGCAGAGGTCGGGCTGTGCCCTTCCTGCCGGGGCGGTCTGCGCGCGCATGTCGAATCGTACAGCCCGTTGCGTTCCCGTCCGGAGCCGCATCTGGTGAGTCTGGGCCGCTACCGGGGCGTGGAGCGCCGCGCCGTTCGTGCCCTAAAATTCGGTGGCGCGCGTGAGCTGGCGGGAGTGCTGGGTGAGGCGCTGGCGGCGGGCGTTCCGCCGCAGTGGGGTGTAGGCGCCGTGGTTCCGGTTCCACTCCATCCGTCCCGAGAGCGCCAGCGCGGCTACAACCAGGCCGAACTGCTGGCCCGCGAGGTGGGCCGCCATCTGCAGGTGCCCTGCGTGGACGCCCTACGCCGTACCCGCGCGACCCGTCAGCAGGCGCGCCAGCAGGCCGCTGGACGCCACGAGATGACTGGAGCGTTCGCGGTCAGGACGGGCCGCCTGCCCTCAGGTCCACTGCTGCTGCTCGATGACGTGATGACCTCCGGCAGCACCCTGATCGCCTGTCGGGATGCGCTCTCTGCGGCGGGGGCGGCAGAGATCTACGTCGCCGTGGTCGCCCGCTGAGCCCATCAGGCAGAACTGCCAATCTGCTCGCGCAACCACAGCATCAGCGCCTGGGCACTGGCCGGGTTGGTGGCCAGCGGGATGTCGTGGACGTCGCACAGGCGCACTAGGGCACTGACGTCCGGCTCATGGGGCTGTGCGGTCAGAGGATCACGGAAGAAGAACACAGCCAGAACACGTTCCTCGGCCAGTCGCGCGCCAATCTGCTGGTCCCCACCCAGTGGGCCAGAGAGCACACGCTCGACCTGCAATCCGGTCTGTTTGTGCAGGATGCCCCCAGTGGTGCCCGTCGCCACCAGATGAAAGCGGGCCAGGGTCTCACGGTGGGCCAGTGCGAACATCGCGAGTTCCAGCTTCTTCTTGTCATGTGCAATCAGGGCCACCTGCCGCGTGTCGGCTGCTGGGGGTGTTGGTGCGGTCATCCGGGCATTGTGGCATGGTCTGGGTGGCTTCAAAATTCTGAACCTGATCAACGGCAAAGAGGCTGGAGCGTAATTGCTCCAGCCTCTTTCAGTTCAGATGCCGCTCAGTTCTTGTCGCTGCCCTCAAAGGTGGCCTTGAACTTTTGCAGATCCTCGGCGATCTGCTGGCTGGGCTCCTCGCCAAACAGCTTGGCGACGGCGGCGCCCAGCGGGCCAGCCGGGGGCCGGTAGCTGAGGGCCACGTGCACGCGAGTTCCGCCGTTGGGCAATTCCTCAAACTGTACGCTGCCGGCATTGTCCACGGTGGCGCCCGGCAGGGAGTGCCAGCCGATGCGCTGACCGGGTTTGTCGTTAACGATCTCGGCCTCCCACTCAACGTGGGTGCCCAGCGGGGCCTTGGCGACCCAGCGGCTGCGCTTGTCGTCCAGCTCGGTCACGCTTTCCAGGTGGCTCATGATCCTGGGCAGGTTTTCCAGTTTGCGCCAGTAGTCGTAGACCCCCTGTGTGGGCCGGTCGATGACCACGCTGTGCTCCACGAAAATGGGCTTGGAGCTGGTTGCGCCGCCGCCGCCCACAGCCGCCATGACCGGGTCGTTGCCGGTGGCCGCACGGTACGCCAGGTACCCACCAACCGCTGCCAGACCAAGACCCAGCACGCCACGCTTGCGCAGACCCATCAGCAGCAGAGCGCCGCCTGCCGCGCCACTAATCAGGCGGGTCTGGTCCATTCCACTGTCTTCTGTTTTTGTCATCGTTGATCCTCCGTTCACCGGCAGTCTAAAGGTTGGGGGTGGGGGAGCGGCGAAAGGTAAACCAATCCAGAATATGTGCGGAGCTGCTTCCGGCCGACTCGGCCAGAGGTCAGGATTCGGGGGGCCCGGACTGAGATGCAGGGGTCCCCTGCTCCTCATGCTGTTTCTCGATCTCGTCGGTGGCTGCGCGGTCGGACGCAGTGGCCGGGCCGCCCTGCATCTGCGGATCAAGGTTGGTGTTGGCCCCGTAGGTGCTGGCCGCGCCGCCCTCGTGGGTCTCCATGTCGATGGGTGTGCTGGTGGGTTTTCCTTCTCCCATATGGCTGGCCTCCTGAACGTGCAGTGGGTGTATCCTTCCGCACCTATGCGGGCAGAAGGTGTGCGGCCCTTGACCTGGGGTTGAGATGGGATTGATCTGAAGGGTGCCGCAGAGCGAGGGTGCAGAAGGGGGATGAAGACCCCCTCCAGAGGCGCGTCATGCTCTAGGCTGGCGGGCGTATGAGCGCTCCCCCGTCCGCCCGCCCCGAAGGTCTGGACCCCCTGTCGCTGACGGCCATCCTGGTGACCCTCGTCTTCTGGGCCTCAGCTTTCGCGGGGATCCGGGCGGGTCTGGACGCCTTCTCGCCGGGTCACCTGACGCTGTACCGCTTTCTGGTGGCGGCGGTAGCGCTGGGGACGTACGCGGTGATCGCCCGAATTCCCGTTCCTTCGGCAGCAGACCTGGCGCGCATCTTCGGCCTGAGCTTCATGGGCATCACCCTGTACCACGTGCTGCTCAATTATGGCGAGGTCAGCGTGCCCGCCGGCACCGCCAGCCTGATCATCGCGGCGGGGCCGGTGATCACGGCGTTGCTGGCCACCCGGTTTGGCGGCGAACGACTGAACGCGCTGGGCTGGCTGGGCACCCTGATCAGCTTGGGCGGCGTCACGCTGATCGTGCTGGGCAGCGGTCAGGGTCTGAGCTTCACGCAGGGAGCGCTGCTGATCCTGGGGGCAGCGCTGTTCACCAGCATCTATTTCGTATTCCAGAAACCGCTGCTGCGGCGTATGAATCCGCTGCACTTCACGGTGTGGTCGTTGCTGCTGGGAGCTGTACCCCTGCTGGTCTTCCTGCCCGGTTTCGCGGGGGAGTTGCGGGCCGCGCCCCTGTCGGCCCATCTGGCGCTGATCTACCTGGGGGTGTTTCCCTCTGCACTGTCCTACCTGACCTGGACCTTTGCGCTGTCGCGCGTTCCGGCCAGCACCACCACGTCGTTCCTGTACGTCAGCCCGGTCCTGGCCATCCTGATCGCGCTGGTGTGGCTGGGCGAACTGCCCCGGCCCATCACCCTGCTGGGGGGCGTGGTGGCGATTGCCGGTGTGGTGCTGGTCAATACCCTGGGCCGTCCCCGGAAGCTGCCGCAGGGGTCACAGCTTCAGGAGACGCTGGAAGCATGAGCGCCCCCTTCACCGAACTGCCGCCCGCACCGCCTGCCGACGCACCCATCGTGCTGGAGGACGTGAGCGTACGGCTGGGCAGCGAGCTGATCCTGAACGGCGTGACCATGGACGTGCGCCGGGGGGAGTTTCTGGCGCTGATCGGCCCCAGTGGCGGCGGCAAGAGCACGATCCTGCGCGTGATCGCCGGGCTCTTGGAGCCGCTGTCCGGTGTGGTCCGGGTGGGGACGGCACCAGCGCTGGTCTTTCAGGATTACCGCCTGCTGCCGTGGCGCACGGCGCTGCGCAATGTGACCCTGCCTGCCGATCTGGGCGCTGGGGGTGGCCTGCCCCCCGAAGAAGCGCTGCATCTGGTGGGCATGGACGCCTACGCGGGCTATTTCCCGGCGCATCTGTCCGGCGGGATGCGGGCGCGGGTGGCGCTGGCCCGCGCGCTGGCTCAGAGCGGCGATGTTCTGCTGCTGGACGAGCCTTTCGCCGCCCTGGACGCCCTAGTGCGCGAACGCTTCAATGCCGAGCTGCGCCACCTGCACGAGAAAACCGGGCGCACCACCGTCCTGGTGACCCATTCCATCCGCGAGGCGGTGTGGCTGGCGGACCGGGTGGCTGTTCTGCGGAACGGCAGAATCGTGGAGATTCTGGACACGCGCGGCGAGGGCCGGGTCAGCGCCTACACCGACGGCTTGGAAGCACATCTGCGCGGAGTGCTGGGAACGGGGGACAGTACCCGTCTGCGAACGCCAGTGCGCGAGCGCCTGAGCCTGTCGGGTCTGCTGCCGCTGGCCGCAATGGCGCTGGGGCTGCTGGTCTGGCAGGTGGCCGCCGCACGACTGAACCAGCCCTTCTTGCTGCCCACGCCCGCCGCCGTGTGGCGCGAATTGACTGGCACCTTTCCTGAACTGCTAGCGGCCTTCTGGGTTACGGCCCGCACGGCACTGTCTGGCCTGCTGATCGGCGGGTTGCTGGGGGTGCTGATCGGCTACCCGCTGGCGAAGATCCGGCCTCTGGAGCGCTTTTTCAGTCCATTCATCATCGCCTCGCAGAGCACACCCATCGTGATTCTCGCGCCGCTACTGGTGTCGTGGCTGGGTTTCGGCTTCCTGCCCGCCGTGACCATCTCGGCCATCAGCGCCCTGTATCCGATTATGGTGTCCACCATCATTGGCGTGCGGGAAGTAGACCGCACCTTCTACGAGCTGTTCAGGAGCCTGCGGGCCACGCCCCTGCAACGGCTGACGCGGCTGGAACTGCCTGGCGCGCTACCCGTGATGCTGGGCGGACTGCGCCTGTCTGCCAGCCTGGCCCTGATCGGCGCCGTGGTCTGGGAGTTCGTGGACGCCAACCAGAAGGGCCTGGGCTTCGCCATCCAGCTGGCGGGCAACTACGCCCGCAAGGACACCCAGTTCGCCGCCATTGCCCTGTTGATTCTCTTCGGCGTGCTGATCTACGCCGTGATCACCTGGCTGGAACGCGTGGTGATGCGTCGTCGCGGACGGTAAAAGCAAATCCCCCGGCGTCACGCCGGGGGATGCCATCTTCAGAAAGGAAATTCAGAGGACGCTCTTGACCACCTTGACCACGTTCTCCACGCTGAAGCCGAACTTCTCGAACAGAATTTCAGCGGGTGCGCTGGCCCCGAAGGTGTCCATGCCGATTACCGCGCCCTCCAGACCCACCCACTCGTACCAGGGGGATTTGGCGGCGGCCTCGATGGCGACGCGCTTGACGCCGGGGGTCAGCACGCTGTCGCGGTAGCTCCCATCCTGTTCGCGGAAGATCTCCATGCATGGCATCGAGACGACGCGGGCAGCGGTGCCCTGCTGGCCCAGCGCCTCGGCGGCGTCCAGCGCGAGTCCGACTTCCGAGCCGCTGGCCACCAGAATCACGGCGGGGTTCTCGGCATCCTGCAAGACGTAGGCGCCCTTTTTAACGCCTTCTGGATTGCGAGGCAGGATTCGCAGGTCCTGACGGGACAGCGCCAGCGCGGTAGGGCCTTTCTCGTATTCCAGCGCCATCTGCCAGGCAATGGCGGTCTCGTTGGCGTCGGCGGGCCGAATTACATGGGCGCCCGGCACGGCGCGCAGCATGGCGAGCTGGTCAATCGGCTGGTGGGTGGGGCCGTCCTCGCCCAGCCCGATGCTGTCGTGGGTCAGCACGTAGGTCACCGGCTGCATCTGAATGGCGCTCAGGCGGAAGGCGGGCTTGAGGTAATCGGCGAAGACCAGGAACGTGCCCACCAGCGGGCGCACGCCGCCGTACAGACTCAGGCCGTTGGCGGCGGCGGCCATGCCGAACTCGCGTACGCCGAAGTAGACGTTGCGATCCGCATAGTGGTCATGGTTCAGCACGCCGCCGTCCTTGATGGTGGTCTTGGTGCTGCCCGACAGGTCCGCGCTGCCGCCCATCAGTCCCGGCACCACGGCAGCCAGCGCGTTGATCGCCTCGCCGCTGGCATTGCGCGTCGCCATCGCCTTGCCGCCCACTTCATATCTGGGCAGGCTGTCTTCCAGGTTGGCGGGCAAATCGCGGGCCAGCAGCGCGTCCACCTCTTTGCCAAGGTCCGGATGAGCGGCGCGGTAGCCGTCCATCATCTCCTGCCATGCCTGCTCCTGTTTTGCGCCGCGCTCCCGGGCATCCATATGTCCGGCCACCCCGTCTGGGACGGTGAAGGGTGGGTAGTCCCAGTTCAGCGCAGCTTTCGTCGCGGCCACACCCTCCGCGCCCAGCGCCTCGCCGTGGGCCTTGCTCGTCCCGGCGCGTGGGCTGCCGAAACCGATGATGGTCCTCACCTGAATGAGGGTGGGCTGCGAGGTGTTGTTGCGGGCGTTGATGATCGCCGCGCGGATTTCCTCGAGGTTGTTGCCGTCCTCCACCTTCAGCACTTCCCAACCGTAGGCGCGGTAGCGTTCGGCGGTGTCCTCAGACTCGGCCTTCTCGGTGGCGGTGTCCAGCTGAACGCGGTTGTCATCATGGAACCAGATCAGCTTGCCCAGCTTGAGGTGTCCGGCAAGGGCGGCGGACTCGTGATTGACGCCTTCCTGCAGGTCGCCGTCGCCCATGATGCTGTAGGTGTAGTTGTCGAAGATGGGGAAGCCGTCGCGGTTGTACTGCGCGGCCAGGTGACGCTCGGCCATCGCCATGCCCACGGTCATCGCCGCGCCCTGCCCCAGCGGCCCGGTGGTGGCGTCCAGCCCCGGCGTGTGGAAGAACTCCGGGTGGCCCGGCGTCTTGCTGTTCCACTGCCGGAAGTTTTTCAGCTCCTGCAACGGCATGTCGTAGCCCGTCAGGTGCAGGAGGCTGTAGATCAGCATGCTGGCGTGGCCCGCTGACAGCACAAAACGGTCACGGCCGGGCCAGTGGGGGTTGCCGGGATTGTGGCGCAGGAAATCCTGCCAGATCACGTAGCCCATCGGGGCCATTCCCAGCGGCGCGCCAGGATGCCCGCTGTTGGCGGCCTGCACGCCGTCAATGGACAGCGTGCGGATGGTGTTGATGCTGAGCTGTTCGAGATTTCCTTCGGTGGCTTGCGTCATGGTTCCCATCCTAGCGTGCCCGCTGATTGTGTACCACGTACACTTATAGACGGTTAACCCGCCAGCACCTCATCGACGAGAGCCCGCAGCTCATCGGGCCGCACTCCAGCAGCTTTCAACTCTTGCAGGCACCGCCGCAGCTCAAGGAGGCCGCTCTGCTGTCCGGCCGCGCTGTCGGCCCGTACCCGCGTGCCTGCCCCGGCGCGGTTTTCAGTCAGGCCATCGTCTTGCAGCAGGGCATAGGTCTTGGCAACTGTGTTGGGAGCCAGTGCCAGCGCTGAGGCCAACGCGCGCACGGCAGGCAACGAATCGCCAGGACGGAGCCGCCCATCCTGAATGGCCTGCGCCAGTGCCTGTCGCAGCTGGAGGTAGACGGGCAAAGACCCTGGTTTTCCCACCTGGGTGGCCAGCAGGGCGAGCAGTTCGCCGGGCTTGGAGGAGGGGTCATTCAGCGGTGTGTCATTCATGGGGGCACCAACAGTTTTGGCGGCGTGAAGGCATTTCATAACTCTCTGTCCCGGCGGGGGAGGGCGCGGGACCCCTCCAACTGGGTGTATACCCGCCGCTTGACGCAGTCGCACGGGGATCACAGGTCTCAATCATCCAGATAAGATTTTTCAACAACGGCCTACAATTACCCAGCGTTGCCATATTCGCCCTGGGTACGGCCTAACTAGGTGGAAGTAGAGTGCCTTTCAGTATCTTGGAGGGTGTGCAAGGAAACTGGGGTATAAGGTCTCCCCCTTTATCTTGGAGTGAGGAGGACCTTTCTGATCCCGATTCAGCTTGAGGCCCCTTGACCAGGCCTTTACGGCAGCTTCAGGGGACTGGCAGTCGAATGCGGCACCGCGCCTCTTGCCTTCTCATTCCCGGCTTTGATACTCTGCTTCGGTGCGCGGCCCGGTTGGCTGCTGTCGGCCCGTATGATCCCCGCCATCCTTGCGGGTGCAACACCTTCAAACCACAGATCACATCAGAGGTTTTCCATCATGGTCAAGATTCGCCTGTCCCGTTTCGGTTCCACCCACAACCCCCACTACCGTATCGTCGTGACTGACAGCCGCCGCGCCCGCGACGGCGGTTACATCGAGAACCTGGGTCACTATGATCCCCGTAAGACCTCCGAGAACTACCTGAAGGTCAACACCGAACGCGCCCAGCACTGGATCGGCGTCGGCGCTCAGCCCACCGACACCGCCCGCCGTCTGCTGAAGTCGCAGGGCGTCAAGTTCTCCTGAACCGTCCAAGCTTGAACAGAGGCTCCTGCGGGAGCCTTTTTTCGTTTTGGTTCCGTTTGTCAGCCTTCGGTCACGCCGCTCCCTCTAGAATGCACACCATGAAGAGCGATCCGACTGAACTGACCCTGTTCCTGGCGCAAAGCGTGGTGGATCAGCCGTCGCTGGTGCGCGTGTCCAAGCGGGGGCCAACCGTGATGGTGCGCGTCGCCCCCGGTGAGGAGGGTCGATTGATCGGACGGCAGGGCCGCGTGATTCAGGCCATCCGCACGCTGGTGCGCGCTGCCAGCGACCCCCGCGAGCGCGTGAACGTCGACCTGGACGCCCCACGCAAGGGTTGAGCATGACCGATACAAGCGCGGCGGGCACCGAGATCACCCGCCTGGGCCATTTCCTGGGACCGCATGGTGTTCAGGGCGGCGTCAAAGTGTATGTGCTGGGGGACGCGGCACAGTTCAAGGCTCTGCGGCGCGTGTACGTCGAGGGACGGGGCTGGCTCAGGGTGATGCGGACCACGCCGCTCGCGCCCGGCGTGGCACTGCAATTGGCGGGCCTGTCCTCCCGCGAGGGGGCCGAGGCGCTGCGCGGCCTGAATGTCTACGCCGCTGACGACGAACTGCCCGCCCCAGAAGAGGGTGTGTATTATTTCCACGAGCTGCGCGGGCTGAGCCTCAGCGACGCGGAGGGGACGGAACTGGGGACAGTCAGGGATGTGCTGGACGCCGGGCATCAGGACCTGCTGGTGGTCACCCACGAGGGTGGAGAGGCGCTGATTCCGCTGCAAGCGCCGTATGTCACCGTGAATCTGAATGCCAAACAGCGCCCACAAAGCCTGTCCCTGACCGCCGACGCACCGGAGGGCCTGCTGGGCGAGCCGGACGAGTCAGACAATGACGCCGAAGTGGAGCAGGACGACACTTGAGCCCCTCCCCATGTTGACGTTTTCCTTTCTGACGCTGTTTCCCGAACTGCTGGCCCCCTTCGCGGGCGAGGCCATCATCGGCAAGGCGCGGGAACGTGGGCTGCTGGACGTGAATCTGGTGCAGTTGCGTGACTTCTCGGACAATAAACATCTCAAGGTTGATGACACGCCTTACGGCGGCGGCGCGGGCATGGTGATCCGGGTGGACGTGGCCGAGCGGGCGCTAATGAGTCTCCCGCCAGCCGATGAGGTGATCCTCCTGACCCCGGCGGGACAGCCGTTCACGCAGACCGTGGCCGAGGAACTGGCGCAGAAGAACCATCTGGTCTTCCTGTGTGGGCGCTACGAGGGCTTCGACGCCCGCACCGAGCATCTGGTCACGCGGGAGCTGAGCATCGGGGACTTCGTCATGATGGGCGGCGAGGCGGCGGCGGCCTGCGTGCTGGAAGCGGTGGCCCGGCTGCGGCCCGGCGTGATCGGTGACCCCGAATCGCACCGTGCCGACAGCTTCAGCAGCGGCCTGCTGGACTACCCTGAATACACCCGCCCGCCTGAATGGCGTGGTCAGCGCGTGCCGGAGGTCTTGCGTGGCGGCAACCACGGCGCAGTGGCGGCCTGGCGACGCGAGCAGGCGCTGCGGCGGACCCTGGCGCGGCGCCCCGATCTGTTGATGGGGGCCGGACTGACGCCACAGGACAGCGCAGCCCTACTGAACCTGGGCGTGACGGCGGAGCAGCTCCAGGCCTGGGACGCGCCGCCACCCCCGCCGGCCAAGCGGGTGAAACGCAAAAAAATTCGGATTGATGGCAGCCAATCCGAATGAAATTCAGGCGTTTGACACGTTCTTATTGTGGGTTGCGCTCAAGTCGCATCTTCCCAACGGGCGCACCATGAGGGCCAGATGACCGTCCCCCTGTTTCCCCTGCCCAATCTGGTGTTGTTTCCAGGTGTGGTGCTTCCCCTGTATGTCTTCGAGCCGCGTTACCGCGCGCTGCTCGCGGATACGCAGGCCAGCGGCGAACCGTTCGGCATCGTGCAGATCCTGGAACTGTCCGAGAACGTATCCATGCCCTTTCACGAGCGGGTTTCGAAGGTGGGCACGCTGGCGCATCTGCAGCAGGCCGAGACGCACGAGGACGGCACCAGCACCATTGTGGTGGTGGGCGGCGAACGCTTCACGGTGCAGTCCTTCGACTTCAGCCAGCCCTACCTGAGCGCTGAGGTGAAGCTGTGGCCGCTGGAGGATGCCCCACCCGCTCAGGAAGCCGTCGTGCAGGCTAGCGCCCGCAAGCTGTTGAGCGATCTGTTGCGTCTGCGCCCTGCCGATGCCGAGCTGATTCGCGCCAATGCCCCGCAAGACCCCATGCTGCTGGCGAGCTTCGCCGCCAGCCTGCTGCCCGGTTTTAGCGGTCAGGGCCGTGAGGAGGCCCTGCGCGCGCCCAGCCTCCTGGACCGTCTGGACGTGTTGCTGGGTGCCGTTCCTAGAGACATGAAGTTAATGAACTGACTGGCTTGACCTAGGAGCCAGATTGATGAACGAACTTGCGGCCCCTCAATTGAGGCGTGCTGGGACGCTCTACAACACGTCCTCCGCACTCCCGCGCTTGCGCTTGTTGTTCTGGGTCTTGCGCCAGCGCAGTGCCTTGACGATGGCGGGGGCAGCGGCGTTGAGCGGCAAGTCGTAAGCCGGATACCACGCGCGCTGCTCGCTAAATTTCAGCTTCATCTTGAAGACACCGAACGAGTGCTTTTCCTCATCGAGCTTGCGGGGGATGCCCCAGAAGTCGAACAGCGTGTACCCGCGCGCTTTGGCGTCCAGCATGGCGTTCCAGTAGAAGGCGTCAGGGGCCTTGCTGTCTTTCAGGGGCTGACCCGCGTCATTCACGCGGTCATCTCGGACGCTGCCACCGAACAGGTAATAGGTGCCCGCGCCCATGCCCAGAAAAAAGCCCCCCGCCAGCGCCTTTCCCCTATGGCGCGACAGCACGATGTACGCTTCGCCGCCGTGGGCATTGCCCTCGCGCAACAGGGTCTCGTAGTACGCGCGCGGATAGGCGCCCAGCCGGGCCCGCTCGTTGGTGGCGGTGAAGATGTCCCAGAAAGCATCGAAATCGTCGTCGCGGCCTGCCACCACGCCCAGTTTCTGTGCGGTGCGAACGTTGCGGCGGGCCATGCTATGCAGACCGGCGAACAGCACGTCTTCACTGTGTGACAGATCTGCCAGGATGGTGTGTTCGGGCTGCTCGGATTCGGCGCGGCGGAAGGGGCCGTAGGCGTCTGGGATCTCGGTGCTGTCGTCGGCGGGCAGCGGCACGGGCGGCTCGATCTTGAGAAGGGCGTCGCCCGGTTTAGCGATTGCCTTCACGGCGTCGGCCACGGCCGGCAGCAACTCCAGGCTTTCCAGGGCCGGGCCGCGCGGCGCGTACAGCGTGCTGAACCCCGGCACCAGCCGCTTGCGGAGCAGTTGCAAAGCGCCCACCGTGCGTCCGGCCTCGTCCACGATCAGGGAGCGCAGGGGGGTTTGGCCCAGCACCCGCCGCGCCTCGCCGTAGCCCCAGCCCTGCAGGGCGCTGGTGATCGGCATGTTCCGCACAGCGTCGTCGTAAACGCGCGGATCGGTGGTTTCCAGGAGCTTCAGGCGCACGGGGCGGATTGTAGCAGGGGAGACCTCAACAGGCACCTGAGCGTCCGGCGGAAGGGCCAGCCATCCCGTGCCTTTGCCCTTTGCCACCATCCCTCATCGCCGTGCGGGCTAGACTGCCAGGCATGAAGAAAATCCTGCTGACCCTGGCGCTGCTCGGCGGCGTCGCTCTGGCCCAGACTGCTCCTCCTGCGCCGGCTCCGGCCCCTGCTCCCACTGCACCCGCGCCGACGGCCCCAGCGCCCACCACTCCAGCCCCCGGAACGCCGGCCACGCCCGCAGCGCCGGTCAGCACGGGTGACCCGGCGGCAGTTGTAGCGAAGGTGGGCGATCAGACCTTCACGCTGGCCGATTTCGACAGAGCGTTCCGCATCGCCGCTGCCCGCGTGGTGAATGCCCAGGGCATTCCCTTCGAGGACTCCTACCTGACCGAATTCGCCGAGGCCCGCCCCGAGTACCTCAAGCAGTTCCTGCGTGACCGCGCCGTGACCCAGCTGGCCCAGTCGCGTGCCAAGGTGGATCAGGCCACCGTGGACAAGCAGTTTGAGGATGCGCGCGGCAACTTTGAGACCGACGAGGCATTTGCCGAGGCGCTGGCGGCCACCGGCTACAGCACCCCTGAAGACCTGCGGGCCGAGCTGGGGCGCCAGGCGCTGGTCAACGCATATCTGGAAAGTCTGCAGGAGCGCTTCAAATTCGGCGACGCCGTGGTGGCCGGGTACTACCAGCTCAACCGCGACAAGCTGACCCGCGAGGCCGAGGCCTGCGTCAAACACGTTCTGGTCCCCACTGAGGCCGAGGCCAAGGCGATTGTGGCGGATCTGGCAGGTGGCGCGGACTTTGCCAAGATTGCTGCCGAGAAGAGCCAGGACCCCGGTAGCGCCCCGCAGGGCGGTGACCTGGGCTGCTTTGGTCCTGGGCAGATGGTTGAAACCTTCGACAAGGCCAGCTTTACCGGGCCGGTGGGCCAGGTTCAGACCGTGCAGTCGCAGTTCGGCTACCACGTTCTGGTGGTGACCAAGCGCACCGATGCGGGCGTGACTCCGCTGGCCGAAGCCGCTCCGCTGATCCGTCAGCAACTGGCGAGCGAGGCCGCTCAGAAGTACCTGGACTCCCAGGTCGCCCGTCTGAACACCGCGTCCTTCCCGGACGTGGTCACGTTGCCAGCCAGCAAATAAACTTTCAAACCCACTGTTCCTGCTGAGCAGGGTGCAAGAGCCGGAGGCCATTCTGAATCCCAGAATGGCCTCTGACCTGTTTGTCGTCTGATCTGTAGAGGGTCAAGATCATGAAACAGAGGCCAATAGCGTAGTCGATTTGTGGTGGCCCGACAATGCGACAACATGATTTCGCACCGGACAATTCCGTGGCCCAACCAATTTCTATTTTAAGACTCTTTCTTATTCTGCCAATTGAGTCTACGAGGAGGTCGGAATCACTACGAGGTCCGCTTAAGTAGTTACCCCCTAAAGGCATAGGTGCCTGTTCCGCTCCTCGAGTTGGAGCAGGCAAGTTGATTATTGCTTATGTAGGTCTTTGCCGAAGGGGAATTCTGGCGCCCGTTTCCTGGTTGTCGTGTACTGGGGGCTCACTTCGTGACGGTCCAACCAAAGTGAAGGAAGTTTAATGTCTGCCAAACGTGGCAGAGGCCTAAATGGCTTTTGGCGTCCCCACGCTAAGAAGGCGACTTTATGAGATTTCTCTCGAATCCGGTGAGGTCTCTGTAAGAGGGCCTCCGGCAAGATCAAAAGACTAGAGCCCGTCCTGTAGCCCACATTCAAGGAGCAATACCATGACCAACAAGATAGCCGCCCTCAGCCTGTTGACGCTTGGTCTCCTATCCGCGTGCTCCAACACAGTCACTTCCACTACTCCTGCGGCCCAGGAACGTTTTGCCCGCGTCGCCCTGGTTCCTCTTGAGGCGGGGGATACGCCGAAGCGCCTGGCCAAGGCGGTAGGAGGTTCCGTGCTGAGCTGGAACGAAGTTGGATGCGAGGCTGCCGATGAAATCAACTGCACGGCCATGATAGGCCTGAATTCACAGGTGGATACCCAGAACCTGCACGCCCTGCGCGGACGGACGATGTACATTGAGCCGAACAAGGATGTCTTCAGTGGCGGCGGCACTCTGACTGCCACAATGGGCGGCAAGGTCAGTATCTGGGCGGGCGGCAAGGTCAGCATCTGGGCAGGTGGCAAGGTCAGTATTTGGGCAGGCGGACAGTTCACTCAGCTTCCAGAGAACACTGCGCTGTGGAAAAAAATTCGGTTGGAAGAAGCGCAGCGTATGGCCCCCAATTTGGGCGCGGGCGTGACTGTGGCCGTCATTGACACTGGTCTCGACCTTCAGCATCCTGCTTTCGGCGGCTCCCTTTCCGATCCGTCCACTTGGTATGACTTTTACGCTGGGGACACGATGCCACAAGACGAGGGCATCTTCGGCGTCGGCGGCTACGGCCACGGGACCAACGTGGCGGGCATCGTCTTGCAGGTGGCTCCCGGCGCGAAGATCATGCCGCTGCGCGTTCTGGGCTCAGATGGTTCCGGCGACGTGGTAATGGTGGCCAAGGCCATTGTCTGGGCCGCCGACCACGGCGCCGGCGTGATCAACCTGAGCCTGGGCAGCGAAGAAAGCTCCAAGGTCGTGCAGGACGCCATCAAGAAGGTCACCGAGAGAAAGGTGCTGGTGGTATCGTCGGCAGGCAACAGCAATCTGAGTAAGATCACCTATCCAGCGGCAGACGCCGATGCCAAGGGCAGTGGGGCTTATAGCCTGAGCGTGGGCAGCGTTGATCTGAATGACGTCAAGTCCAACTTCTCGAATTACGCGACTGAATTGAAAGTGATGGCTCCGGGTGAGCAGGTGTATGCTCCGGCTCCAGGAGGGCTCATGGCCGCTTGGAGTGGCACGTCCATGGCCGCCCCCATGGTCAGTGGCGGCCTGGCGCTGGCGCTGGGACAGCAGGCGCCCACCAAGGATCTCGCCAAAGAACTGGCTGACCGAGCAACGGATATCTACAATATCAGCGGCAACAAACCATTCAAGGACAAGCTGGGGGAAAAGGGCCGTCTGGACCTGGTGGAGTTCCTCAGTCATGCCAGCACCTATTGAGGGCTGTTAACCAATGACTGTTGGCCCCCAATCCTCTTCCGCACCCAGACCTGGGCCACCCCAGACCCAGCTTCAGGCGCTGCAACGTGCCATTCCTGAATTGCTGGGTGTGGATCCAGCACAGGCACTGGCAATGGCGCGGACTTGCTGCGATCTGATTGGCAAGCTTGATTGCAGTGAGGCCGCCGAAAGCCACGTCTTGCTGGGCCGGGCGCTTCAAGCGAGTGGACAGCAGACCGAGGCCTTAGCTGCATTCCGCCGCGCCGCAGACCTCTTTAAACAACTGCGCCAACCTGTATCGGAAGCCGAGGCGCGTGGACTGGTCGGGAAAGCGCTGATTGACCTTGAACAGTTTGATGACGCCGCCATAGCCCTGGAGCGCGCGTTAGAGTTGGCTAAGCCCGTGCCGGAAGCCGCAGCAATTCAGGCGACAGCACTCAACCATCTAGCCGCTGTCCACAATCATCAAGGGCGCGCTGCGGAAGCATTGCAGCTCACCCATCAGGCGTTGCAGCTCCACGAGAGCGGCGGAAATGTCACTGGACAGGTCCACTGCCTGACCAATATTGGCAGCCTTCAGATGCGCTTTGGTCAGTACGGCGAGGCAATCAAAAGCCTGACGCGTGCATACAGCCTCTACAAAACACAGGCAGCGGATCCAAAAACGGAAATGCCTATTTTGCACAATCTGGCACACGTCCATAGCATGAGCGGGGATGCTGGGTTAGCGATTGAGGTAATGCTGACGGCGTATCAGGCAGCCAGCGCCACGGGCAACCAACGTCTTGAGGCTCTAGCGAGCCTCAACCTTGGTGGCTTCTACCTGGACACACGCCAGTTTGACCGCGCGCGCGAGTATCTACAACTGGCCCTGAGTCTCAGCCGCGAACTGAAGTATCAGGTGGGCGAGTTGAGTGCGCTGGATAGTCTGGGCAACCTGTACGGGCAGACTGAGGAACCCGTACTGGCCTTGCAGACCATTCGTGAGGCGCTGGCGATTGCGCTGGAAATCGGGTCAAAGCAGGGTGAACTGGAGGCCCGCCTGCAACTGGGGCGGCTACACCTGCGTCAGGGCGAACTGGACGCGGCCCGGCAACAACTGGAGGCGGGCCTGGAACTGGCCGTCAGTATCCAGTCGGTCAAGGAGCAGGCCGAGGCCCACGAGGCGCTGGCCGAATATTCCGAGAGATGCGGCGATCTGGGGCGGGCGCTGGCCCACAGCCGCGAGCTGACCCGTATCGAGCGCGAACTGTTCAATGCCGAGCGCGACCGCCAGACCCGTAACCTGAGTATCCAGTTCGAGGTCGAGCGTGCCCGCCACGACGCCGAGATCTACCGTGTCCGCACAGACGTGGAGCAGGAGGGACGTCAGCGCGCCGAGGAGCAGGTGCGCGTGCGAACGGCAGAACTGGCCCGCGCGCAGCAGGAGGTGGTTACGCGCCTGGCCATGGCCGCCGAGTACCGTGACGACACCACCGGGGAACACACCCGGCGGGTAGGGCGCACCTCGGCACGGATCGCGCGGGCGCTGGGCTGGCCGGAGGGTCAGGCCAACGTGCTGGGCATTGCGGCGAGATTGCACGACGTGGGCAAGATCGGTATTCCCGACAGTGTGCTGCTCAAGTCGGGCAAACTCGAAAGTGCCGAGTTCCGGCAGATGCAGACCCATACCCTGATCGGGGCACGCATCCTGTCAGGCGGACGCTCGGAACTGCTGCGTCTGGCCGAGGAAATAGCGCTGACGCACCACGAACGTTGGGACGGAAGCGGCTACCCGCGCGGGCTGCGGGCCAGCGAGATTCCGCTGTCTGGCCGGATCGTGGCGCTGGCCGACGTATTCGACGCGTTGACTCACGCGCGGCCCTACAAAGCGGCCTGGAGCCCCCAGGAGGCGCTGGACGAGATCCGCAAGCTGACCGGGAGCCACTTCGATCCCGAGCTGGTGGACACTGCCGTGGCGGTCCTGACACAACCCGACAGCCACGACAGCGACTGGGGAGAGGAGCCTCTGCCGCTGGAACAGGAGGATGCGAGCCACGTCCTGACGGTTTTCGAGCAACTGCTGGTCGAGCGTACCCGTGAACTGGAGCAGGCCCGTGCGGTGGCTGAGCGGCTGGCCCTGACGGACAGCCTGACCGGACTGGGCAATCGCCGCGCGCTGGAGCAAGTGCTGGAACGGACCCTCAAGCAGGCCGCCGGGAACCACAGCCCATTTACCGTGATCTCCTTTGATCTCGACGGACTGAAAGGGGTGAACGACGCGCACGGGCACGCGCAGGGGGACCTCTTCCTCCAGGGTTTCGCGCAGGCGCTGACGGAGGTGCTGGGCGATGTTGGGCTGGCCTACCGGATTGGCGGTGACGAGTTCGCCGTTGTGACCGCCAATCCGCTCGACGAGGGCGCGCTGCAAGACCTGTTGGATCAGGTCCATGGCCAGATGCGGCGCCAGGGCTTCGAGGACGCCACTGCCAGCATGGGGCATGCCCAGTACCCGCAGGACGCCCAGACCGCTGGTGATCTGCTGAGGCTCAGCGATCAGCGTATGTATCACCGCAAGCTGTTCCGGCGGCGTGGGCTGCATTGATTTTGAGTGGCTGTCAGCGGCAGGTAGTGATAGCTAGGGTCTATGCGCCCACACCCATCACCTCGGCGCCCGACGGAAAGTCGTGGGGAAGCAGCGTCAGTCCTTGATCCCGCGTCCGCCACGCCGCTCAGCGTTACATAGCTGCACTTTTGCCTACGAGGTCACGCTGTGCAACACATCCAGTAGGCGTGACGCCTCTATCTGGAAGAGTTCCATGACCCTGTAGCCCTCAGTGACCTTGAGCATCTCAAAAGGAAAGAACAGGTCTAGCAGCGTGTTCAGAGCCACGGCAGCCTGACTGTCTTCGAACACGTTGTCGTTGCGCAAGTCGCCCCTGGCAAACTTGCTCTGTATCTCGGCATCCAGCGTGTCGGCCTCATGCCTGCTTTCTCGGTCGTCATACGCCTGTTGTAACGCGTCTCTCAAGACGCCGCCGGGATGTAGAGGTTTTCTCTGTTTCTCTGGCTAAGCAGCGCAGAGCCCAATTGAGGAATCAGGCGCAAATTGCCCTCGTCCCAGTCCACTCAGCCGCGCACTGCTCTCATGGCTTGTGCCGCCGTGGCTGACCAGGTGCAGGGACATTGGGGCAATCTGGCGGCCTTCGTGACATGAACGGCGTGCAAATACGGTTCTGCCCGGCCTCTCCCTAAAATGCGCGCAGCCCATGCCCACTCCTTCCCTCTGCCGAGGTTCTATACCCCGCCCCATCTTCTCTCCCTGGTTCCGCCCTTGACCACCCCGCAACTGCTGGTCTTTGCCACGCTGATCGGTGCGCTGGTGCTGTTCGTATGGGGCAAGTGGCGCTATGACGTGGTGGGCATGCTGGCGCTGCTGGCGCTGACCCTGACCGGCGTGGTCAAGGGCAACGAGGCCTTCCGTGGCTTTTCCGAGCCTGCCGTGATCACGGTGGCTGCCGTGCTGGTGATCAGTCAGGCCTTGCAAAAGACCGGGCTGGTCAACGTGCTGGTGCGCGGCCTGAGCCGGGTGGGGAATGGCATGACCGCGCAGATTCTAGTGATGTGCGTCGTAGTGGCCGTGCTCAGCTCTTTTATGAACAACGTGGGCGCGCTGGCCATCATGTTACCGGTGGCCATTACCCTGGCCAACCGCGCAGGCCGTTCGGCCAGCTCCTTGCTGATGCCGCTGGCCTTTGCCTCGCTGCTGGGCGGCATGACCACCCTGATCGGCACCCCACCCAACCTGATCATCTCCAACCTTCGCCGTGACCTGCTGGGTGAGCCCTACGGGATGTTCAGCTTTACGGCGGTGGGCGGGGCAGTGGCGGTGGCGGGCGTCGCGTATCTGGTGGTCTTCGGCTGGCGGCTGCTGCCCCAGCGGGTGTCTGGCGAGAACCGTGCAGACCTGTACCGCATGGCCGATTACATGACCGAGGTGCGGCTACCCGCGGGCAGTGCCCTGGCCGGACAGCGCGTGATGGATCTGGGCAAGGTGGAGGGCGTACAGGTGGTCTCCCTGGTGCGCGGCGAATCGCAACGGCCCTTTCCCACGCCGTTTACCGTATTGCAGCCGGAGGATGTGCTGATCGTCGAGGCCAATGCGGCCAGACTGACCGAACTGGTCGAAGACGGGCAGCTGACACTGGTGGGCAACGAGAAGATCACCCCCGAACAGCTGGCCTCCGACGACGTGCGGCTGGCCGAAGTGGTGGTCACGGCGCTGTCGCCCATTGTGGGCCAGAGTGCCGTGAGCCTGAACCTGCGCCAGCGTTTCAACATCAACCTGATCGCGGTGTCGCGTCAGGGCCAGCGCCTGCGCGAGCGTCTGGTCAATGCCCGCTTCAAGGCCGGGGACGTGCTGCTGATGCACGGGCCGCATAATTCCATTGAAGAAGCCATGAACACTCTGGGATGCCTGCCGCTGCGCGAGCGTCCACTGGACATGGTGCCCGCCGGACAGACCCGCAAGATGCTGCTGACCGGGGGCATCTTCCTGGTGGCTATTGTCGCCGCCACGTTGAACCTGCTGCCGGTCGCAGTGTCCTTTACCGCCGCCGCCACCCTGATGCTGCTGCTGAGATTGATCAATCTGCGCGACGTCTACGAGAGCATCGAGTGGCCCATCCTGGTGCTGCTGGCCACGCTGATTCCGGTGGGGGCGGCGCTATCGAGTACCGGCGGCGCGAAGCTGATCGCCGAGGGCGTGCTGGGCGTGGCCGCCGACTGGCCGGTGATGGCGGTGCTGGTGGTGGTGATGGTGCTGACCATGACCCTGTCCGATGTGATTAACAACGCCGCCGCCGCCCTGATCACCGCTCCGATTGCTGTGACCATCGCGCAGGGCCTGGATGCCAATCCCGACGCCTTCCTGATGGCCGTGACGCTGGCCGCCAGCAGCGCTTTCCTGACGCCTATCGGACACCAGAGCAACACGCTGGTGATGGGGCCGGGAGGCTACAAGTTCAGCGACTATTGGAAGGTGGGCCTGCCGCTGGAGATCATCGTGGTGGCGGTAGGTGCGCCCGTCATTGCGCTGGTTTGGGGGCTGTAGATGTCGGGGCTGGATTCACAAAGGAACCGAAATGCCCCGCCCATTGCCTCAGCGCTAACCTAGAACGAAGGCGCCGGAACCGTTTCATGTTCCGGTCAACGGAGGAACCGCATGACATCCAAACAGAGCGTCCCCAGCCTGGGCGCTGTGGGTATGGTCCAGGAGCTGGTCGAGGAGGTGGGTGCCCGGCCAGGACTGGCGCTCGGGCAGGCGTTCGCCCAGGCCCGTGGGCGCATGGCTGCCCGCACCTCTCGGCCTGGCGTGGACGGCGCGCTGGAAGATCTGGCCCTGACGTTGATCCAGCATACTGATCCCCCAGAGGCAGGCCTCTACGGTGATGTCTTTCTGGCGATGTCGGGGGCACTTCAGGGCGCCCAGAACCTGAACCGCGAGAACTTTGGTGAGGCCCTGACCGCTGCCCTGGCCGCCGTGCAGACGGTGGGCGACACCAGCCCGGCCCGCCAGCACCTGATCGGCACCCTGATTCCCGCGCGCGAGGCCTACCGCGAGGCTGCCACTGCCGGAGAGCCGTTCAGTGTCTGCCTGGAGCGTATGGTTGAGAGTGTCCATCGCGACGGCGCAGCGTCCGCCGACGCCCTTCCTCCCCTCGTCCTTCAAACGATGGCGCGTTTCATTCAGGGCGCGCTGACCTGAGTCCACTCATCCTTTATGGAGGTTGGTTATGAATCCCACCCAGACCGCAGTTGGAACCGACAAGCTTGAACAGCTCAAGGCCGTGACCGTCGTTGTCGCAGATACTGGCGATATCGAGGCCATCAAGAAATACCAGCCGCAGGACTGCACCACCAACCCGTCGCTGATCCTTAAAGCCGCGCAGCTGGAGGGCTACGGTTCGCTGATGGAAGAGGCCCGCGCCCGCCTGAAATCCGGCGAGAGTGTTGACGATGTGATCGACAGGCTGACTGTCCGCGTCGGCACCGAGCTGACCAAGATCGTGCCCGGCAACGTCTCGACAGAAGTGGATGCCCGGCTGTCCTTCGACAAGGACGCCCTGCTGGCCCGCGCCCGCCACCTGATGGCCCTGTACGAGGAAAACGGCGTAGGTAAGGACCGCATCCTGATCAAGTTGGCCTCCACCTGGGAAGGCATCGAGGCTGCCCGTATCCTGCAAAAAGAGGGCATCCGCTGCAACATGACCCTGCTGTTCAATCTGGAGCAGGCGATTGCCAGCGCGCAGGCCGGGGCCTATCTGATCTCGCCCTTCGTGGGCCGGATTACCGACTGGTACAAGAAATCCACCGGCACCAAGGACTATCCCGTCGATGAAGACCCCGGCATCCAGTCGGTGCGCGAGATCTACCACCACTTCAAGTCTCACGGCTACGAAACCATCATTATGGGTGCGTCGTTCCGCAGCGCCGCACAGGTCGAGGCGCTGGCTGGATGTGACCGTCTGACCATCAGCCCCCAGTTGCTGGGCGAACTGGCCGAGGATCACGGCAAGCTGGAAGTCCGGCTGGACGAGCAGATGGGCCACGAGAAGGAAGACATGATCACCGAGGCCCAGTTCCGTTACAGCCTGGCCTCCAATGCCATGGCCGGCGAGAAGCTTTACGAAGGTATCCGGGGCTTTGCCGCCGACACTGAAAAGCTGGGCAAGCTGCTGGCCGAGGTCAAACAGGACTAAAAACCCAGGGATTGAAAAGCGAAGCGCCTGCTGCCCTCGTAAGAGGGGCGGCAAGGCGCTTCACCTGTGCTCTACGACTAACTGTGGCGGGGTTTAATCACCAGCCGCCGGGATGCGCCCTCGCCCACGGATTCGCTCATCACGTCAGGATGCTCCTTGAGGGCAATGTGGATCACGCGGCGCTCGGCCGCGGGCATGGGCTGCAACTCGTGGGGTTCACCGCTCTTGGCGACCCCGATGGCGAGGCGCTCGGCCAGTTTGGTCAGGGTGTCGGCCTGCCGTTTGCGGAAACCGCCAATGTCCACGCGTACGCGCGTGTCACCCCGGCCCTCCAGCTTGGACAGGACCGTGTACGCCAGGATCTCGATGGCTCCCAGGGTGCGTCCGTCGCGCCCGGCCAGACGGGCCGCGTTCTCGCCACTGATCTCGGCTTCAAGGGCGTCGTCGACTTCGCGGACCGTCACATTCAGCTCGGGATCGATGCGTGCGACAAGACCGCGCAGAAAACGGTCCAGTACCGCGCTGGGGTCTGTGGCGGCGGCCTCCAGCGGGGGGGCAGAGCCGGAAGAGTCGGGCGCGGGCGGCGGTGTGACGCTCTCGTCCGCCTCGCTGATGCCCAGCTCCGCGAGGTAATCGTCGAGATTCGTGCGGTTGTCCATGCCATTCAGTCTACCGCGCCTCTCTCACCGGTTTCCCACACCTACGGCCAGATTTTCGGCTCGGCTGATTCATCTTGCTGCGCTGGGAAGGCGCACGCCGGGCTCCAGCTTGGCTACACGTTCTCGAAATCGTTTCATCTGGAGCTGACGGGCGCAGGCGGGCAGCTCCAGATCGTGTGCATAGGCCACTGTGGCTTGCCCCGGCGATTTTCATTTCATGGTGCAACTCCAGCAAGCACAAGGGCTGATCAGCGGAAGTTATGGGGAAGCGCGGCGTGGGGATGGCAGAAGGTCTCACCTTCGATGATCCTTTCACGGAATTGACCGATGTCTGAACGCTGCTCACTTCCAGTACACCAACCGCCGCACCAGCCACTCCAATGGGCCGGTGCCGAAGCGGCGCAGCCACCACGCGCTGACTGGCAGTTGCAACAGGCCCAGGACCAGCGCCAGTCCCACCGCCGCGGCCGCATCCCACTGTCCGAACTGTGCGCCCGCGTAGGGGTAAAAGATGGCGGTCATGATCAGGCTCTGGGTGATGTAGTTGCTCATGGCGACGCGTCCACCAGCCGCAAAAACGCGCAGTGGTCCCAGACGATCATGCACCGTCAGCAGGCCGATCACGCCCACGTAGCCCAGCGCGGAGGCCAGCCCGCCACCCATGCGCACGGGGATGGCGATCAATCCGCTGGCGTAGTCGCCCCGTGTGTTCAACCATGCCAGCAACACGCCCAGCGGCAGGCCGATCAGCAGGCCCCAGATGGTCAGCCCGCGCAACAGTCGGACATGCTCGTGGGGACGCAGCAGCAGGCCCACGCGGCCCGCCGCCGCGCCAAGACAGAACAGGGCCAGCAGCCATGCACCGTTGTAGAGGCTGCTCCCGATGAGTTCGCTCAGGAAATCGGCGGCCCTCCCTGAGACCACCTCCGTGTAGGTTTCGCCGGAAAATAGGGAGGGGAGCCCTGTGAACCTGGGCGCAGCCAGCCCCTGTGCCCGCGCGGCGAAACCCTCCAGTAGGCCCAGGCCCAGCCACCACGCGCCCAGCACTGCGGCCAGCGTCAGCAGACCACGGGCCGTCATCCGGGCCGTCGCCAGCAGCCCGAAAGCCAGGACTGCATACAGCGAGATGATGTCGCCGTGCCACACCAGCATGAAATGCAGGGAGCCCACCGCCAGCAGGACCAGATGCCGCCGCGCGAACACGCCCAGCCCCTGCTTTTGCAGCAGTCCCGCCGCACCCCAGCCGAACAGCATGGCGAAGATGCTGATGAACCGCCCATTGGCCAGCACGTCGGTCAACACCTGCACGGCGCGGTCCAGCCCGGTCTGGGTCCACTCGCGAAATCCTGCGAAATCCTGCGCGTTCACCACCAGAATTCCCAGCAGGGCCAGTCCCCGCAGCACATCGGGCAGCGGCGCGCGCGTTCTGACAGGGCCGCGTTCAGTGCGGGCAGGCAGCGCAGCGTCCGGCGGCAGCGGGGCGGTCATGCCGGGCAGGCTAGCGCGTCTGGTGCGGTCCTCTGTCGTGGACAGCGTTGCCTGCGATAGGGACGAAGTGAGCGCCGTATAGGGGAGAATTTTCTGGCATAGATCAGGAAGCGGATAGGGTCAGGTCTGCCCGCTAGCATTCTGAATCGCCTGGACCCATTGCACAGTTATGTTTAATCGTTCCCTTAATTGGGTCATCAAAGTCGCTTCGGGAAGTGTACGGCCTGTCCTAGATTGGATTGGAGACGATCAGGGCGACAATGCTTGAGGCCGCCCCTTTCCCTGGCCAAGTTGAGGTCACCTTGAAAAATGCTCTTTCCCACGACATTGCCCCGCATGAAGAGACCGCGCCGCTGATCAGCGTGGTGATTCCCACCTACCGCCGCCCCGAACTGTTGCTGCGCCGGGGGCTCAGGAGCGCGCTGGCACAGCGTTATCCCAATCTGGAAGTGCTGGTGGTCATGGACGGTCCCGATGTCGAGACGTCGGCGGCGCTGGCCGCCATCGACGATCCCCGGCTGCGCCCACTGACCCTGCCGCGCAACCAGGGGCCCTCGGCGGCCCGCAATTACGGCGTGCAACACGCGCGGGGCGAGTGGATCGCCTTTCTGGACGACGATGACGTGTGGCGTCCCGACAAGCTGACCCGGCAGATGCAAGTGGCGCAACGCTCGGTTCATCCGCTGCCAGTCGTTCTGAGCGGATACATTGAGCGCACACCTTACGGTGATCAGCTGTATCCCACACGCCCCAAAGCGGCGGATGAATCCCTGGGGGACTACATGTTCGTTCGCCGCTCGGCCCGCCCACCGGGGAGCGCAGTGTTCGGCATTCTGGTGCTGGCCCCCCGCGCTCTGGCCCTGCGTGTGCCCTGGCCCACGCACCTGCGCAACAACGAGGACTGGGACTGGCTGCTGCGCGTCGAGGAAACGCCAGGCGTCGGTTTCGAGCAGCTTCCCCCCGAAGACGCCTCGACGCTGGCCATCTATTACCGGGACGAGGATCGGTCCACGGGGAGTGGGGTGTCGTCGTGGCGGCCCATGCTGGAGTGGGCGCAAGGGCACCGCCGGGCTGGGCGGCTGTCGGACCGGGCTTACGCCGGATTTCTGCTGGCGCAGGTCGTGCCCCGCGCCGTACGGGCGGGTGACCCTACTGGCCTGCCGGTTCTGGGCCTTGCGCTGCTGGCCACGCGTCCTGGACCCTCCGAGCTGGCCAGCTTCTTGAAACACTGGGCTGTGCCTGCCCCTCTGCGGCGCAGGCTGCGGCGCTGGCTCAACACCCGACGCGCCCCCGTCCGGTTGGGCAACGTGATTGAGGACGGCGGCACAGCCCCGGATTCTCGCGCGGGGCCACCACCGGACGGGGGACGGCGGTCCGCTGTCAAGGTCACCTTTCTGATCGAGTCGATGAGGGCTCGGGCCGGGATGGAGCGGGTCACGGCAACCGTGGCGGGTGGCCTCGCGGCGCTGGGTCTGGACGTGCAAATTGTGGCTCTGCGGGGCGAGACTTCCGCTTTCGAGTTGCCGGAGGCGGTGATCCTGACCTCGCTGGGGTTGCCCGAGGGCACCCTGCGGATGAGGGCACAGACCGTCCCGCTGGTACGCGCCGTGCGAAAGGAACTGCAGCGGCGGCGTCCGGACGTGCTGATCACGGTGGACACTTTTCTGGCCGGATTCGTTTTCCCCGCCCTTCTGGACCTGCCGATGCTCCGGGTGGCCTGGGAGCACTTCAATTTCCGCACCGACCTGAACATGCGTTCCCGCCGACTAGCTCGCGTGATTGCCGCCCATCTGGGCCACCGGGTGGTGACTCTGACCCGGCAGGACCGGGATTGGTGGCGCGCAGCCTTTCCCCAGGCTCTCGCCTCCATCACGGCCATCCCCAACCCGCTGACGGTGGACCGTCCTGCGGTCAATCCGCACTCGCCGCAAAGCCGGGTGGTGCTGGGCGTGGGGCGTCTGGACCCCCAGAAGGGGTTCGATCTGCTGCTGCGCGCCTGGGCCGAGATTGAGGCGGATTGCCCCGAATGGCGGCTCCAGATTTACGGCCAGGGACCGGAGGAGCAGGCTCTGCGCGATCTGGCCGAGGAACTCGGGTTGCGCCGCTGGGAACTGTTCGCCCCCACCTCTGATGTTGCGGCGGTGTACCGCACTGCGGGGATCTACGCCCTCAGCTCCCGTCACGAGGGACTGCCCCTGGTCCTGATGGAAACGCAGGCGCACGGCGTCCCGGCGGTGGCCTTCGACTGCCTCACTGGGCCGGCGGAGCTGCTGGCGGCGGGGGGCGGCGCGCTGATGCCGGCACAGGACGTCTCTGCCTTCGCCTCGGCCCTGCAGTCACTGATGTCGCAGCCAGAATTGCGGCAGGAGT
Source organism: Deinococcus humi (assembly GCF_014201875.1). Classification (NCBI taxonomy): domain Bacteria; kingdom Thermotogati; phylum Deinococcota; class Deinococci; order Deinococcales; family Deinococcaceae; genus Deinococcus; species Deinococcus humi. Next base: position 693,412 of record NZ_JACHFL010000001.1, on the reverse strand, counting down.
GGAGTGAGCGGGCCTATGCTGGTGCCGAGCGCTACCGCCTGGAGCCGATTCTGGGCCAGTGGCTGCGTCTGCTGGCGGCGGGACACAGTGGCAGGCCAGAGGCGGAGGACCAGGGCCGTTAGGCCACGTCTGAACCGCGTCGGTACTTCCGCATCACCTCCAGCGTGCGCGTGTGTGGCAGGGCGTGGACGGTGCGCCCGTGTACACCGGTCATCGTTTCGGCGGCGAACAGGGCGTTGATGATCGCCTCCTCAGTGGCCTCCACCACGGCCTTGAACAGTGGATCGAGGCTGGTGTTGGGCAACGCCTTCCAGTGTTCCAACCCGCCTGCAACCTCCGGCGTGGCGGTTGAAAAGGCCAGGAACAGGTCGCCGGAACCGTTGTGCGCCACGCTGCCGGTACGGGCCAGTCCCAGGGCCGCTCGGCGGGCCAGGCGCTTGAGTTGATGCGGCAGCAGCGGCGCGTCCGTGCCCACCAGAATGATGATCGAGCCGTCGCGACCAGCCGTATCCTCCCGCTCAGGAAGCAGGTCGGCGATCTCCCGGCCCACCGGGACGCCCAGGACCATCAGGTCTTCGCGTGCGCCGAAATTGGCCTGCACCAGCACACCCACCTTATGGGGCGAATCGTCCAGCACCCGTGACGAGGTGCCTACCCCCCCCTTGAAACCGGAAACGATCATGCCGGTGCCGCCGCCCACGTTGCCCTGGGTCACCGGGCCGCCTGACGCCGTATTCAGGGCCTCGAAAGCGTGTTCCTGGGTGACGTGGAAGCCGTTGATGTCGTTCAAGAAGCCGTCGTAGGTTTCGGCCACCACCGGCAGACTCCAGAGTTCAGTCCAACCGTGCGACTTGCCCCAGGCCACCACTGCGTCGCGCACCATTCCCACAGAATGGGTGTTGGTCAGCATGACCGGGCCAGTCAATCCGCCGGATTCGTCGATCCAAGTGGTCCCAGTCATCTCGCCGTTGCCGTTCAGGGAGAACCACGCGGCGGGCACCGTGTGCGCTCCGTTCCTGCCGCAGGGCAGCACCGCCGTGACCCCGGTGCGGACCGCATGTTTGCCCTCGCCCAGGATCAGCGTGACGTGGCCGACTTCCAGACCTGCCAGGTCGGTGATGGCATTCAGGGGACCTGTTTGGCCGGTGAACGGCAGGCCGAGATCGCGTGGATTGGGCATGGCGGGAGTCTAGAGGAACGCTTCCAGGCTCCTCTAGATCCTGTCAGAGAGGCGTTTGGGCGCAGTCAGTTCGCCGGAACGGCGCTCAACACCCCATTGGTAATGGTGAAGGCCGCCGTTGCCGCTTGCCTCACCAGCTCCGAGTCCAGCAGCGTGTCGCCGGGCTGGTGGTAGTTGGCGTCCAGGCCCCGGTGGAAGAACAGGGTGGGCACTCCGGCTTGCCGGAACGGCACCTGATCGCTGCTGCCAGGGGTGCCCACGCTGGCCTCCACCCCTGCGCGCCGCGCCGCCTCCACCAGCGGAGCCTCACCGCTGATGCTCAGGGGCATGACGTTCACGCCCACCATGTCCAGATTCAGCATGGCCTTCAGCCCCCCGGTAACGCTGGGATTATCCTTCACAAAAGCGCGCGAACCCAGCAGGCCGTCCTCCTCGCCGTCGAACAGCACAAAGAAACTGCGGGCCGAGAGCGACGTGTTGGCCGCCTGCCGCGCAATTTCCAGCACGGCCAGACTGCCCGACAGGTTATCGTTGGCCCCCGGCGCACCCTGCACCGAATCCAGATGCGCGCCGAACAGCACTTCTGGCCTGTCCACCCCTGCCTTGAAGGCGATCAGGTTGACGGCCTGAACCTCGCCCTGGCGCACGCGGACGCGCAGGGTCACCGGTTGATTGTCCTTCAGGGCCGCGCCCACCGTGGTTGATACGCCCAGTACAGGCAGGTTCAGAGCTTGCCCCAGCGTGCCCCGGAGGTCCCCGGCGCTGTTGTTGACGATAATGACGCCCACTGCACCCGCCGCCAGCGCTGCGCGGGCCTTGTCGATAAAGGGAATCTGCCCGCGCTGCACCACCGCCACTCGCCCACGCACGTCCACGCGCGCGAAGTCGGCAGAGGTGCCCACCCCCGGCACGCGCACCGCTGGAGCTGTGACCTCGCCCCCGGCGGAGTCTTGCAGGGCGTTGCCTCCCAGGACCTGTTCTCCCACGCGCACGTCCGAACCCAGATCGTCGAAACGCGGATAGGAGAAAGCCTCGCGCCGTGTCTGGTAACCCAGCGCTCGGAACTGCTCTTCCAGGTAGCTGCGGGCCTGCCCATTGGCTGCGCTGCCCGCCACGCGGGGACCGAAGGCCAGAACAGCCTTGGCGTGGTCCTCGACGGTGGCGGCAAGGCCGGAACCGGGGAGGGTCAGCGCCAGCAGCGCGGGCCACAGCAGAAGTTTCATAGGGCGAGTAGATCACGGCCAGCACACGCTTATAGTGGCCATGGCCGCCATGTCGCGGGGGTGTGGAGCGGAGCGTCTCAGCCCGCTGGTGACCCCCAGCAGGGCCCTCAGAGAGCACGCCTCTGGGTTGTCTCCTCCTGCACCAGCAGCAGCGATTGCCCATCGTGGATCCCCGTGGTTTCCGCCGACGTGTCAATGGCCGCTTCCATGCCGAGGTAGCTCTACGCTTTGAACATGGTCCTGGCGCTCATCTGTCGGCGCAGTCCTCGCGGGCCATCTGGAAGGAACTGTAGGGATGGCCAGGGGTGGGCAGGCGGCGGAAGTTCTCACGGCTGAATGAGGCCATGAAGCTGGTCCTGTCGCCCACCACGAACGGCCTTAAGACCCATCCGTGATTGTTGGTGGCCTACCGCGGATCGTCTCTGAAGGCCGGCCCCTTACCCTGCGGATACTGGCCCCTGAGTTCACCGTTCAGGTGGCCGGAATAGCTGTTGCTATGCATGTTTTCGGGCCACACCTTGCCCGTTTATAGCCTCGAGCATTAGGTGGTTTTTTCAGATTTCCGATGATTATCCAACGGCCCACGTCGCCCACCCCTTCTCCCGTCTCCATCACGTCGCCGGGTGCGGGGCGGACCGTGGCGAGATCGGGTAGCGGGCCAGGATCCGGCCCAGGGAAAAGGCGGCTAGAACAAAACAGCGGCGCCGGGGCATAGATTGGGTCATAGATTGACGCCTTCAGGCAAGTTGGAAAAGACCGAGTGATTTTATAGAGAATAGGGCGTTTTTTACCTTCTGCGCCGAGTAAAGAAGGGGACACTCGCACTTGTCTGAATCTGGTCCAGGCGCGATTCTGGAGCAACGAAACGGGCTGGGCGGACCGGCCGTGACCTGCCAGAGCAGCCCCCGCAGAGTCCATGTCTTTAGCTTTAATGAGGAGCAAGATGACCAGCAAAAGCAGCATCAGAAAAGGAAACCTCATGACCACGCTGCTGGGTGGGGCCACCGTGGTGACCCTGGCGGTGGCGATCGCGTTGGGCCTGGCCGCGCCGCTGGACATCAACCAGGGTTCGCTGGTGCGTCTGATGTTCGTGCATGTGCCCAGCGCCTGGCTCAGTTACCTGGCGTACGGCGGCACCGGCCTGTTTGGTCTGCTGTACCTGATTGGGCGGCAGCGGCGCTGGGACCGGCTGGCCCTGGCGAGCGCGGAGATCGGCGTGCTGTTCACGGTGGTTACGATTGTCGGCGGGATGCTGTGGGCCAAACCCACCTGGGGGGTGTACTGGGTCTGGGACGCACGGCTGACCACCACCGCCCTGAGTCTGGTGGTTTACGGGGGTTACCTGCTGATCCGCAGCCTGATCGACGATCCCGACCGCCGCGCCCGTGTCTCGGCGGTCGTAGGCATCGTGGGCACGCTGTACGTGCCGGTCAATTACATGGCGGTGGAATGGTGGCGCGGTGTTCACCAGACGCAGACCCTCAAGCTGCTGGGCAAGATGCGCTTCGATGCCGCTCCCATCTACGGCTGGGTGCTGCTGATGGCCGTCGTCGCCTTTACCTTCCTGTACCTGTACCTGCTGCGCGTGCGCGGCACGCTGGCTGCCCGTGAGGAAGCCCGCGAGGAGCGCGAATTGATGGAAGACCTGCAAGGTCAGAGTGTGGGAAGCGCCCGTGGAGCCTCTCATGGATAAGTACAGCGTGTACGTGATCGTCGTCTATGCCGTGACCTTCGTGTTGTTGCTGGGATATCTGGTGTGGCTGTGGGCGCGGCTGCGCGCCGTCCGGGACGAGACGGGCGAGGCGCCGCGATGAGCTCCCCCACGCCTACGCCGCTGCCACGCGCCCGCCAGCGCCGCCGCAACCCGCTGCCCGTCATTCTGGGCGTCGTGGCGCTTGTCGGCCTGACCGGCTTTATCGCCTTCGGAAACCTGAACAAGAGCCTGGAGTACTTCGTGACCCCCACCGAGTACTCGCAGCAGAGGGCCGAGTTGGAAGGCCGCCCGATCCGCATCGGCGGGCTGGTGCGGGCGGTGGACTACAATCCCCAGACCCTTGATCTGAAATTCGTCGTCTCGGACGGCGGGGCCAGCTTTCCGGTGCAGTACAGCGGGGCGGTCAGTGACCTGTTCAAGGAGAATCAGGGCGTTGTGGTGCGCGGCGAATTTCAGGGCAATACCTTTCACGCGCAGGAACTGATCGTCAAGCACAGCGAGGAATACAACGTGCCCAAGACGCAAACCGAGCTGAAGGACATGCTTCAGCAAACGCAGTGAGACGGCCTGTGGCTTGTCGCTTCGGGCCTGTGACGAAGAACGGGGTGTCGGGCGCTCAGGCTCGTTCTCTCCTTCCCTCATGTGGCAGGAAACAGAGTCCGCGGCTGCCGTCACACCCTGAGCCCCATGCCGCTCCGAAGGGGGCACCATGCTGAACCTGATCTCCTTTACCAGCAGCGCTCTGGGTTCTCTGGGACAGGTGGCGCTGCTGGGCGCGCTGGCGTTCACGCTGGCAGGGCTGGCGCTGGCTTTCGTGGGCGGCATTCGGGCCGACGCCCGGGTAGTGGAGGCGGCGCGCCGGGCAACGTGGGCGGTTTTCGCACTGGTGACCCTGGGCATCCTGGTGCTGATGGTGGCGCTGCTGAACGATGACTTCACGGTGCGCTACGTGGCCGAACATTCCATGCGTTCCTCGCCCACCTGGATCAAGATTACCAGCCTGTGGGGCGCGCTGGAGGGCAGCATTCTGCTGTGGGCCTGGCTTCTGTCGGGGTTCACCTTCATTCTGTCGCTGACGCTGCGGCGCGACGCCCTGCGGCCCTGGGCGCTGGGCACGATGTTTGTCAGCCTGCTGTTCTTCGTGGGCGTGTGTGCCACCATCGCCTCGCCGTTCACGCCCGTCTCAACCCTGCTGGCCGATGGGCGCGGTCCCAACCCGGCCCTACAAAACCACTGGATGATGGCCGTGCACCCGGTGTTGCTGTATCTGGGTTTCGTGGGCCTGAGCGTGCCCTTCGCCTACGCGGTGGCCGCCCTGGTCACGGGCCGCCTCTCGGATCACTGGGTGGTGGTCACGCGCCGCTGGACGCTGGTGGCCTGGACGTTCCTGACCGCGGCCATCGTGGCGGGGGGCTGGTGGAGCTACGAGACGCTGGGTTGGGGCGGCTACTGGGCCTGGGATCCGGTGGAAAATGCGTCCTTTATCCCGTGGCTGCTGACCACCGCCTTCCTGCACAGCATCCAGATTCAGGAAAAGCGCGGGCTGATGCGCTCGTGGAATGTCTGGCTGATCGTGCTGGCGTACTCCAGCACCGTGCTGGGCACGTTCCTGAACCGCAGCGGCATCGTCCAGAGCGTCCACGCCTTCGCGGGCGGCCCGGTGGGGCCAGTATTCCTGGGTTTTCTGGCGTTCTTGCTGATCGTGGGCATCGGTCTGGCCGCCTGGCGTGCGCCGTTCCTGCGCGACGAGGCGGAGGTGCCCGCCCCGGTCAGCCGCGAGGGCGCATTTCTGGCGGGCAACTGGCTCTTCCTGGTCTTTGCCTTCATGGTCCTGCTGGGCACGCTGTTCCCCACCTTCGTGGAGGCCGCGCAGGGACGGCGGGACGCCAGCGTGGGGCCGGCCTTCTACAACGCCTTCGCCATTCCGCTGGGCCTGGGCCTGCTCCTCCTGATGGGTGTGGGGCCGTTGCTGCCGTGGCGCCGTGCGAACGGCCAGAGCCTGATGCGGGCGCTGACACCGCTGTTGGCCTCTGGCTTGGGCGCGGCGCTGATTGCCTTTGTGTTCGGTGTTCGGGCCCCCGCCGTGTTGATCACTGTGGCGCTCGCGGCCTACAACCTCGTCGGGCTGGGGCTGCTGACCGCCCGCGCGGCGCGGCAGGCCGGTGGGCTGGGGCGCACCCTGCAGGCCCAGCCCCGCCGCTACGGGGCGTACACCGCCCATGTCGGTCTGGTGGTGATGGCGCTGGGCCTGGCCTTTAGCGGCGCGTACCGGCAGGACGCCCAGGCCACCCTGAACCTGCGGGCCGCCGCGCCCACTACCCTGCTGCACGAGCGGCTGGAGCTGACCGGATTGCGCCAGGTAAATCGGGGCTTCGGAGACTCCGCCATCGCGTCTGTGTCCATTGACGGCAAACCCTTTGAAGCCCGCCTGAACACCTACACCCAGGCTCCCGGCGCCCTGTTTCCCGCGCCTGCCGTGCGTTACGGCCTGCTGGGCGACACCTATCTGGTGGTCACAAGCATCGATCCCAAAGGGCAGTGGGCCAGTGTCCGCCTGATCGAGAGTCCGCTGGTGTCCTGGATCTGGTGGGGCACGTTGATCATCTGTCTGGGTGCAGGTCTGACGCTGGTCACCCCGGCACGCCCCCAGACGCGCGCCGCCCCCACCGGGCTGGCTCCGGCAACGGACTGACGCGAGTTTCTCCGGGGCTGCAAACACCATTGAGAGTTGACCTATGACTGAGACACCCAAAGTTGAAATGTCCAAAGCCACTCCCGCGCCTGCGTGGCGGCGCGCCGTTCCCCCGCTGATCGCGGCGGCGCTGGTGGGTGTGCTGGGCTACGCGCTGCTTAGCCCGGCCAAGAATGCCACCACCGGCAGCCCGCTGATCGGCAAGGCTGCGCCCGCCTTCACACTTCAGAGTCTGGACGGCGTGCCGATCAGTCTGGCGAGCCTGAAGGGCCGGCCCGTCATCCTGAACTTCTGGGCGTCCTGGTGCGGCCCCTGCCGTGAGGAAGCGCCCCTCTTCCACGAACTGGGCGCTGCGCAGTCGGCGGACGGTGCGGCGATCCTGGGCATCCTGTTTCAGGAAACCAAGGAGCAGAATGCCCGCGATTTCATCAAGGAATACGCGCTGGCCTACCCCAACCTGAAAGACCCCGGCATCGACACCGGCGTCAATTACGGCGTGTCCGGTGTGCCCGAAACGGTCTTTATCGATCGGGAAGGCATCGTGCGGTACATGGACCGGGGCGGCCTGACCCGTGAGCGCCTGAACGTGGGGCTGGAGAAAATCGGGGTGAAGGGGATTTGAGCGTCGAAACCGGGAAGAGGGATCTGCGCTCCGGCCTGCTGCCCGTCGCGCTGTGCCTTTGCCTGTCGTCCCTCGCCCACGCCACTACCCCCACCACGGCCCCCCTGACCCTGCCGCCCGCCCAGGAGCAGCGCGCCGTCGCCATCCAGAAGAACCTGCGCTGTCCGCTGTGCGACACCGGAGAATCCATCGCGGAATCGCGCAGCGACATCAGTATCAAGATGCGCGAATCGGTGCGCGAGCAGATTGCCGACGGGCGCAGCGACTCGGAGATCTACACCTTCTTCTCGCAGCGTTACGGCAACTTTGTGCTGCTTGATCCACCCAAGACCGGGCGTAACCTGCTGTTGTGGGGCGGGCCGCTGCTGGCGCTGGCAGGCGGCGGCGCGGCGCTGTGGACTTTCCTGCGCCGCCGGGGCACGGGAGGCACTGCGGCAGAAGCCGCGCAGGACAATGAACCCTACGACGCGTACCTGGACCAGGTGCGCCGGGACACGGGCGGTGGTGGGGCGTGATGCTCAGTGTGCTCCTGTTGATCCTGATCGGCGGGGCGGCATTGTGGCTGGTCCTTGAGCCGCTGCGCCGCGCCGCACCCGAAGACCCGGATGCCCCCGAACGCGCCCGGCTGCTGGCCGAGCGCGATCGCCTGTACGGCGAACTGAATGGTCTGGAGGACGAGGCCCGCCGCCCCGATCTGGAACGCCGCGCCGCGCTGACGCTGCGTGCCCTGGACGCCCTGCCGCCGCCGGCCAGAACTGGCCAGCCGGGCCGTTCGCGCACGCTGGCACTGACCGGCGTGGGGGTCGCCGCGCTGCTGACGGTGGCAGGGGCCGTAACCTTCATTCCGCGCTGGCAACTGGCCTCCCTGGAGGCGGGCGAGGCGAGCAAGGTGCAGGCGGTGCTCAAACTTCCTGCCCTGAAGGCCACCGCCCAGCGCACCGAGAGGAGTGCCGATTACCTGGCCTGGGGCCGCGCCGCCTTCGATTCGGCCAACTACGATCAGGCGGTCAGCGCCTACGGCAACGCGCTGAAAACCGACCCGCGCCAGCCCGAAGCGCTGCGTCGCCTGGGTATCCTGCTGCTCACGCGCGGCGAGCAGACGGGCACCCCGATCAAGGCCGAGGACGCCGAACGCGCGGCCCTGCTGATCCGTGCCGCGGCCCAGCTCGCGCCCGACGAGCCTGAGTCCCAGTTGCTGCTGGGCTTCGCGCTGTCGCGCTTCGGGCAGGATCAGGAGGCGTTGCAGGCGCTGGAGCGATACCGCACCCTCGATCCCGCCGGGCGCGACGCCGACGACGTGATCACCTCCCTGCGCGCCCGTCTCAACCAGAGCGACCCGGCGCTGAAGCTGTATGCCGGAAGCTGCGCCTCGTGCCACGGCGCCTCCGGTGCGGGCGGCATCGGCCCCAGCCTGCGCGACTCCACCCTGAGCCGCGCGGCGCTGCGGAGCATCACGGTGAACGGCAAGGGGGCCATGCCCGCCTACCCCAGGCTGACGGACGCCGAGCTGAAGCTGCTGCTGGACCTGATGGAAAAATGGCAGAAGGAGGGGTGATGGCCGGCAGTTCCCGGCGGTGGTCAGCCCCTTTCCCCACCAGACTCTCCCCCCTGCGGCACGCGGCCCGATGACCACCCGCCGTGCCCTCCTCGAAAAATGGTGGCTGTTGCCTGTTGCGGCCACCGCTGGCGCGTTCGGCTATATGGGCTGGTACGCCACGCGCGTCACCCTGGGCAAGCAGAAAGCTGGATCGCCGGCCTTTCAGGCGGCGGCGGCGCAGCACGTCGCCTCTCTGACTGACCTGCAGGAAGTATGGGCCGACGTGAACTTCACCTACGCGGGCCGTCCCTGTGTGCTGCTGCGGGTGCCGCAGGCGGTGGAGGGCGGTCTGGAATTGCACGGCGGCATTCATCTGGTGGCCTACTCCCGCGTCTGCACCCACCTGGGCTGCACCGTCAATCTGGTGCGTGATCCGGAGGTCCTGGCCTTCGCCTTTAATTACCGTCCGCCAGGAGACGCTCAGCATCCTCAACTGGGTTGCCGCTGTCACTACAGTGTATTCGATCCCCTGCAGGACGGGGCCGCAGTATTCGGCAAGGCCAATGGCCCGTTGCCCCGGGTCAGGCTGGAACTGAGGGGCAGGGCGGTCTGGGCGACGGGCATTGAACCCCCGCCGAGACAGGACAGCTAGACTGCGTTCATGAGCGGCGTGACGCTGACCACGGGTGACGATCTGGCCGCCTCGGCCGTGCTGATCGCCGCTGCCCTGCATCTGAAAGCGCGCGGCGAGCCGCTGTGGCCCGAGTCCAGCCTGACCCCCGAACGCCTGGCCCGGCACTATCCGCCCCCCTGCTGGCGCGTGGCCTGGCGCGGCGACGTGGCGGTGGCGTGCCTGTGTCTGCTGGAAGCAGATCCTCTGTTCTGGCCGGACGATCCGCCGGAGGACGCGCTGTACCTGCACAAACTGGCCGTCCACCCGGAGGCGCAGGGTCAGGGCCTGTCGGCTTTACTGCTGCGCGAGGCCGTGCGGGAAACGGCAGAGCGGGGCCGGCCCTGGCTCAAGCTGGACACCGCGACCGCGCGGCCCAAACTACGCGCCATCTACGAAGACTTCGGGTTTCAGAACGTCGGAGCGCGCACGGTCAAGGGCTTCGACGTGACGCTGTACCGTCTGCCTGTCTGAAGTCTACGAAGAGACAGGGGCGCACCGTGCGCTCAGGAGTTCAGTCGCGCTTTTTCCAGCCCCTGACTCTCCTCGGAAGTGGCCGGACAATGACGCCTAAGCCTCGTGACAGACCGCACCCTTGAGCGGCAGGTTCTGAACGCTGACGCTCTTACTCCACCCAGGTCACGGTGACTTCCTCCCAGCGAGCGGGCAGGGTCAGGCGCAGGACGCCGTCCTCATAGGAGAAGGAGGCCGCCCCCTGTACCTCTCGCACCGGTTCCAGGCCGATGATATGCAGAGTTTCGCGCTGTTCGGGCAGGGACGCAGCGCCCTCGGCCTCGCGCCGGATGCTTAGTCTGCCGGCCTCCCGGTCCCCAATCAGGCGGGTGGAGCGGCCCTCCAGAGGGCCGTCGCCTGCGTCCTCGTACAACTGGCCCACGAAGCCGGTTTCACCCAGATGCGCCAGCCAGGTCACGCGCGGCCAGCGGGCCTGGGTGGTGTGGGCGGCGGGCTCGGTCAGCGGCAGGGCCTCGCCCGCCTTCAGGTACAGCGGCAGCGTGTGGAGCGGCGCTTCTGCGGTGACATGGGCGGGGCCGTCATGGACGGCGCCGAACTCGGCCAGATTGAACACGGCGGCCCAGCGTCCCGCCGGGAGATACACCTGCCGCCCCCGGTGGCCTGCTGCCATCACCGGGGCCACCATCAGTCCGTACCCCAGCAGGTACTGGCTGTCGGTACGCAGGGCGGTCTCGTCGGCCGCGTGATGCAGGGCCAGCGGCCTCAGGACGGGCAGCCCCGTCTGGGACGCCAGATGGGCCAGCGTGTACAGGTGCGGCAGCAGGCGGTAACGCAACTCCAGCGCGGCGTGGATGACACTGGTGTACGGTTCCCCAAAACGCCATGGTTCCTGATCCACCGTGCCCTGCGCCGAGTGATTGCGGAGGAAGGGGTATCCCACTGCCGTCTGGTACCAGCGGGCCAGCAGTTCACCAGTGGTGTCGCCGCCGAAGCCGCCCACGTCCGCCGCGGCAAACGGAATCCCGCTCAGGCCCAGGCCTCCGATCATCGGCAGGCTCAGGGCCAGGTGGGACCAGGTGGCGGCATTGTCTCCGGTCCACACGGTCGCGTGCCGCTGGATGCCCGCGTAACCGGCCCGCGAGATGATCCACGGGCGAATCTCGGGGCTGTACTTGGCGTACCCGGCGCGGCTGGCCTGACTCATGGGATTGGCGTAGGCGTTGTGCATCTCCAGATGACTGCGCGAACCGTGCAGCGCATCGTAGGGCAGGGTTTTGCCCTCCGTTTCCCTGGGCTGCGCCAGCGAGAAGCAGGCAGGTTCGTTCATGTCGTTCCACTGGCCCTGAATGCCGGCGTCGGTGAACAGCTTGTGCCGCCCCGCCCACCACGCCACCACCTCGGGACGGGTGAAGTCGGGGAACACGGCCGGATCGGGCCAGACCTCGCCCACCAGCACATCGCCGCGCGCGGTGCGGACCAGGTAATCGTTTTTCAGGGCCTCCTCGTACACGTCGTAGCCCGCTTCCAGCTTGATGCCCGGGTCGATGATCGGCACCAGCTTGACGCCTTCTTTGGCCGCCTCTTTCACGAACGCCTTGAGATCCGGAAAGCCCGCGCGGTTGACCGTCCAGACCTTGAAAGCGTCCATGTACTCGATGTCGATGTACACACTGTCCAGCGGCAGGTTGCGTTCGCGGTAGCCCGCGATCACGGCCCGCAGATCGTCTGCGGTGCGGTAGCCCCAGCGGCTCTGCGCGGCGCCCAGCGCCCACAACGGGGGCATCGGGGCGTGGCCGGTCAGGTCCGCAAAGCGGCGCAGCACGTCGGCTGGGCGCGGGCCGGCCAGCACGTACACGTCCAGTTCCGGCCCGGCAGAGGCGAAGTCCAGCGCGTACGGATTTGTGCGGGCCACGTCCGCCGTCATGCGCCACGTCTCGTCCACAAAGATGCCGTGGGCCAGGCCACCCTGCACCACCGTGGTAAACGGCACGCTGATGTACAGCGGATCGGTGTCGGTGTGGTGCGGATAGCAGTCGGTGTTCCAGAACGTGAGCTGCATGCCGCGTTTGTCCAGCGGCCCCACGCGCTCGCCGAAGCCCAGGTAGGCCGCGCCCTCGGGGGCCGCCACGCTCAGGCGGCTGCGGCGCAGGTTGAAACGCTCGGCGGTCATGGCGGGGCGGGCGGTGGGCGCGTCGCCACTCCAGTCCAGCACGCTTGCCAGCTCGCGCTCCGGCCCCCCATCCTGGCCCCCGGTCACCCGCCACGCGCCGCTGCTGCGGTTCAGCTGCAGGGTCAGGCCGCCGCCGCTGATCTGCAAGGTCTCGCCGTCCTCCTGTACGCTCAGGCGCTCAGGTTCGGGCAGATCGGGGTGCAGGGCGAAGCTGCGTTTTTCGGTCAGGCGTGGGAAGCCCAGGCCGTTGGCCCGTGCCTGTGGCGCTAGCCTCACCCGCAACACCCCTGGTATCGGCGTGCTGACCACCAGCACGTCAGTTTCGCCCCACACGCGGACCTGTACGCCGCCTTCCGTCACGAACTGGCCTAGTCTCATCGTTTATAGCCTAGCGTCACGCCGCCCCGCTGAGGACTTGAAACGGGTGCTAGCCTGCCGGGCATGACCGCTTCCGATGCTCCGGTGCTGACGCCTGTGGTGGGCACCTTGCACGCCCTGCAAGTGCCGATTCCCTACCCCATGAAGACCGTAACTGTGCTGCTCGATAAGCCGGAAGATGGTGGCCCGGTGACTATGGTCGACACCGCGCTCGACACGCCCGAGGCCCAGACGGCCATTGCGGCGGGCCTGAGCGAACTGGGCCTAGGCTGGGGTGACGTGGAACGGGCCATCATTACCCACCACCACCCGGACCACTACGGGCTGGCCGGCGTGGTAGAGGCCCGGTCCGGCGCGGACGTGCAGATGCTGGACGTGGAGATCGGGCGCGGCGAGCGCTACTGGCACCTGTGGGAGGAGTGGCTGCCGGGGCACTTGAAGCACATGCGCGATCATGGCTTGCCGCAGGAGTCGCTGGAAAGCATGGGCGCGGACAACCGGCGGGGCCGGGACCGGGTGCAGCCCGCGCAGCACGTCACGCCGCTGCGCGAGGGCCAGAATGTCACGCTGACCGGACGCGACTGGGAGGTGCTGTGGCTGCCCGGCCATGCTGACGGACATCTGGGCCTGTGGAACGCGGAAGGCGGCATGCTGATCGCCGGTGACGCCATCCTGCCGCGCATCAGCCCAAACGTCGGCTTGTACGCCTACACCCGCCCCGATCCGCTGGGCGATTACCTGCAAACGCTGGGCAAGCTCGAGGCCCTGAATCCCGCGCAGGCCGTCGTGGGCCACCACGGCCCGGTCATGACCGGCGTGCAGGCTCGCGCCCGCGAACTCAGGGGCCACCACCATGAGCGACTGGATTTCATCAAGGCCGAGGCGGGCCGGGAGCCCCGCAGCGCCTATGACCTGTCGCTGGCGATGTTCAACCGCGACTTGAACGTCAGCGGACGCCGCTTTGCCCTGGCCGAGACGCTGGCCCACGCCGAACACCTGCGGCTGCTGGGCCAGCTTTACCGCACCTGGCAGGAGGAGGACGGCAGATGGATCTACCACGCCTGACACATGACGGGGTCGTTGGCCTCATCACCTTCACGGTCACCTGATTCGAGCTGTTCACCCTTTCACTGCTGTAATGCAGATAGAAGGTGAGATTGGCTTCCTAGCGTTGCCGCGTGCTAAGTCTGTGCTGTGCCTGAGGGCGAAACGCACATCGGCTGATCTGGCGGGACTCTAAGGTTATCGGCCTGGACCGGAACAGTGACCGTGTCTGCGGCCCGTACTAGGTCTTTTTAAGCCTATGGCGTCCCTGTGACAGAGCTTTGGGCAATCCGATGACGACAGTGTCTACACGCTCTTATCTCTGCCCCTGCTGCACGAGGTTGGCGACGACGGGAATAACGATGCCAAGGCAAAGGGCGAAGGCTTCCGGTTGCGCCAGCAACCACGCTCTATACTTCCGGGCATGACGGCCCCCCAGTCCGAATTGCAGCGGATCGTGTCTGCGCTGCAGGCCAGCGGTTTGACCGTCGAAGCGGTGGATGACGGAGCGCTCATCCAGCACGGCGACTCCAGAGTGGCCCTATTTGCCGATGCAGACCACCAGGGCGGCGTGATCGTGCGCCTGCATCTGGACCTTGACCTGTACGTAGAAGAAGACAGCCTGCCTGAGATCCTGATGGGCATGAACCTGCTCAATCAGGGTCTGGATTACGGCAGCCTGAACCTGGATCCGGTGGAGCCCGACGAGGAAGACGGCGAGCCGGACGGGGACGCTCCACTGGCCTTCGCGGTGCTGGGCCGCAGCGTGCTGTGGCTGCCGGACCTGGGCGTGACCGAGATGGACCGTCTGCGCGAACACCTGCGCCGCTTCGAGGCGGAAGTGACTGACGCAATGGAACGTACCTTGCACGGCAGCAAAGGGCTGAGCGCCTGAGGACAGAAAGTCGGGTCGGAAATATTCAGGAGATACAAGAGCCGCCGGGCGTTCATGCTCCCGGCGGCTTCCTGTGGCAACGTCACTTCAGGGCAGCTCTTCCTCAAAAGCCGCCACATCTTCCAGGTAGTCCACCATCCAGGCGTTCAGCGCGGCCCTGGTGTAGCCACCTCGGATCGGCATGGTGCTGTCCAGGTAGTATGCGCCCTCGTAGACGTAGGCCTGGGTGTAATAATTGCCGTTCCAGTCGTTGATCAGCTCGGTGTCCAGCATATCCTCGTCATCGCTGTAGTCCCAGTAGGAACTGGCCGTGACCCGCGAGCAGACGTTTTTCTGGCAGCCGCTGAGCCAGACGTCAATCTCGTAGTCGCCCGCGTTGACTGTCAGGCTGGGGTCGCTATCGGGGTCTGTGGGGTTCACGGTGACCTTGTATCCGGCTGCCCGCAGAGCGGCGGCAACAGCGTCGGGGGTGGCTGCCTGCACCTGAGCATTCGTTCCAGTGACGGGTGCGCCCGCCCCGCCCGCCAGGGCTGCGTCAGTAAGACTCAGGAGCAGCAGACCAGCCAGCATCATTTTTTTGTTCATAGCATCACAATACGGGTTTCTGATCCGTCCTGTGCAAGATCTGTGGACCATACGGCTATCACATATTCTTCATCCTCGATCTCCTGAAGATGAGGTCCATGTATCCCCCCAGCACGCCTGCCGTCGCCTATCCAGCGCCGACTTTGTCTCCCACAAGGCGAAAACGCACCTTCGGGGTGTACATCGGTCGCTTTGAGCCACCGCACGCGGCTCATCTGCTGGTGATGCTCGAAGCGTTGAACAGCGTGCAGAAGCTGATCGTGGTGATCGGATCGGCCCGCGCGGCGCGCAATCCCAAGAATCCCTTTACTGCCGAGGAGCGCCAGGAGGTGATTACTGCCATGCTGCTGGAGGCCGGGATCGCCCGGGCCCGGCTGCTGTTCGTGCATGTCCGCGACTACTACTACAACGAGGCGCTGTGGCTCTCGGAAGTGCAGCGTGGCGTGCAGCAGTTCACGCGTGGCAGCACCGATGTGGCGTTGATCGGCCACGTCAAGGACGAGAGCAGCTATTACCTGCGTTCGTTTCCGGCCTGGGAGTTTATTCCCAGCCATGTGGTCAGCCCGCTGAGCGCCACCGACGTGCGCCGGGCGTACTTTGAGGGTCGCCTCCCAGAGGTACGCGGCATGGTTCCACCCGCGGTTCACGCTTTTCTGGAGCGTTTTCACTCCACACCCGAGTACGCCGAACTGCGCGCCGAATATGACCACCTGCGCGAGTACCGTGCGGCCTGGGCAGACGCGCCCTTTCCACCGGTGTTCGTGACTGCCGACGCGGTGGTCACCCGCAGCGGCCATGTGCTGCTGGTGCGCCGGGGCGGCATGCCGGGCAAGGGACGGCTGGCCATGCCCGGCGGTTTTCTGGAACAAACGGAGACCCTGCTGGACTGCGCCGTGCGCAAGACCCATCAGGAAACTGGCCTGGGCGCGGGCGTGGACTTGCCTGCTGCCATGCGGGGCAGCGCCGTCTTCGATTACCCGGAACGCAGCCTGCGCGGGCGTACCGTGACCCACGCCTTCCACTTCGATCTGGGCATCGGTCAGTTGCCGCTGCTGCAGGGCGGCAGTGACGCTGCCGAGGCACTCTGGCTGCCGCTGGGTGACGCGATGGCGCACCCTGAGCTGTTCTTTGAGGACCACCACGCGATCATCGAAAACTTCCTGATGCGGGGCTAGACGCAGCTCGTGGCAAGGGGAGATGGAGAGGGGGCGCAAATACCTCCTGAGCTCTTCTCCTGACTTTGGCTGTGCTTCGGGGAGTAGTCATTAGAATCGTCCTGGCCAGCATCGAAATCAGTCTCGAAAGCGTCTTCACCAGCTCGACTCAGATCGTTCTGGCCAGATGACCGGAGAAGTACGCACCCGCCAAAACCAAACGCCCAGGCCCAGACTAGCCCCCAGCGTACACAGGGAAAGAAGCGTCCAGATGGTGAAACTGACCCCTTTGAACCCGATTGGTGCCTGCGGCATGCAGGGGGTGTCTTCGAACCCAGCGCGATCAGTCCAGGGCAGGCGCTGTCCATTGGGCAGCGCCAGAGAGGATCTCAATTGAGCCTCTGACGAAAAGGTTAACAATTGTCGCCTCGTGACCTGCACCTGGACATACGGTGAGTGTTCGTGCAGCCTCAGGAAGGGCTGGCGATGCCAGCAGCCGAAGGCCACGATCCTTGGCGGGGTGGCCGCGCCAGGGGCCGGGTCTAAGAAGGCCGGAGCGTCTACTAAATCGAAGCTGGTAGCGAAATATCCGCCGCCAAGCGGGGTCTTGAACGTATCCATGCTGCCCCTCTCCCAGTCCTGACCCTCAGTAAACATCCAAGAGGAGACGAAGAGGAAACCAGTGACAAGGATGGCGACGATGGGGAAAAGAGCGGCTGTGAAAGTCAGAGCAAGGCTGCCCCTGCGCCCGCGTGTAGAACGCCAGAAAATCAGTCCGAGCAATGATCCGGCACAGAGGGCCAGAGCGATCAGCAACAGAAGGGGCAGCAACAGAAACACGAAGGTAAAGCCCATACCAAAGTGTAGGAGGACCGTTTCAGGCGGATTGCCGTAAATGCAAAACGGCCAGCATCTGTGATGCTGACCGGAACGATCCTGATGAATCCTCTCCGAAGTGCAGCTACAGCAGGGCGCGGTGATCGGCCAGCAGGCAGCGGTCCTGCACCACGTCGATGCCGCGCGCATTCAATTTGTGGGCCACGCCGTCGTTGCGGATGCCCAGTTGCAGCCACACGACTTTGGGCAGTGGATTCATCGCCAGGATGTCGTCCAGGTGGTCCGGTACCCGGTCGCTGCGGCGAAAGATGTCCACAATGTCCACCGGAGTCGTGATCTCAGCCAGCGTCGCCACCGCCTTGTGCCCGAAATAGCTCTCGCCCCGCGCTGCCAGCGAAGGATTGACGGGAATCACCGTATAGCCCTGGCGGTGCATGTATTCCGGAACGTAGAAGGCAGGTTTCATGCTGTCATGGTGAAAGCCCACCACGGCAATCATCTTATTCTGGGTCAGGACGCGGACGAGGTCCGGGTTCGATTGAACGAGGGTCAAGGCGAAACTCCTTCATGGGTGGCGGAAGCAGTGCTGTTCAGGGCGGCGAACGCGGCGCGGGCGGCTTCCAGTGTGGCAGCCAGTTCGGCACTCGTATGTGAGGCGCTGACGAAAATACTCTCGAACTGAGAGGGTGCCCAGTAGATGCCCCGTGACAGCAGGCCCTGGAACCATCTGCCGAAGCCCTGCGTGTCGCTGCGTGACGCCTGGGTGTAGTTGCGAACCGAGCCATGCGGCGCGTCCTGAAAAAAGGGCGTGAGCATCGAGCCGATTCTGTTGACGCTGATCGGCACGTCCGCCTCTGCCGCCGCCTCTTTCAGGCCGTCGGCCAGCCGGACCGTGTACGCTTCTAACCGCTCGTAGAGGCCGGGGTCAGCCTCCAGCGTCCGCAGGGTGGCCAGCCCAGCCGCCATCGCCAGCGGATTGCCGCTGAGGGTTCCGGCCTGATACACCGGTCCCTGCGGAGAGACAAAATCCATCACATCGGCCCGCCCGCCATAAGCACCTACCGGCAGCCCCCCACCTATGATCTTGCCCCAGCAGGTCAGGTCCGGCCTCAATCCTAGCAGGCCCGTCGCGCCGTTCAGCGACAGGCGGAAGCCGGTCATCACCTCGTCGGCAATCAGCAACGCGCCCGCCTCCTGAACGCGGTGCAGCGCGGCCAGGAATTCCGGCGTGGGAATGAGAACCCCGGCATTGCCCACCACCGGCTCGAAGATCACGGCGGCCACCTCTGCGCCGCGCTCGGCCATCAATGTGTCCAGCGCCGCCGGGTCGTTGTACTCGCACACCAGGGTCAGGGCGGCGTACTCCTCGGGCACACCCGCGCTGCTGGGGGCCGATGCGCCCAGGGCGCCGTCCAGATTGGTCATCAGACCGCTGCCCGCCTCCACCAGCAGGCCGTCGGCGTGGCCGTGGTAATTGCCCCGGAACTTGACGATCAGTTTGCGCCCGGTCCCGCCCTGATTCGTGAAGCCGCGGGCCAGCCGCAGGGCGCTCATGGTGGCCTCGGTGCCGCTGCTGGTGAAGCGCACCTTCTGCGTGCCGGTCAGGCGGGTGACCAGTTCGGCCAGTTCCACCTCGCGTTCACCGGGTGCGCCGAAGCTGGTGCCGTATTGCAGGGCGTCCGAAATCGCCTCGCGCACCGCCGGATGGTCGTGGCCCAGGATCATCGGTCCCCACGAGCCGATGTAGTCGATGTAACGCGCGCCGTCGACGTCGGTCAGGTACGCGCCGTGCGCCTCGCGGATAAAACGCGGCGTGCCGCCCACGCTTTTGAAGGCCCGCACCGGGCTGTTCACGCCGCCCGGCGTCACGGCGCGGGCACGGGCAAAGAGCGCCTCGGACTGCGCGGTTGAGGAGGTCGTCTGGGTCATACCCTGCACCTTAGCGGAGCCCGGGCGGAGTGGGGGAGAGGAAAGCAACAGTCGGCGGGCTCAGAGCCCCAGGAGGCCCACCGCCGCCGTCAGTTCCAGTTCTTGTCTGAATGGGGCCACCAGTTGTTTCTCACGGGCACTAGCCTCCGTCACCGTGCCGTCCAGATTGGGAAGCTGGCCGCTCTGGAGGGCCTGCGCTGCCTGCGCGAAGTCGATATTCGGCACGCCCAGCGCGCGGTTGATCCCAGCGCGGACCTCGGCGTAGCGCCTGGCGCTCATGTTCTCGCGTGCCAGGCCGGCACTCTGCGCCTCCCGGGCCTTCCCGATGCTGCCCCCCGCCTGTCGCAACACGTTCACGATCTGCAGCAGATTGGGTGTCTGTCCGGCCTGGACCTCGGCCCAGACGGTCTGCAGAGCGGAAAAGCTGTTGCCCAGGGCGGCGCGTTCATCCCGGCGGATGCGGACGAATTTCTGCACGTCGCTCTGGGTGAGGGGCGCGGCATTCGCCGAGGGAGTCTGGTTCGGCGTCGGCAGCGTCGTCTGGGTCTGACTCTGGCTCTGCGGCGGGTTCCACGCGGCCACGAACTCGCGCACGGGTCTGACCACCACGAACCATGCCAGCGCGCCCAGTAGTGCCAGCACCAGCAACCCACCGCCACATCCCAGGCAGCCGCATCCCGGTCCACGTCTTGATCTCATATGCCCTCAGGGTACGGGAGCGGGGTCAGGAAAGTTCCCAGGCTGGGGCGGCGAGGGAAGACGGAGGTTGACAGGACCGCCGCCAGGGGCGTTAGATTACGGACGTTCAACACACCATATGCCCATCTTTGTGCTGCTGCCCGGCACAGGGAGAGCTTTCGCGTCCGTACCCTGGAGGCCCCATGACCGCACAGACCCGTTCCACTGCTGCCCGTTCCCGCCCGCACACGGCCCGCAAGGCCTCGCTCCTGGTAACCGGGCTGACCCTGATTCTGTCGAGTTGCGGCAGTCCCGTCGTCACGCCGACGCCCCAGACCCGTGAGCAGGACAAGCGCACCTTTACGGCGGTAACACCCACGTTTGAAGCCCACCTTGGCGCGGCCCTGTCTCAGGGCCTCTACGACGGGCTTCAGGGCAAGGCTGCCTACGCCATCGAGGTTCCGGTCAACTGGAACGGGCAACTGATCATGTACACCCACGGGTACGCGGGCACGGGCGACAAGCTGAACGTGCTGGCCCCGCCGCTGCGGGATTACTGGCTGTCACTGGGCTATGCCTGGGCCGCCAGCAGCTATTCCAGCAACTATTACGATGTCCAGTCCGGTGTGGAGGACACCAATGCGCTGGCCCTGAAATTCACTGAATTGACCGGCAAGACTAAACCCACCAAGTACCTGATCATGGGCGTGAGCATGGGCGGTCATGTGGCGGGAGCGGCCGTCGAGAAAGAAACCCTGAACACGGCCAAGAACAAGGTGACGTACGCGGCGGCCATGCCGGTCTGCGGCGTGATGGATGAGGAATACGAGTTCCAGTGGCTGGGCGATTACACGCTGGCCGCCGCGCAGCTGGCTGGCTATGGCGCGCAGAGCTATCCACAGACCGATTTCCAGAAGCTGCTGCCCGATATCAAGGCGGCGCTCTTCACCGACACTTCTGGCCCGCTGTGGCAGGTCAACAGCGCTCAGGGTGCCAAGCTGCGAGATCTTGCCAAGCAACTCACCGGCGGCGAGCGGCCCGTATTCAACCTTGGCTTTAGCGTCGGGGCTCTTCAAAGCGCGGTGCTGTCTACTGGCGGCTCGGACGGCACACTGAACGGCATCCTGACGAAGAACTATTACGGCAACACGGGCGTCACCTACCGCTGGACTAGCGGCGATACCCTTACCGTGGCCGAGCAAGCCTTCAACGACGCCATCCTGCGCGTGACGGCTGACGCAGACGCCAACCCAGCGCGCCAGGGTGCGCTGCGCTGGTTGCCGCGTGTGAACGGCGAGATCAACGTGCCGGTGCTGACCATGCATACCACTGGCGACTTTTACGTGCCGTTCAAGCATGAACAGCTTTACAGCAAGGCGGTGGCGGCCAATGCGAACTCCGGTCGGCTGGTCCAGAGGGCCATCCGCGCAGCAGGGCACTGTGAATTTGTGGGAGCCGAACTGGTGGAGGGCTTCAATGATCTGGTGAAGTGGGAAGCAGGAGGTGCGAAACCCGCCGGAGACGACGTGACCACGCCCACCGTGATCGCCGATCCCAACTATGGCTGCAAGTTCACCCGCGAAACCCGCGCCGGGGTAGCGCCCTGCCCGGTGTCGACGACGAGTAACTAACATTCGATAGGAGGAAGGCGGGCCAGTCTCGCGCCCGCCTTCCTCCTATGACGTGATCCTGCCGCCGGGACCACAAAGGTTCTTCCGCTTACCTTCGCCCCTCAGTCCCAGATCATGAAGGCTGGCGAGGATAGAGGTAATGCGCGCCCTGCTTCCCCTACTCACCTGCGGCCTCCTCGGCATGGCCTCGGCCCTACCCGCACAGGTCAGCATTGGTGACGTCAAGCATGAATACCAGCGGCTGAACAACTGCGGCCCGGTGACGGTGGGCATGGCCCTGAGCCGCTGGGGCGGGACGCTCAACCAGTACGACATCGCGCCAAAACTGAAGGCCAACAGGGGAGATGTAAATGTTTCCCCCGAGGAACTCGCTGCCTTCGCGCGTGGCCAGGGGATGGCCGTTCACCTGGCACGCGGCGGCACTCCGCTGATGTTGCGCCGACTGCTGGCTGCCGGATTCCCGGTGATCGTGGAAACGTGGTTCGTCACGCACGATAGCGGAGGCATGGGCCACTACCGACTGCTGACCGGCTATGACGACGCGAAGGGCAAATTCTCGGCGCTGGACTCGTACATGGGCCGTCTGGGCTTCACGTACGCCGAACTCGACGAGTTGTGGCGTTCCTTTGGACGCACCTTTCTGGTGGTTGCCCCCCAGAACAGGCAGGCCCGGCTGGACGAGGCGCTGGGGTATCACGCCGACGCCCGTATGTCGAAACGTGCGGCCCTGCGCGTGGCGCTGGCCGAGGCCCAGACAAAAAACGACGCTGTGGCGTGGTTGAACGTGGGGCAGGCCAAGCTGGACCTGGGCGATTCGCGCGGCGCGGTGCGGGCCTTCGACGCGGCCCTCGCCGCCCGGCCAGACCCCAAACTCGATCCTACGCGCCCGGCGCGCACTGTAGGTGGGTTGCCGTGGCGCACGCTGTGGTACTCCTTCGGTCTGCTGGAGGCGTACACGCGCAATGGGCGCTACGACGACGTGCTGCGTCTGACGAACTCCGTCTTACGCGACGCGCCCGCCCACGAGGAAATGTATTACTGGCGTGGGCGGGCGCTGGCCGGCCAGGGTCAGACGGCAAAGGCCCAGTCGGCCTACCGTGAGGCGCTGCGCTTGCGTCCGGGTTTTGCCGCGGCGCAGGCGGAACTGGCAGCGCTGTAAAACCCCCCGATTCTGCCTGAGACGGTGGGACGGGCCTTGCACCGGCCATTGCGGCAACCCTGTGCGCCCGCAAGCCGTATAAAGGGGCATGAACGAACCTGTCCCCCAGGAGACGGTGATCAACCTGCGGCCTTCCAGCAGCGGCACCGAACTGGCTCCCCGGCCGGTCACGGCGGGCAAAGTGGTGTTGGCGACCGGGGGCGGTGTACTGGCGCTGGCCATGCTGGGCGGCGCGGCGGTGGCGCTGTTCAACGTGGCCCTGACCACGGTGACCATTGCGGCCTTCGGCGTCGCGTTGTTGGCGGTCATCGTGCTGCTGCCGGCACTGATGATGGCCCTGAACGCGGGCCGGGTGCGCGCCAAGGAGGCGGTGGCCCGCGCCATGCCGCTGGAAACGCTGATCTTGCAGCGCAAGCAGTTCGAGAACCTGATCACCGCCAAGGGCCGCCAGCTGGCCGAGGCCAACGGTCACCTGGAAGATTTCCGCCGCCTGATCGATACCAACCGCAAAGACATGGACGCTGCCGACATTGCCCGCTGGGAAAACGATCTGCAGGTCAGCCGTGACGCCTTCGCCCGCGCCCAGACGCACCTCTCGGACCTGCGGGCGGATCTGGGGGAGTTCGACCGTCAGATCAAGAAGGCGCGCATCGACACGCAACTCGCGCAGGCCAAGGGCAACGTCGCCTCTGCCCTGCAACAGGCCAATCTGAGCGCCGAGGACCGCCACGTCACCGAGAGTGCCCTGAGCGAGATCGCCCGCCGCGCGGGCCGCAACGCCGCCCTGCTGGACGAGGCGCTGGCCGCCGGTGAGCAGTCGGGCCGCGCCCGTGGAGGCGCCGGATGAGAGGGAAGAGACCATGACCCGCGCCCGCGTCCTGACGGCCGTCCTCGCTGCCATCCTGCTGCTGTGTGCCGCTGCTATCTATCTGGATCAACAGGGTTTTTTTGGCGGTTCCACGGTTACCACCCCGTCTCCTGCCTCTTCGCCTGCCACACCGTCCACTCCGGCCACGCCCCCCGACGCCACCAACGGGGACGGCTACGGCGAGCTGAAGTGAAGTCTTCCCCTGGAGGTCCGTTATGACCCGCGTTCTGAGTCTTCTTCTGCTGTCTACCCTGGGCGCGGCCCAGGCCGCCGATCCCATTTCGTTCAACGTCGCCACCGGGAGCCCCACCGGAACCTACAGCGCCATGTTCAAGAACATCGGCCAGGTCTGTACCCAGAGCGCGTACCTCAAGGAGCGCGGCACAGGTGGCAGTCTGGACAATATCGACCTGCTGATGAACAACGAGGTCTCGCTGGCCTTCGTGCAGAGCGACGTGCTCAAGGCCCGCCAGCAGATCGATCAGGACCCCAGGGTGGCGAACATCAAGGCGCTGTTGCCGCTGTACGACGAAGAAATTCACATCTTTGCCAAGCCGCCGGTGACCAGCAAGAGCTTTCTGGGCAAGACCACCGTGACGGGCGTGCAGACCTTTAATGACCTGAAAAACAAACGCGTGGCGGCCTGGGGCGGCAGCGTGATCACGGCCAAGGTCCTGAGCGCCAAGCTGGCGGTGCCGTACAGCATCGTGCCCGTCAAGGACCAGCCTGCCGCCTTTGCGGCCCTGAATGCCGGTCAGGTGGACGCCGTGCTGGCGGTGATCGGCCAGCCCGCTGCCTGGGTCAAGGGGCTCAGCGGCCTGCGGCTGGTTCCGCTGCCCTTCAGCCCGCCCCTGGAGGGCATCTACACCTCGGCCAAGTTGCTGTACCCCAACCTGAGCGTGTCGGGCGTGCCCACCGTCGCCGTGCAGAGCGTGCTGGTCACGCGCGATTTCAAGACCCCCGACAAGAAAGAGCGCCTGCTGGCCTACCAGAAGTGCGCTGTGGGGAAACTGATCAGCCTGCAGGAGGATGAGGGCATGCACCCCAAATGGCAGCAGGTGACCTTCAAGACGTGGCCCTGGCCGGAATACAAGTAGGCGGAGCGGAAATCCGTCCGTGCCTGAGAAGGCGTTTACTGTCTGAAACACGTGTCTCACCGGTTCACTGTCGCTGTCCAGCGCTCCGCAAGAGGCCATGACAGACGATTCGTCCAGTCTATCCGGAGCCCCCGCCTCCGACTGAGACTATGGACGGCTGACGGCAGCGCTCTGGCGTCCCCTGTCGGGCCAGGAGTTCCAGACAGCTGAGACGCCCTTCCTGCGGCTTGGATGTCGGCTCTGGGAGGTTTTCCGCCTCGCGCTTCGCTTTTGGAAGCAGGCTTTGATCGGCCAGTTGACGGCCTTGTCTCAGCGCGCGTGGGCCAACCCTGAGGGCTGGAAAATGTGCGAAGACCCGCTGGTTCCTCAGCCATCGTCAGCTTCTGCATGCTAGGACTACGGGTATGAAGCGCGCCGTCCCCCTGGCCCTCGCCCTGCTCACCGCCATTGCCGGCGCCGCGCCCGGAGGGGCTGATCTAGAGGAGGCGGCGATGAGGACGGCGCAGACGTTGGGCGGTGTTCTGCGGGATTGCCCGGCCAGTTTTGCCAGAATAGGCTTTCCGGAAAAGCGGTGCGTGGGCGTGGGCGACACCGTGGAGGTTGCGCGGGCTGGGCTGAACTCAGCCATGGCAAACGATCTGTACGGGGTGTGGCGCAGCCGCGACGGGCAGCGCAGCGTCTACAACTGGCTGAAGACGGCAGGCGGCTACATCTACCTGCGTCTCCAGCCGGACCCGGATGGCCGCGCTCAGACGCTGCTCTACCTGGACCTGCCGCCGGAACAGACAGGAGCGGCACAGACGGACCGCCCCGCCACCGAAACGACGCCAGCCGCAGCCACCCAGATCGGCGGCGTGACCCTGACCCCGGCTGTGTCTGCCCCCCACGCATCCGAGGCGTCTTCTCACCCGGAGACGGTTGCCCCGTCTCAGCCAGCCCAGACCCCGCCTCCAACTGCTGGGGACACGGCATCCGTCGCCGCAGCCGCCACCCCGTCCCCAGGTGTCGCGGAGCTGGCCCCCGTACCGTTTGGCCGCACGCTGAGATTGCAGGAGGAACGGCTGAACGGCCCTGACGTGTTGGCCGTGCAGAATCGCCTGATCGCGTTGATGCGTCCAGCGCGCCCGGGGCGGGGTGACAGCTGGTATGGTCCGGTCACGGCCCAGACCGTACGCGTGTTCCAAAAGGCCAATGGTCTGCCTGTGACCGGCGTGGTGGACCGCGTGACCTGGGAGCGGCTCTTCTCGGCCCAAGCACAGCGCTTCGATGCCCCCGCGATTCCCTGAGAGCCACCCAAAGGCAACGTCGGGCAGCCCTGGCATAAACCTCAACCCACGTTCCCTGCTGGATACTTTCCCAGCATCTCCACGGACGGACAACTGCTCTATGAGATTTCTAACAGCCGCTCAAAGAGGCATTGATGAGGACCAGCACAGCATTTCTCACCTTGAACATTGAATAGTGGGAAGCGTCATGAAGCAGAAGATCATTTTTTTCTCATCTGCCATGCTTCTTGGGGCAGCTGGAGCCGGGTTAGCGCAGAGCGGCGATCCCTTCGTGCGCGAGGCTCCGGCACAGGCCGTGCCCATGCTGCAGGGCGTGGCGGGCACTGCTCCGGCCCCCATCAACCTGACTGGCGTTCAGAACGCCACCTTCGGCTCGCCCCGCTCCAGCCAGAACGGCGGCGTGACGCGCGTCGTCTTTGATCTGCCAAACGGCGTCAGCTACACCCTGACGCCCACCTTCAGTGGCTTGCGGCTGGACGTGCAGGGCGCGCGGGTGCTGCCAACGGTGTCCGGCAGGCTGGGCGACAGTGTCAGCGAGTACCGTGCCGGGGGCGGCCAGGCCACGCTGATCACGCCCTACCCGCTGTCCCTGACCGGTGGCTGGCAGGCCATGGAAGCCACCATCGGCAACGGTGGCCGGGTGTTGATCCTGGACTTCGGCTCAACCGTGAACGGCGGGGCCAGCCCGGAACTGGGTAAACTGGTTCGCACGGTGGCGCAGAGCACCGCACCGTCAGCCGTGGTGCCTGCCGCTCCTGCTGCCACAGCTGCCCCCACCCCGCCGGCTCCGCTGGCGACCGGTCCGGCGCACACCACGCTGCCTCCGGGCGACACGGTGACCCCAGCACCGGGGGGAGCGCTGCCGCCCGCGCCCGCGCTGCCCGGTGCCAACTCGGAAATGCCCAGTGCCCTGAGTGGTCAGGTGCCGGGCACAGCCAGAGGTGCGCTGTTGACCCCGCCGCGTATCGGCAAAAATCCGGGGCAGACGCGGGTGGTGCTGGACCTGCCACCAGGCACCGCGTACCGGATCGTGCCGGGCGGTATCGGGCTGCGGGTGGAACTCACGGGCGTCAGCGTGACGCCGCAGGTGGCGCAGAACATCAGCCCCGAACTGCGCTCATGGCGGGCCGAGGCGACGCCGGGCGGGGCGGTCTTCACGCTGCTGACCGGCGCGCCCACCACACCCCGCAGCGGCTGGCGCGCCCAGTTGCTGCCCCCCGCCAGCGGGGACCTGTCGCGCCTGGCGATTGACCTGTCGCCCGCGCTGGCCGATCTGACCCCGCTGACCCCGCAGGAAAAACTGCTGGCCGCCGTACCTCCCATTCCGGCGGCGCGTGGCATGGCCATCCTGGCCCTGAGTGCCACCTCCGTGCGCCCTCGGGTGGTCATCGATCCGGGCCACGGTGGCCGGGACCCCGGCGCGGTGGGGGCAGTGATCGAGAAAGAGGTGGTGTTGGACGTGGCCCTGCGTGTGACGGCCCTGCTGCGCGCTGCTGGGGTAGACGTGGTCCTGACCCGTGATCGGGACGGCGAGCTGAATCCCGACAAGAACACCGATCTGACCATGCGCGCCAGGATGGGCACACCGGGCACGCAGCTGTTCGTCAGCATCCACGTGAATGCCATGGAGGCCCGGAGCGCCCTGCGCGGCTACGGGGTCGAGACGTGGTGGAATCCCAACCATCCGCTGTCCAGCACGCTGGCGGCGCTGCTCCAGACCAACGTGGTGAACGAGACCGGAGCGTACTCGCAAGGCCTCAAGAACAGTCAGTCGCTGGCGGTGCTGCGCAACAGCCGGATCCCCGCCGCGTTGATTGAGATCGGCTACACCAGTCACCCGGTCGATGGCCAGAACCTGCAGGACACCAACTACCGTGACCGCGTGGCGCTGGGCATCGCGCAGGGCATTCGCGAGGCGCTGGTCACGGGCATCGTGGACGGCGGCGCAATCGGCGGCGCGGGCAAATAGGTGTCGCAGCAACCCGAGAATGGAAGAGCAGTAAACGAGGGCTCCGGGCACATGGCCGGGGTTCCAGGCGATTTTCGGGCGCGGGTTATGGCGCTGGTGGCGCGCATTCCACCGGGCCGGGTCATGACCTACGGCCAGCTGGCACTGCTGGCCGGAAGCCCCGGCGCGGCGCGACAGGCGGGCCACGTCATGAATGGCCTGATGGGCGGCCAGGATGACGCCGGGGCCGATCTGCCGTGGCAACGCGTTATCAATGCTCAGGGCCGCGTCAGCACCCACAAGCTGGGCTTCGGCAGCCTTCAGGAGCGGCTATTAAGCGCCGAGGGCGTGGCCTTTGACGCTTCCGGGCGCTGTGATCTGGCCGCGCGGCAGTGGTGGCCCGAGGAAGACCGCGACGCCCCCCCAGAAGCGCTGTTCTAGTCGAGAAGGCGGGGCTGTTCAATGGTGGCTGTGGACCGGAAGGGCTGGCGTATTCCTCTCCGACTTTCCTGGGCTGGCCGCCCTTGAAGCTTGAGCCTCAAGACCTGCTTAAAGGCCGCCTAAAACAGGAAAGGGCGGCACGTCCCGACGCTCCCAGCGTATGCTGGGGGTCATGAACAGAACGCACCCCAAGCTTCGCCGTGACCCCTGGGTTGAGGGCAGTCTGGCTTCCTGGATGGCGGGCGTGACCCTGGGCGTGGTCCTGGGCGTCACCCTGCTGATCGTGACCCCACGGCTGATGGCCGGCCCTGGTGAGACGGCCAAGGCGCCCACTGCCGCCGAGCAGACCACCACGACGACCCCTGGCGGCTCAGCTACCGCTGAATCGGGCAACGCAGAAATGGGCAATGCTGAGACGAGTAATGCCGAATCGGGTAGTGCCGGATCAAGCAGTGCGGAGTCCGGCAGTACGGCGGGCGGGACCGCAGACCAGTCGGACATGTCCGCCACGACAGAGACCAACGCCCAGCCAAACACGGCCAGCACGGCAGAGACCGCCGAGACCAACGCCCCTACCACCGAAACGCCCGCCGACAACCAGAGCAGCAGCAGCGAGCTGCCCGCTTCGCAGTCCCCCGCTGTGGCCCAGAACACCACGGGCGGTCCGGACCAGCAGGACACCGACGCCACGGCGGAGTCGGTGGCTGCTGGTGGCAAGGCCGACGCGGCGCCCACCCCCAACGCTGCGGAGGGTGATGCCGAGGCTGGCAGTACGATCTTTGCCAGCAACTGCGCAGGCTGCCACAACGCGAACGGCAGCGGCGGTATCGGCCCCAGCCTGCTCACCGAACAGGGCCCCAAGGGGTGGACGCTGGCGCAGTTCACCACTGTGCTGCGCGAGGGGAAGGTGCCCGAGGGCCGCGAACTGAGCGCCGTGATGCCCCGCTTCAGTGACGCTCAGCTCAGCGACAAGCAGGTGGCTGACCTTCTGGCACACATCAAGACCCTGAACTGACCGCCGCCGTTCCAAAGTCGCCGCCCCATTTACGTGGGCGGCGATTTCACTGGTCTGGAGGCGCTCTGTTCAAGCCCTCCAGACATCCGCCGAGGTCAGATCCGGAGAGCGCGCACAATCCGGGCATGCCCAGCGAATCCAACTCCAGCCGCGCCCAGTTCAACGCCCACGCCGGCAAGTACGCTGCCAGTGAGGTCCACCGACATGGCCCCAGCCTGCCCGTGCTGCTGGAGTACGCTGCGCCGATGCGCGAGGACCGCGCGCTGGACGTGGCAACGGGAACGGGCAATACCGCACACGCGCTGGCCCCCTTTGTCGGCGAAGTCGTGGGCCTCGATCTGGCTGACCTGATGCTGGACCACGCCCGGCAACGCGCTCGGGAAGACGGGCAGACCAATGCCCGTTTCGTGGTGGGCAGCGCCGAGAACCTTCCCTTTCCCGACGCTGCCTTCACGCTGGTCACGTCGCGCCACGCGCCGCATCATTTCCTGCACCTGGACCGCTTTCTGGCCGAGGCTCACCGCGTGCTGGAAGGGGGTGGGCGCCTCGTCATCGCCGATCAGATCAGCCCCACGTCCGCCGCGCAAGTCTGGATGGACGAGTATCAGACCCTGCGCGATCCCAGTCACCACGCCCAGCGCACCGTGGAGGCGTGGCAGGACCTGACGGCAGCGGCAGGATTCGTGTGGACGCGGCACACCCTGGTGCCGTACCGTCTGGAGTTCACGTGGTGGACGGCGCAGTCTGGCTGCACGCCCACCACGGTGGAACGCCTGCGCGCCCATGCCGACCGCCTGAGCGCCGCCGAGCGGCAGGCTGCTGGACTGGAATACGACGCCGGGGGCCGGTTGATCGCCCACCACGAGCAGATGATGGTGGTGCGGCTGGACCGCCCCTGAGCCTGCCGTGCAGACAGGGGCTGGCTGTTTCCCGTTAACCCAATGGAATAGGGCTCGTCTGCCAGCTTCCCGCCTGCACACGGTTTTCTCCACTCCATCCGGATGACACCGTTTTTGCCCACGGTTCATTTTTGATCCGCTGACAAGCCCAGTTCAGCCCGTCGCGCCCGCGTCAGGCCCGCCGTCACCAGGGCATAGCTTCCCTCGAGCAGATCGCTGAGCAGGGGGTCAGGCACGCTGCCGTCCAGCGTCACCGGAATCCAGTGGCGCTTGTTCAGGTGGTAGCCAGAAGCAATGGCATCGTGGGCAGCGCGCAACTCATCGCCATGCGGCGGACGCACCTTGAGTGACAGCGTGAGCGGATCGGCGGTGATGTCCGTCAGGGCGTAGACCTTCCCGCCCACTTTAAAGACAAGCGTCTCCTGGTCTCCTGGCCGAAGGGAAAGGTCTCCTCCGAGCGGGGCAGCCGCGCGCAGGTCTCCCGCAGTTCGGCCACGGTTCGCATCTGGTCCGGCTCCCGTCGTTCAGCGTTCGGCGGCTGGGCCTACGCCCTCTTCCGCTTCCAGCGCGAGGTTTGCTTCCGTCATGGAGGCGTCGCCGCCCAGCAGGCCCGTGACTTCCCCGGCGGTCATGCCGTCGCCTGTGGGGGCGGGGACCTCGGGCAGCGTGCGCTGTGGCAGGCCTTCGGGCGGATGGGGGGTGGGCTGGGCGCCTTGCTCGTTGCTGGAATCGTTTCTGGTCATGCCCCAGCATGGCCTTTCCATTTCAGGGGAAGTTGAGAGGGGGCTCAAGGCACAGCAGGGCAAAGAGAAGCGCGCGGCCCTCCAGGAGGCCGCACGCTTCGGCTACATCCGCCCTATTTGGGCATCATCTTGTAAAGCTCGATTCCCCGCGCGGTGCGGGCCTTGAAGCCCTTCCAGGAGGTGTCGTCGGCCTTGGGGGTGCCGTCGGCGTTGCGGCTGACCTTGATGTCGTTGGACCTGGGGGTGGGGACGTTCAGGTAGGCCGCGTCCTCGGTCTTGCCCTTGAGCTTCCAGTCCAGGAAGGCGGTGACGAAATGCTGGTTGAGGTTGTTCAGGCGGCCCATGTCCCAGGCCGGCTCGGCGTAGTGCATGTAGTCGTCGAAGCTGCCCAGTGACGTGGCGGGCGGCGGGTTGGGGGCGCTGTTGTGCGAGGCGTTCTCGTAGACCAGCAGGTAGCGCTCGGCGTTCACGGCGTTCTCGAACAGCGGCTTGACCCCGCCCTCGTAGTAGGCCACGTCGTCACGGTCCCCCACCACGAACAGCGTGGGCACCTTGAGCCCGGCCAGCCCGGCCTCGTCCCAGAAGCCGTACTTGCCGCCAAAGTTGACGCCGATACCCCGCACGGCGGCGTCCCCGCCCCACGGCGCGAAGGCCACCACCGCCTTGATGCGCGGGTCCACCTTGAAGTTCCCCGTTTGCCGCGCCTTGAGCGCCCCGCCCGGCACCAGCGGCAGCATCTCCGGTCCGTAGCCCGCTCCCGCCGCATTCAGCGCACCGTAGCCGCCCATGCTGTAGCCGACCAGCGCGGTATTGTCGGCATTGATCAGCCCGCTGAGGGGCGAGCCGCTGCCCGCCGCGCCCAGCCGGGCCATCTCGGACAGCACGAAATTGTCGTCCAGGGCGCGGTTGAGCAGCGTGCTGGCAAAAGCAGCCTTGTCGCCGTGGGTGCTGTCGGTGTGGTCAATCGAGGCCACCACGTAGCCCTTGCTCGCCAGGTTCTCGGTCAGGTAGGTCATCAGGAAGCGGCTGCCCGGATAGCCGTGAGACACGATCACCAGCGGGTACGGAGCCTTCTCGGCCACGGGCGGCGCGTCACGGGTGGCGCGGCCTGGGATGGTGAACGGCGTGTTGGGCCGCTTGGGGTCCCCCGGCCCACTGCCCAGCACATCGGTGTAGCTGGTGGTGCCACTGCCGCTGTCGCCCTGGGCCGGATACCACACCTCCACCGTCAGCGGGCGGTTATAGCGCGGAATGTCGCCTTCCTTGGGAGCGTTCACGATGTCAAGCTGGCCGGGATTGGTCAGCGTCAAGGTCCGCACGCCCACGGTGTAGGGGCCGCGTGCACTCAACTCCGGTGCGTCGGGGCGGGTGTCGCCGGGAACCGACTGGGACGAGGCAGAGGCCGCGAGCTGGGCCTGGGCGACGGGCATGAGCAGGGCCAGCGAAAGGAACAGGACGGATCTTTTCATGACGGGAACCTCCGGAATGCGTGCAGCGGCACTTGCCGCCAGGGGACGGTGCGGTTGGATTGTCGATTGCGCGTTCCAGGGTAACTCTAAAGTGGGGCCGGGGTGTAGGACTGCGCCGGGACACGGCTATAACTCTGGGGTCTCTGTATCACCTCCCAGTCATGCTGGCCGATTTATCCCCAACGACAGACCCCTGAAGCAGTTTGCGGCTGACCCCGCCGAAGCTCCTCAATCCGCGGCCCGGCTCACGGCCGACAGGTCTCCGCGGTACCCCAGGGCCTGGGACAACTGGTGCGCGGCGTCAACCACCAGAGAAATGAACTCACGGCGCTTGCCGGTGTCCAGCCGCATCACGGGGCCAGCGACGCTCAGCGCGGCAATCACGGTTCCCTGATGGTTGAAGACCGGCGCAGCGACTGAGAACGTGTCCTCCTCGAGGTCAGACACGGCGAGATGGTAGCCATCGGCCCGGATCCGGCGGAGAATGTCTTGCAGTTCGTCGGCGTTGCTGACGGTGGTGCCGGTGAATTGATCCAGATTGGAATGCAGGACCTCCTGGACCACCTCTTCCGGGGCGTAAGCCAGCAGGACTTTGGGGGTGCCGCCCGCGTGGAGCGGCCCGATACGCCCCACCTGGGCATACATCCGGATGGGCTGGGGCGAGATGCGGACGTCCACCACCAGCGAGTGCAACCCCTCGCGCACGACCAGATGGACGTTCTCCATGGTCAGGGCCGCCAGCTCATCCAGAACGGGCGTGGCCGCCCGCGACAGGGACCACTGCTGCTCGGCGCGTTTGCCCAGAAGGTAAGCGCTGCGTCCCAGGACGCTGGCGTGGTCCGCGTCCAGGGTGACGTAGCCGAGACTTTCAAGGGTGCGGATGATGCGAAAGACCTTGCTCTTGGTCAACCCGGTCAACTCGGCCAGTTGCCTTGCCTTGAGCCCAGGATGCTCGCCCACAGCTTCCAGCACCTGGAGCGCAGATTCAAGAGCAGTAATGCCGTATTCCGGCTCAGCGGTTTGGAAGCTTTCACTTGACTTTTTCATGCGCTTCCCAGACAATAACCGCCTAGTCGCATCACTTGGTGAATCGTTAGTTCATACAGTGAACTGTATGGGGGGATTATGATCAGCTCCGCAGAGCAGACCATCCTGGACGCCGTGAACCTCGATACCCCGTGGGAACTGATCGAACGGTTCACCACCCTCAAGCGAGAAGATCCCGAAGACGTCAGGCAGGCGGCCTCGCTGATTGCCGAACGCCTGACCCAACACGGCGTGCCCGTGGAGATTCACCACCCCGAACTGTTCCTGAGCATTCCACGGTCGGCCAGCGTGACCATGGGCGGCGTGACGCTGTTTGCCAAAGCGATGGCGATGAGCGCCATCTTCCCGCAGGGGCTGAGTGCGCCGCTGGTGTATCAACCCAGCGGTTACGCCCTGGACGCCGACGAACTGTTCTCGCGCCAGGCGCCGGCCGACGAGCTGGATGTGCGCGGCAAGATCGTGGTCAGCGAGGGCTTCGGGATGCCGGGCAAGGTCAGCGATCTGGAACGGCGCGGCGCACTTGCGGTCATCGCCATCAATCCTGGCAAGCGCGCTCACTGGGGGGTCTGCACCACCATCTGGGGGAGCCCGGACCTGTATGACCTGCCGCGCAAGCCGGGTGTGGCGGTGGTCAACGTGAACGCCGAGGATGGGCAACGCCTGATCGAGTGGGCGCGCTCCGGCGGCGAGGTGACCTTGACGACCGACCTGAACGAGGGCTGGTTCGAGTCCCCGGTGCCCGTCGTGACCATCCCCGGCACAGAAGAGCCGGAAAAGTTCGTGCTGCTCCACGGCCACTACGATTCCTGGGATTACGGCATCGGCGACAATGCGGTGGGCGACGCCACGCTGCTGGAAATTGCCCGGGTGCTCTGGGCGCACCGTGACGGGTTGCGGCGCAGCGTCAAGATCGCCTGGTGGCCGGGGCATTCCACCGGACGCTATGCGGGCAGCACGTGGTACGCGGACGCCTTTGGGCTGGACCTGAACGAGAACTGCATCGCGCAGATCAACTGTGATTCGCCCGGCTGCCGCTGGGCCACCGAGTACCAGGACGTGAGCCTGATGCCCGAAACCGAGCGCTTCGCCGCCGAACTGATCCGCGACGTGACCGGCAAGGAGCTGCGCGCTGAGCGGCCCCATCAGGCCGGAGACTACTCGTTCAACAACATCGGTCTCAGCGGCTATTTCATGCTGCTGTCCACCATGCCCGACGACCTGCGCGCCGAGAAGGACTACTACGCGGTGGGGGGCTGCGGGGGCAACATCGCCTGGCACACGGAAGATGACCTGCTGGAGATCGCGGACCGCGACATCCTGCTCAAGGACATCCGCATCTATCTGCTGGCCGCCATGCGCACGGCCAACAGCACGGTGATTCCTTTCGATTTCACGCTGACGCTGGACGACTTCCGCGCCACCGTCGAGCGCTACCAGGCGGCGGCTGGCGACCACTTCAGATTCGAGCCGCTGCGCGCGGAAATCGCCCGCCTGCGTTCTGCCGTGGGGCAGCTTGGTGCGCAGGCCGCCAGCCTGAAGGACCAGCCGCTCACTTCCGCCGAGGTGCGGGCCATCAACGAGGCCCAGATGTGCCTGGCCCGCCAGCTGGTGCGGGTGAACTTCACGCGCGAGGCCGCCTTCTTTCACGATCCCGCCGAGTCCATCCCCCCGCTGCCGGATCTGGTCGTGGCCGAGGACCTGCCCCACGCCGCCCCTGAGCGCGTCGGCTTTTACCGCACCCACCTGATGCGCGGTCAGAACCGCGTGATGGCTGCCCTGCGCGAGGCGCGCATCTCGGTGGAACGCGCACTGGCCTTGCCCGTCCCGAGCTGAAACACGAGTCTCTCCATCAGCCCACGTCCAGCCGAAAGCAAGTTCCTCCTCGCCCTTCACTGGTACCGAAAGGAGAACCCCATGCCCAAGCGTCTGTTCAGCGTCGGCCTTCTTACCCTCGGGCTTACCTTCGTCCCCGGCACAGCCCAGGCGCAAAGCGGCACCCTGAAGCTGCCGCTGATCAATGACCCGATCATGAACCCGGTGATCGCGCCGGATCTGGGATCGGTCCTGATCAACAAGGTCATTTTTCCAGGGCTGGTGCGGCCCAACGAGGATCTGCTGCCCGAACCCGACCTGGCCAAATCGTGGACCATCACCAACGGCGGTCTGGTCTACACCTTCACCCTGCGCAACGACGTGAAGTGGCACGACGGCAAGCCGTTCACCGCCGCCGACGTGGTGTTCACCTTCAAGGCGGCCACCGATCCCAAGTCGGGTTCGCGGCTGGTGTCCGATTTCTCCTCGATCAAGGACGTCGTGGCGGTCAATCCCACAACGGTCAGATTCACCCTCTCGCGCCCCTTCGCGCCGTTCCTGACACTGCTGGGCCACAACGCGGGCATCCTGCCCAAGCACCTGCTGGACGGCAAGCCCCTGAACGACGCCACCGCCTTCAACCGTTCGACCCCCATCGGCACCGGACCGTTCAAGGTGACGCGGGTGGTGCCGGGCGCCAGCATCACACTGGAGGCCAACAAGGACTACTACGGCACCAAACCCAAGTTGAGCGGCATGGTCTTCAAGGTGGTGCCCGACATCAACGCGCAGGTGGCTCAGCTCCGTTCCGGCGAACTCGACTGGGTCAACGTGGAGCCGAACAATCTGGCCGGCCTGCAGAACGATCCCAACATCACGCTGAAGCAGGCCAACGCGGTGCAGCACTTCCTGGTGTTCTTCAACCAGAAAAACCCGCTGTTCGCCCCCGCCAAGGTGCGCGAGGCCATGCAGTACGCGGTCAACCGCAAGGCCATCATCGACGGCGTGCTCAAGGGCTACGCCGACTACCCCACCGGCACGCTGCCCACCGCACTGAAGAAGTACTACGACAAATCCATCAAGCCCATCCAGTTCGATCCTGCCCGCGCCAGGGCGCTGCTGGCCCAGGCTGGCTGGAAGGCGAACGCCAAGGGGCAACTGGTCAATGCCAAGGGTGAACCGTTCAAGTTCACCCTGATCGTGGACCGCGGCAATCCCAGCCGCGAGCAGGCGGCGCTGGCGGTGCAGCAGGACCTGAAAAAGATCGGTATGGACGTGACCCTGCAGCCGCTGGAATTTGCCACGCTGGTGCGCGATTACCTGCTGCCGGGCAAGTACGACGCCAACCTGATCTGGTGGACCACGCCGCCTGACCCGGATCAGTATTCCTACTACGCCACCGGGCAGGACAACAACAGCGCCTTCTTCTCCAATCCCAAGGCCGACGAGCTGCTCAAGCGGGGGCGCGAGACGGCGGACGTGGCGCAGCGCCAGAAGATCTACAACGAGTTCCAGCGGCTGGAGATGACCAATCCGCCCGTGCTGGTGCTGTACTACCCCAAAGAACTGCAGGCCATTCGCAAGAACCTGAGCGGCTTGCCGGACCTGGGCATTCGCGACGCGCTGCGCCACAGCGAGGAGTTCCAGCTGAAGTAGATCCGGGGACCGAACTCAGGCGGTGGCGGCGAGGCACTTCGTTGAAGGAGGAGAGATGACGCTTTCATACCTGCTCAGGCGGGTGTTCCATGCCCTGATCGTGCTGGTCATGGTCGGCATCATCACTTTCTTCGTGGTCCGTCTGGCGCCCGGCGGGCCGTCACTGCTGGCCGATCCCAAGCTGTCTGTCGTGGAGCGTCAGGCCATCGAGGAGCGGCTGGGCCTCAGCGATCCACTCCCCGTTCAGTTCGCCAAATGGGCCGGCCAGACGGCGCGCGGCAATCTGGGGAGCAGCTTCCTGTACGGCGCGCCCACCGTCCAGATCATCATGACCCGGCTGCCCAACACCCTGATCCTGGCAGGGACCTCGCTGCTCCTCACGCTGGCTGTGGCCCTGCCGCTGGGGCTGGCCAGCGGCCTGCGCCCCGGCAGCGCTTTTGACCGGATCACCAGCACCGTCAGCCTGGTCTTCGTGGCGGTGCCGGTGTTCTGGTTCGGCTTGCTGCTGATCATCCTGTTCGCCGTCACCTGGCGCGTTCTGCCCGCTGGCGGCATGAACACCGCCGGACAGGAAGGCAACCTGCCCGATCTGCTGCGGCACCTGATTCTGCCTGCCGTGGTGCTGTCGGCGGCCAGCATCGCCGAGATCCTGCGCTACACCCGCTCCAGCACCCGCACGGTCAGCACGCAGGACTACGTGCGGACCGCCCGCGCCAAGGGCGTGGGGCAGTGGGCGCTGCGGTATCGCCACATTCTGCGCAACGCCGCCATCCCGATTCTGACGGCGGTGGGCCTGCAACTGCCGCGCCTGATCGGGGGCGCAGCCATCACCGAGACCATCTTCGGCTGGCCGGGCATGGGCCGCCTGAGCGTGGAGGCCGCGCTGGGCCGCGACTACCCGCTGATCATGGGCATCACGCTGTTTGTGGCGCTGGCGGTGGTGACCTTCAATCTGCTGATCGACCTGCTGTACCCCTGGCTCGACCCGCGCGTACGGGCGGAGGCTTAATGGTGCAGCAGACCCTGGCCCTGTCGCCCGCCCAACGCAGCGCCCAGAAACTGCGGCGTAACCCCAGTGCGGTGTGGTCCCTGGCCGTGCTGCTGCTGATCGTGGCCTTCGCGCTGCTCGGGCCGCTGATCTACCGGGTCTCGCCGGAAGCCATCGACTTTTCCCAGCAGTTCGCCGGGCCGAGCTGGCAGCATCCCCTGGGAACGGATGAAAATGGCCGCGACGTCCTGATCCGCCTGATGCTGGGCGGCCGCGTGTCGCTGGCGGTGGGCTTTTTCGCGGTGGCCGTCTCGCTGGTCTTCGGCGTGCTGATCGGGGGGCTCTCGGGCTTCTTCCGGGGCGCGACGGACGCCGTCCTGATGCGCCTGACCGACGGCATGCTGGCGATTCCAGGCTTTTTCATCAGCCTGCTGGCCCTGACCTTCTTCGGTGCGGGGCTGACCCAGCTGGTGTTGGTCATCGGGCTGACCTCCTGGATGGGCCTGGCGCGCCTGGTACGCGGCGAGGTGCTGCGTGAGCGCGAGGAACTGAGCGTGGAGGCCGCCCGCGCGCTGGGAGCCTCCGAGCTGCGGGTGCTGTGGCGGCATGTGCTGCCACAGGTGTACCCGACCATGATCGTCAACGCCACCATCGGCATCTCGTTTGCCATCCTGACCGAATCGGCCCTGTCCTTCCTGGGGGTGGGCATCCAGCCGCCCAATGCCAGCTGGGGAAACATGCTGACCGGCGCACAGAACTACATGTACTCGTCCCCGTGGCTGGCGGTATATCCCGGCGCACTGATCCTGATCACGGTCGTCGCCTTCAATCTGCTGGGGGACGGTCTGCGCGACGCCAGCGATCCCCAGGGACGCTGAAGCCCACGCTTGAACCCCACCACAAGCCCAACAAGGAGGAAGATGAACGTCAACGCCATTCACGCCGACCTGCAGCAGCATTTCGATCAGGATCTGGAGGACATCCGCAGCTTCCTGCGGCAGCCCAGCATCAGCTACACCGGGGAGGGCATCGCCGAGACCGCGCAGGCGGTGGCCGACCTGATTGCCGGGCTGGGCGGTGAGGCCGAGGTGGTGGAGACGCCGGGCCATCCCATCGTGTACGGCGAACTGTGGCAGGACGCACCCAAAACCCTGCTGATCTACGGCATGTACGACGTGATGCCCACCGATGAGGACGGCTGGATGGCCGAACCGTTCGGGGCCGAGATCCATGACCTGCCGGGCCTGGGGCCGAGCGTCATCTGTCGGGGCGCAGTCAATACCAAGGGGCCACTGGCCGCCTTCTTCACGGCCATGCGGTCCATCATGCGCGTTGAGGGAAAACTGCCCGTCAATCTGCTGTTCGCCGTCGAGGGCGAGGAGGAGATGGGCAGCCGCTCGTTTCCCGCCTTCGCCGAGCGGTATGCGGAAAAGCTCAAGCGCGCCGACGCCGTACTCTTTCCCTTCTTCGAGCAGGACGAGGCCGGGATGCCCAGCCTGGTGCTGGGGACCAAGGGCATGCTGTACGTCGAGCTGATCTGCACGGGCGGGGACTGGGGCGGCCCCAGCGAGCGCGGCATTCACGGCAGCTACAACGCCTGGGTTAGAAGTCCGGTGTGGCGGCTGACGCGTGCGCTGGCCAGCTTCGTGGACGACGACGAGAACATTCTGGTGGACGGCTTCTTCGATGATGTCCGCCCCCTTTCCGAGCGCGAGGCGGCGCTGCTTGACGAACAGATCGACGCGGGCCGCTTCGATGCCGGAGTGTTCCGCGAGGCCTACGCCGTGCGGCGGCTCAAGGACAGTGACGATCGCCAAGCCTGGCACCGCCTGTTCTCGCAGCCGCAACTCAACATCGACGGCCTGTTCGCGGGGTACACCGGGCCGGAGACCAAAACCGTGTTGCCCCACCAGGCGACGGCCAAGGTGGACGTGCGGATGGTCCCCGATATGGACCCCGACACGGTCCTGGCCGGGCTGCGCGCCCATCTGGACAAAGGAGGCTTCTCCGATATTGAGATCAAGGTCTACAACAAGTACCCGTGGTCGAAGCTCAGCCTGGACGAACCCGCCGTTCAGGCCATGATCCGCACCTACCAGGGCCTACGCGGCGAGCTGGAACTGTGGCCGATCAACCCCGGTAGCGCGCCGTATTACGTGTTCGAGCGGCAGCTGGGCCTACCGTACGTCACGGGCGGGCTGGGCCACGGCTCGCGGCAGCATTCCAGCAACGAGTACTGCACGGTGGCGGGCATTCTGGACTTCGAACGTTCGATGGTCACCTTCCTGGACGAATTCACGCGGGGGCCACAGGCCCCACAAGGAGACGCACATGAATAAGACGAACATGCGCAGATGGCTGCTGGCAGGCTTGTTGATGGCAGGTGGCGCGTCCGCGGAAACCATCGTGTTCGGCCTGAGCGGCGAACCCATCAGCCTGGACCCCAGCGTGACCGCCGATGGGAACACCGCCTACGTGACCACCCAGATCTATAACAGCCTGATCAGCTTCAAGCCGGGCACCGTGGAACTGCAACCGGACCTGGCGCTGCGCTGGACGGTCAGCAACGACAGCCTGACCTGGACCTTCTACCTGCGCCAGAACGTCAAGTTTCATGACGGTACGCCACTGAATGCCGAAGCTGTGCGCTTCAACTTCCTGCGCTGGTGGGACCCCAGCAATGAGTTTGGTGCGAAGAAACCGTTCCTGGGCTGGAAGAACAATCTGGGCGGCTTCAAGGGTGAGCCTGGTTCGATCGTCAAGGACGTCAAGGTGCGTAACCAGTACGCCATCGACATCATTCTGGACAAGCCGTATCCGGCCCTGGGTTCGGTGCTGGCCGATTCCGGGCTGTTCGGCATCGCCTCTCCAACAGCCATCAAGAAAAACCCAGGACAGTACGGCACGCCAGCGGGTCTGGCCGTCGGGACTGGCCCTTTCATACTGAAGAAGTGGACCAGCGGCGTCAACGTCGAGCTGACCCGCAACCCCAGCTACTTCCGCTCGGGGCTGCCGAAGTCCGATGGGCTGCTGTTCCGCTTCGTCAAGGATCCCAGCGGGCGTCTCAACGAGCTGTTGACCGGCGGGGTGGATATCGCCGCCGAACTGCTGCCCGATCAGCTCAAGGCAATCCAGAGCAACGCCAAGTTGAACGCGGTGCTGCGCCCGGCGCTGAACCTGGGGTATCTAGGCCTCAACACCGACTACAAGCCGCTGGCCGACGTGCGGGTGCGCACCGCGATTGCCAGTGCCCTGAACAAGAAGGCCATCGTGGACAGCTTCTGGAACGGTCTGGGCACCACCGACGGCCACCTGTTGCCGCCGCCGCTGGCCAAGAACTACGCCAAGAGCGTGACTGACTATAAATTTGACCCGGCGGCGGCCAAGAAGATGCTGGCCGATGCGGGTTATCCCAACGGCTTCACGCTGGACCTGTGGTACATGCCGGTGTCACGTCCGTACTACCCCACGCCCAAACCGATTGCTGAGGCGATGGCGGCTGACCTGAGCGCCATCGGGATCAAGGTCAACCTCAAGACCGAGGACTGGGCCAAGTATCTGGAAGACCGCCAGAACGGCAAGTTCCAGGCCTTCATGCTGGGCTTCGTCTATGTGACCGATCCGGACAGCGCCTACACCTACCTGATTGCCCCCGGTGCCACCACTGACATCAACTGGAACAGCCCGGAGGCCAACGCCGCGCTGGAAAGCGCGCGCAAGCTGCCCAACCCGGCCCAGCGCCTGCCCTTCTACCAGAAGGTGGACGAGATCTTATTCAATGCCGCCGTGCGGATTCCCATCGTCCATTCGCGCCTGCTGGTGGCCAGCGGCGCCGGGGTCAAAGGCTGGATTCCCAGCCCCACCGGCTCCGAGAAGCTCGACACCGTCGAGAAGTAGGTCAGAGCGCCAGCCCTTTTCGTTCTCGCCCTCAAAGCCAGGAGCTAGCATGACCGATCTCAAGGACGCCCAGACTGCGCCGGCCCCCATGCAACAGAAGAACTACAGCGGCTACACCTCCTTTTCCTACCTGGAGGCGGGCAAGGATTATCCGAACTGGCCGCTGTCAGCGGAACTCAACCGTGTGCCCAGCCGCGCCCCCGAGGTCACCGATGAGCAGGAGGCGCGGGTGCGGCGGCTGTTTCAGGAACAGTTGATGATCTCGCTGCACGACCACTGCTTTGTGGCCCCGCAAGACCTCTCCCGGTTTCTGGAGTTTCGGCGCTGGGGCCGGGATTTCACCGGCTACCAGGGCCTGAGCGTTTCCGGCCTGGACGCCGTGTTCGACAATCTGATGAACGGCACGGCCATGATCACCTCGCGCGGCGGCTGGAAGTGGGATGACGTGATCTTCGATCTGGGCATGCGTCTGTCCGACATCGCGCATCAGGAGATGGTGGTCCACTGCAAGACCACAGAAGACATCGTGAACGCCAAGAAGAATGGCCAGATCGCCTTTATCGTCTCGCTGGAAGGAGCGGCGATGATCGAGAACGAGCTGGACCGCCTCGACATCCTGTACGGGCTGGGCGTGCGCTGCATGGGCATCGCCTACAGCGAGGGCAACGCGCTGGGGGCCGGGCTCAAGGAGCCGCGCGACGGCGGCCTGACCGTGTTCGGGCGGCAGGCGGTGAGGCGGATGAACCAGCTGGGCATCGCCATCGACGTCAGCCACAGCGGCGATCAGACCGCCCTGGACACCATTGAGGTCAGCGAGAAGCCCATTTTCATCACGCACGCCGGGGCACGCGCCCTGTGGAATTCCAACCGCCTCAAGCCCGACGACGTGATCCGCGCCTGCGCCGACAAGGGCGGCGTGATTGGCATCGAGGCCGCGCCGCACACCACCCTGACCGAAAAGCACCCGCGCCATAGCCTCGAATCATTCATGGAGCACTTCGAGTACTGCGTGAATCTGGTGGGCATCGATCACGTCGCCTTTGGGCCGGACGTGCTTTTCGGAGATCACGTGGGCCTGCATAACGCCCTGACTGAGGCGCTGTCCATCGGAGCCTCGCGCGGGCACCTGGAATACGAGAAAGTCGAGTACGTGGACGGCATCGAAAACCCCGCCGAGGCGTTTCCCAACATCGTGCGCTGGCTGGTCAAGCACGAGTACAGCGACGCCGACATCGCCAAGGCGGTGGGCGGCAACGTGATGCGGGTGCTGAAAGAGGCGTGGTACCGGTGAGCAAAAGCATCGAGGTCAACGGCGTCAAATTGATCTATGACGACTCCGGGGCGGGCCAGAACCACAAGGCCACCATCGTCACCCTCCACGGTGGGCCGGGCATGAGCAGCCGCGCCGGGGACTGGGCGGCTTTTGGGCCGCTGACCGACGAGTACCGCCTGATTTCCTACGATCAACGTGGCAACGGCGAATCGGAGGGCGCCGAGCCGTATTCCCACGCGCAGTTCGTGGCCGATCTGGAGGCGCTGCGCCAGAAGCTGGACCTGGGC
This sequence comes from Deinococcus humi, assembly GCF_014201875.1. NCBI lineage: Bacteria > Thermotogati > Deinococcota > Deinococci > Deinococcales > Deinococcaceae > Deinococcus > Deinococcus humi. The sequence continues at coordinate 650,114 of NZ_JACHFL010000001.1, read as the reverse complement.
CGGATCGTGGTGCTGGGCGGCAGTTACGGCGGCTTCCTGGCCCTGGAATATGCGCTGGCCCACCCGCAGAACTTGCAGGCTGTGATCCTGCGCGATACGGCGGCCAGCAACCGTTTCCAGGACACCAGCAAGCGGCGGGCGATGGACAGCGGGTTCCCGATGGACGAGGCGTCACTGGACCGGATGTTTTCCGGCCAGATGCGCGACAACGACGATTTCCGCGCCAGCTTCGCGCAGATTCAGCCGCTGTACACCGTGGAGCGAGACCCTGCGGCCGAAGCCGAGCGTCTGGCGAAAATCCCCTTTCGGTATCAGACGCACAACTGGGCCTTCTCGCGCAACCAGCCGAACTACGACATCGTGGCCCGCCTCCCGGAGATCACGGTGCCGGTGCTCGTCACAGTGGGCCGCCACGACTGGATCACGCCGCTGGAAGCCAGCGAGGAACTGGCCGCTCACCTTCCGAACAGCGAACTCGTGATCTTCAAGCACAGCGGGCATTCGCCTCAACTGGAGGAGCAGTCGCTGTACCTCGAGATCGTGCGCGGGTTTCTGACCCGTCACCTGTCGGCGGTGGGGGCGTGACCGCGTCGCCCGGCCCGATCAGCCGCGAGGAGCGCGCGGCGCGGGCGAAGGCGGCCTTCGATCATCTGGACACGCCGCAGGACGCTCTGGTCCTGTTCGACGATCAGTTCATCTTCTATTACAGCGGCTTCGCCTTCTTTCCCACCGAGCGGCCGGTCGCCCTGATCATCACGCGGGACGGCGAGCGCATCCTGTTCGTTCCCCGCCTGGAGCGCGAGCACGCCCAGCAGATGGGCGAGGCCGAGCGCGTGGCCGACTATCCGGAGTTTCCCGGCCACCGTCACCCGCTGCTGCAACTGACGGACCTGCTGGGCGAACTGGGGCTGAGCCCAGCTTCCATCGGCGTGGACCATGACGGTTACCCGCCTGTTATGGGGTACGACGGCCCGGAGCTGAGCGAGGCGCTGCCCGGAGCAAAGGTTCGGCGGGTGTCCCGCGCCCTGGACCATCAGATGGCGCTGAAATCGCCCACCGAGGTGGAGCTCATCAGGGAGAGCGCGCGGTGGGGCGCGCATGCCCATCAGCTGCTCCAGGACTACACCCGCGTCGGCGAGAACGAGACGGAAGTGGAGGCCCGCGCCACCAAGGAGGCCACCGCCGCCATGATCGCCGCGCTGGGTGAGACCTACCGCGGCCAGAACCGCTGGATGAGCGGCGCGGTGGCGCTGTACCGGGGGCAGATCGGCGTTCACAGCGCCCTGCCCCACGCCATGACCACCGGGGCGACGTTCCAGCACGGCGATACCCTCGTCACCGGGGCCGGGGCCGCCGTCTGGGGTTACCTCAGCGAGCTGGAGCGGACCATGTTTCTCGGCGAGGCCAGTGGGGAGCAGCAACGTTTCTTTGGGCACATGCTCAAGCTGCAGGACATCGCGTTTGAGGCACTGGGGCCGGGCCGGACCTGCGCCCAGGTGGACGAGGCCGTGCGGGCGTACTACGAGCGCGAGGGACTGTGGGACCACTGGCGGCACCACGTCGGCCACAGCCTGGGCCAGCGCATTCACGAGAGTCCTTTCCTGGACATTGGCGATTCACGTCCCCTCGAACCGGGCATGGTCCTGAGCGTGGAGCCGGGACTGTACGTGCCGGGACTGGGCGGCTTCCGGCACTCCGACACCATTCTGATCACGGCGTCGGGCATGGAACTGCTGACCGACTATCCGCGCGATCTGGACAGCCTGACCTTGCCGGCCTGAGGACTGGTGGCCATCCCACTGAGACGCCATAGTGGAGGGGCACAAGCACACAGGAGGACGCATGGAACGGCTCACCCTGAGCGAGAGCGTCAACGTCGGAGAGTTCACGACCCTTCCCGCCCGCGTCGGCACGCTGAGTTTCCCTGCCGGAACGGTGCTGCCACCGGGCAGTCATGAGCAGGACGAGATCTCATTCATTCACAGTGGCGTGCTGCGCGCGGTCAGCGGGGGGCAGAGCTACACGCTTCGCGGCGGCGACGTGACCCTGATTCCGGCAGGGGAGATTCACGAGGCCGAGATTCTGGAGGACGTGACCCTCAGTTACGTGCTGCTGGAGAAGCCTTGACCGGAGGCTGGCTGGTCCGGCGCGTGCTGCTGGCGCTGCTGGCCGCGTTCGGAGTGGGCGTCCTAGTCTTCACCTTGCTGCGCCTGATCCCCGGTGACGTGGTCACGCAGTTGATTGGCCTGGAGGGCAACGTCAGCGCCGCGCAGCAGGCCGAGATGCGCCGCCTGTTTGGGCTCGATCAACCGATCTGGGCCCAGTTCCTGAGCTGGTTTGGGGCGCTGCTGCGCGGCGACTTCGGCATCAGCCTCCGCACAGACCGGCCCGTCTTCACCGATCTGCTGCTGCGGTTTCCGGTCACGCTGGAACTCTCTGCCCTCGCCCTGCTGTTCGCCCTGCTGGTGGGCCTGCCGCTGGGCATTCTGGCCGCACTCCGGCGGGGGAAGGCCGCCGACCTGATCTCCAGCTCCTTCGTCCTCGTCGGCCTGGCCGCGCCGGAGTTCTGGCTGGCGATCCTGCTGATCCTGCTGTTCAGCCTCAAGCTCGGCTGGTTTCCGCCCAACGGTTACGTCTCGCCCGGCGAGTCGCTGACCGGCAATCTCAGGAGCCTGTTTCTGCCCGCCCTGGCCCTGAGTTTCGGGCTGGCCGCCGCCACCACCCGGATCGTGCGGGCCAGCCTGCTGGACGTGCTGTCGCAGGACTACATTCGCACCGCGCGCGCCAAGGGACTAGGCAGTGGCTCGGTGGTGGTCCGCCACGCCCTGCGCAACGCCCTGATTCCGGTGGTCACAGTGATCGGCCTGCAGGTGGGCAACCTGCTGGGCGGGGCCGTGATCATCGAGCAACTGTTTGGTCTGCCCGGCATCGGGCGCTTCGCACTGGAGGGCATCAACCTGCGCGACTACCCGGTGGTGCAGGGCGCGGTGCTGTGGATCGCGGTGAGCTACGTGCTGGTCAACGTGGTGGTGGACGTGCTGTACGGCGTGATCGACAGCCGGGTGCGCTACTCGTGAGCGCCACCTCAGACCCCGCCATGGCCCTGCCGCGTTCACCGACACGCCGCGCCGCCACACTGTTTTTCCGCACGCCCAGCGGCGTGGTGGGGCTGGCCTTGGTTCTCTTGGTGGTGATCTGCGCCCTCTTTGCCGCCCAGATCTCGCCGTATGACCCGGTGCAGTACCTGCCCGCCGATCGCATGCAGGGGCCGTCGGCGCGGCACTGGCTGGGCACCGACCTGTACGGGCGCGATCTGCTGTCGCGGGTGATCTACGGCAGCCGCATCAGCCTGTCGGTGAGTGTCCTGAGCGTGGCCTTCGCGCTGATCGTCGGCGGGCTGCTGGGCGCGCTGGCGGGGTTCTACCTGAAATGGGTGGACACCCTGATCATGCGCCTGACCGACATTCTGCTGGCCTTCCCGGCCATTCTGCTGGCCATCGCCCTGCTGGCCTTCCTGGGCGGCGGCTTCTGGAACCTGACGCTGGCGATCGCGGTGGCCTTCACCGCCCCCTTTGCGCGGGTGGTGCGGGCTGCCGTGTTGCGCAGCCGCGAGGCCATGTTCGTGGAGGCCAGCACCGCGCTGGGCGCGTCCGACACCCGTCTGCTGTGGCGGCACGTGCTGCCCAATTCGCTGGGGCCGGTGATGGTGGAGGTCACGCTGCGGCTGGCCTACGCCATCCTCGGCGAGGCGGCCCTGAGTTTCCTGGGCCTGGGCACCCAGCCGCCCGCCCCCGCCTGGGGTCAGATGATCGCCGACGGGCGCCCATTTCTGGAAACCAATGCGTGGATCTCGGTGGCGCCGGGACTGGCCATCATGGTCACAGTGCTGGGCTTCAATCTTCTCGGTGACGCCCTGCGTGACGCCCTCGACCCCCGGCTGGGCCGTTAGAATCTGTTTACACTCCCCGCACGTCCCCCACAGGAGGACCCTATGTCCACGAACAAGCGCACCGTCCGTATGCTCGGTCTCAGCACGCTGCTCCTGCTCGCTGGCGCGGCCACCCCGGCCCAGGCCCAGACCGCCGGGGGGGTCCTGCGCGCGGGGATGCAGGCCGATCCCGTGGGCCTCGATCCGCACGTCACCCAGGCGACCTCCACGCGCAACCAGCTGGAGAACGTCTACGACACCCTGGTGGCCTTCGATCCCAGCGGCAAGATCGTGCCTTCGCTGGCCACCAAGTGGACCACCAGCAAGGACGGGCTGACCTGGACCTTCACCCTGCGCAGCGACGTGAAATTCCACAACGGACGCGCCTTCGAGGCCAGCGACGTGGTGTACTCGATCAACCGTATCAAAGCTCCGGCGACCAAGTCCCCTCGCAGCGGGGATTTCGAACTGGTCAAGAGCGTGGCCGCACCGAACAAGACCACCGCCGTCATCACGCTGAGCAAGCCCTTCTCGCCACTGCTGAGCAAACTGGCCTTCTCACTAAACGTGATCGTGCCCAAGGAAGCGGCGGCCACGCTGAACACCAAACCTGTCGGCACCGGCCCCTTCTCGTTCGTGGAGTATGTGCCGCAGACCCGCATGGTGCTCAAGAAGAACCCCAACTTCTGGGGCAAGGACGCCAAGGGGAACAGGCTGCCGTACCTCGACGGCATCACCTACTCGTACCTGCCGGACCCCACGGCGCGCGTGACTGCGCTGCGCACAGGCAATGTGGACTGGATCGAGTACGTGCCGTCCACCTCGATCCAGACCCTCAAGGCAGATCCCAACGTGAACGTCCTGGGTGGCCCGGCCGCCAACTACCGCGCGCTGTTCTTCAATGTGGCGCAAAAACCACTGGACAATCCCAAGGTGCGCCGCGCCATCGCCTACGCCCTCAACAACCAGGAAATCGTGGATGTGGCGCTGCTGGGCGTGGGCGGACTGCCCTCACCCGGCACGGTGTTCCCGGACGGCAACTACTACGCCGCGCCGGATGCCAGCTACGGCAAGCCCAATCTCGACAAGGCTCGCGCCCTGCTGAAGGAGGCGGGCTACCCGAACGGCTTCACCCTGGACCTCAAGGTGACCAGCACCTACGACTTCCTGCGCGTCCCCGCCGAGATCATTCAGGCCCAGCTCGCGCCGCTGGGCATCAAGGTCAACATCAACGCCCTGGAATGGAGCGTGTACCTGCCCGATATCCTGGCCAAGAAATACACCGCTACCATCCTGGGCGAGAGCGGTCAGGGCGACCCGGACGACTACCTGTACACGCCGTTCGCCTCCGATTCGGGCGGCAACCTGACCAATTTCAAGGACGCCACCATTGATAAATGGCTGGACCAGGGTCGGCAGGTGGCCGATCCGGCGGCCCGCAAGAAGCTGTATGTGGACGTGCAGAAGCGTCTGGTGGACCTTTCGCCGATGGTATTCCTGTACTCCAGCACCCAGTACGAGGCAGCGCGTAAGGCCGTCCAGGGCTACGCGCACTTTCCGAACACCAGTTACATCGGGTTGCGTACGGCCTGGCTCAAACGCTGAAGCCCGGTTAAGGGAGAGCGGTGACCCGTCCGCTGTGATTTCCTGAAATTCTTGAGGCAGGGACCGAAGACGTCGGCCTCTGCCTCTTTCGCTTAGGCCGCAGTTCAGGCTGTTCCCCGCATCCGCTTGCGTGACAGGATGACAGGTCCTGGAGTAACCCCTGCGCAAGGGGGCAGCGTTTCAGGTCCAGATGGCTTTTTGACAAAAAGAAAAAGCCTGTCATCGACAGGCTTTCTGTGGTGGAGCCAAGCAGGATCGAACTGCTGACCTCGTCATTGCGAACGACGCGCTCTCCCAGCTGAGCTATGGCCCCACACCACGTGAACCAAGGGCGAGAAGGACTGTAGCACGCACCAGACGGCCTTGCAATACAGGGCAGCGGCCAAGAACTGGGCGCAGGGCAGAGACGGGTCCCGTGGCAGCGGTGAGCCTCCTAGGCCAGGCAGTCGCCGTTCAGGACCAGGTCTGTTGTCCAGGCTGACTGCCAGATTCCGTCGAAAAGCCCTTTGTCCTGATCCGCTGTGTGGGGCACGTCCTGCATGATTGTTTTGGATACACTGCGCCCATGCAGATTGCCGACCCGCTGGGCGTGCCCGGAGCGCCGCACGAGACCCTGAATGCCGTCATGGCCACTCTGGAACAGCACAGTTCGGGGGCCGCGGCGGGCCGTTTGATCCTGGTGACCGACCGGCAGGGAGACCGCGACCGTGCGGGCTACGCGGCAGTGCTGGTCGTGGGGCCGATGGTGACGGTGGCGGCCCAGGCGTTTGGGCCGCGTTTCGGGCCAGCGGGCATGGAGGCGCTGGAGCAACTGGTGCGCTGGGCGCAGGCCCACGATTGGCCGGTGCGCGAGACAGTCATGAACGTCTCCGATTTCACGCGGGTGATCGATGAGCCGGAAACCGCTGAGATCAAACGGTTGCTGGCGGCCAGCAACCCCAGCGACCCGGGCATCTACCTTGTGTGGCCCGCCGCCTGGAAAGAGGCTGCCTGGCAGAATTGATCCCCACCCCCGCTGGGGGTCCTTTCCCTGCCAGACAACACTGAATATTCGGGGCCAGGGGCGCGCGCCCCTGGCCTCGTTGGTGTTCTTAGGGCTGTTTCCACCAGATGCCCACCTCAGGGTGGCAATTGTTCTCTAGGCGCGCGTCCAACTGCCCGCCGCCGTTCCTGGCGACTTGGTCTCCCCCTGTCCTGCCGCGGCGCTCCGGTCCACCGTGAAGGGCTGTGTCGGCGGTGGAGAAGAGGAGAGCCGTTCAAATGGACGCCGGGTCAGCGCCAGACGTGCCTAAAGCGCGTTCTTGAATGATTGAGGTAAGAGTTCGGGTGTCACGATGACCCGCAGGTGCCGATCACCTGCTGTCTTTGAACCCGTGCTGGCCGCCCTCTTGGGCCTGCTGTTCTCTGCCGGGTACCTGCGTTTTCTCCAGAGAGCCTGACCACGCCTCGGCGCCGCATGACCGCTTCCCTCCACTCACCCCTCGCCCTGTTGTGTTTTCCTCACGGGACCGAACATTCATCAGCGTCTGTGGACGCGAGGTAACTTCAGCGTGACCCCTTCCCTGTCCAAATCCAAGCGTGCCGCCCCGGACCATCTGGCCGGGAAGCGCACCGTTCGCACGTCCACCCCCCACACCAGCACCGTTCCGGCGCCTGCCGGTCAACCCAGCGCGGCGCTGTACACGGCGCTGAGCGATCTGCTGCGTGCCCACGCGCCGGAAGCGGCGTTGCTGGCGCGGGTGGGAGGAGCGGTGCTGCGGTTGGAGGGAGATACCCTTGAACAGTGCGGACCGGAGCTGGAGCCGCCCGAGGAATGGCTGGAGGGCGGCGAGATGACCTGGCTCTCACGCGACGGCGAGTTGCTGGGGCTGCTGTGGAGCGACGCGGGACCGGTGTCGTCCACGGCGGTAGAGGTGCTGACCATGCTGCTGGCGGCCTCGCGCCCGGACGGGGCAGGACGAGAAGCCGAGGTGCTGGTCACGCAGTTGCCGGTGGCCACGGCCTGGCTGACCCCTGAGCTGGTGTTCCGGCGGGTCAGCCGTCCATTTCTGGAACTGCTGGACCTGAATGACGCCGGGGTGCTGGGGCGCACGGTGGCAGAGGTGCTGCCCGGACATCCCGCGTTGCTGCTGGCGCTGGAGGGTGCTGTGGCGGGCCGGTCGGTAAGGCTGCCCGACGAGCGGCTGGCCGGGGCCGATCAAATCACGGGCCTTCCGCGCTGGATCCGCGGCGAGGCGCGGCCTTACCTGGGCGGCTGGGGCGCAGGCGTGATGGTGACCCTGCAGGACGTGAGCGGCGAGTACGAGCGGGCCGCGCGGGTCTCGGCGCTGTTGGACACCCGTACGCCCGCCGCGCTGCTGACCGAGGACGGCACCGTGCTGCATGCCAGTCCCGGCCTGAGCGAACTGGCCCCCCACCTGCCCGGACAGCCGCTCCCGGTGATCACGGGCGCGCCGCTGTGGGCCTGGTCTGGCTTTGAGGGCGCCCCCTCGGCAGCGGTCCGCAATCTGGTGCGGCTGGCTGCGGGGGGCAGTGTGGCGCAGGCTGACGTCAAACTGGCGACCGGCGAACTGCTGACCCTCACTGTGCGCCGCTCGTCGGAGAGCGGGCTCCTGGTGGCCGAGAGTGTGGGCGCGTCGGTGGGCGCCGCGGCCCCACTGGGACTGATCTCGCAGATGCTGGCCCTCTCCGAGGATGCCGCTGTGCTGGTGGACGCCGCTGGCCGGGCGCAACTGATCAATGACCGCGCCGCCGCATTGCTGGGCGTCGAGGCCGCACGCCTGGTGGGCCTGGGGCTGATGCGTGTGCTGGGCGAACTGGGGGTCAAGGTTTTCTCGCCGGACGGGCAACCGCTACCCCTGCCCGACTGGCGCACCCTGCCGTCACCGGTGCCGTCGCGCCGCGAGGTCCTGCTGGCCCTGCCCGGCCACTCACTGCGTCACATGGAACTGCGCATGACGCCTGTTGGGCCAGAGGGGAGTCACAGGGAATCGGGGCACCGGGGCAGCGCGCCGACGGGCGGTCTGCTGCTGACGCTGCGCGACGTGACTGTGCTGCGCCGCGCCGAGGCCAAGATGCACCACGACGCCCGCCACGACTCATTGACCGGACTGCGCAACCGCGTGGGCCTGCGCGAGGATCTGGCGGCGCTGGAGACCGGGCAGGGGGCAGCCGGCGCCCTGGTCTGCTTGAACATCGACGGCTTCAGTGCCCTGAACACGGCGCTGGGTCGGGTGGCCTGTGACCGCCTGCTGATTGGTCTGGCCGCCCGCCTGAACGATCTGATGGCCGGACTGGGGCAGGGGCAGGGCAGCGCGGCCCGGCTGGAAGGGGGCACCTTCGCCGCGTTGCTGCCGGGACTGGACATCCACGAGGCGCTGGAAGCCGTGCAGCGCTCGCTGAGCGTTCCGCTGCGCTGCGGCCCGCGCGAGACGCTGTTGACCTTCGCGTTGGGGGTGGCCCCGCTGGACGGCGGGACCGAGGACACCATCTCGAACGCCGAGATCGCCGTGCGCCACGCCCGGCAGCAGGGCCGGAGCGGCCTCGGCTTCTATACGCCGGCCCTGCGCGCCGGGGTCCGCAACTCCTACGCGCTGGAAGAGGACCTGCGCGGCGCACTCACGGCCCACGAATTCACGTTGCTGTACCAGCCGGTCCTGGACCTGAGAACGGGCCGGCCGCTGGGCGCGGAGTCGCTGTTGCGCTGGCAGCACCCCGAACTCGGTCTGCTGCTGCCCCAGAGCTTTCTGGAGGTGGCGGGCCGCAGCGACCTGATCACCCGCATCGGCGAGTGGGTGGTCGAGGAAGCCCTGGCCAGTCGTGCGCGCGTGCGCGCCGAATGTGGGGCCGCGCTGCCGGGGTGGCAGGTCAGCGTCAACCTGAGTCTGGAGGAGCTGCGCCGCAGCGAGGGCCTGCGCCGCCTGCTGCCGCTGCTGAGCGCCCAGGGTGCCCCGGATATCGAGGTCACGGCAGGGAGCCTGCTGGACAACAGCGAGGAAACGCTGGGCCTGCTGGAGCAGCTCCGCAGCCACGGCGCGCGCCTGAGCGTGGACGATTTCGGCGACGCTGTGGGCAGCAACCTGAGCGCCCTGACCCGCTTTCCCCTGACGGCCATCAAGCTGCACCCCACCCTGACCTCCCGTCTGCCCGGTGACCCGCGTGTGGTCACGCTGGTGGAGGCCACCATTGATCTGGCGCACCGCCTGGGGCTGAAAGTGGTGGCGGTGGGCGTGGAGCGCAGCGAGCAGCTGGACATCCTGCGAGAACTGGGCTGCGACGCTGCGCAGGGCTATGTGGTCTGCCCACCGCTGCCCGAGGCGGCCCTGCTGGCGTGGCTCTCGGAGCGTTGAGGACCGCGCCCGGACGGCTTCACCAAACTTTTCGATGGTAAGACGACACACCCTCTGCGCGCGGGCTGGATGGTCTGGTGAAGTATGACCACCACCGAAGAGTTCATGAGCGCGCTGCAAAACGCCGAAGCCAGCAAGGACCCGTCCGGGCTGGTGGCCCTGCACGCCGGGGACGTGACCCTCAGCAACCTGACCACGAAGACCTGGCAGGGAATGGAAGGCGCGCAGGCCTTCTGGGAGTCGTACCTGAGCGACTTCCAGGAGATTCGCAGCGAATTTACGCACCACCACGAAAGTGACGGTCAGGGCGTGATGGAGTGGAACGCGCGCGGCAAGCTCAAGAACGGTGACGACATCGAGTACCGGGGCGTCAGCATCATCGAGATCAAGGACGGCAAGGTGGGCGCTTTCCGCACCTATTACGACAGCGCCGCCTTCGTGAGTCCAGCGCAGGAATAAGTAAAGAACCCCCAGGAGGCCCTCCGACGCCGGAGGGCTTGGTGCTGTACGGCGTTGCCGGGTTGGGGCCAGCTTGCCCTAGACTGCCCGGCATGTTGCTGTATGGAAGGAATCCGGTTCTCGAAGCCCTGCGAGATGGGCGGGTGGGTGAGATCCTGGTGGCGCGCGGCGTCGAGGAAAGTTTCGTGGCAGAGCTGAAAGCTGCGCTGGGGGACAGCGGCGTGCGTTTGCGCTTTGCCCCGCGCATTGAGCTGGACCAGCTGGCCGGGACCACCGCGCACCAGGGTGTGATGGCCGAGGTGGAGGATCTGGCCTGGGCCACGGTGGACGACATCCTGGACCGCGCCGAGGCCAAGGATGAGGATCTGCTGATCGTGCTGTTGGACGGCATTACCGATCCGCGCAATTTCGGGGCGATCATCCGCAGCGCTGAGGTGCTGGGGGCACACGGCGTGGTGGTGGAGGAACGTCGCAGCGCCCCGCTGTCCCCGGTGGTGGCAAAAACGGCGGCGGGGGCCACCAGTTACCTGCCGGTGGCGCAGACCAAGAACCTGCCCCGGCTGATCGACGCCCTGAAGGAAGACCGGGTGTGGGTCTACGGCGCGGCAGGCGAGTCCGCTCAGGACGTGACCCGGACCGATTTCAGCGGACGCGTGGCCCTGGTGATCGGCGCGGAGGGTGAGGGCCTGCGCCGACTGGTGCGCGAGAAATGCGACGTGCTGGTGGCCATTCCCACGCGTGGGCAGGTGGACAGCCTGAACGCCTCGGTAGCGGCTGGCATCCTGATCCACGAGGTGATGCGCGGGCGCGGCAAGGCATGAACAGGCCTGAAAGTCGCCACACCGAGAAGATTTCCAGTGACGCCATGACCCTGGAGGTTCTTCCCGAACTGGGGGCCAGCATCCTGAACCTGCGGGCCGCTTCGGGCCGCCCGGTATTGCGGGACGTGGCCTTGGCGGACGTTCAGACCAGCAGTCAATGTGCCAGTTTTGTCCTGCTGCCCTTTTCCAACCGTATCCGGGACGCGCGTTTCACGTTCGGGGGTCAGGAAGTGCAACTTCGGGCCAACACCAGAGATGGACTGGCCCAGCATGGCGATGTTCGCAATCGCCCCTGGACGGTCAGGCGCGCCTCAGACAGCCACCTGATCTGCACCTTCGACAGCCGCGACTTTGACGACATGAACTGGCCCTGGGCCTTCACGGCGCTCATGGAATACCGCCTCCATGGGCCGCATCTGGACACCACCGTCACGCTCACCAACGTCGACACCCGCGATATGCCTGCCGGGATGGGCCTGCACCCCTACTTCGAGCGGCTGCAGGACGGCATCGATCCGACCCTGACCTTTGACGCCCCCCTGACCTATGACACCGACGAGCGAAGCCTCACGCTGGGCGGCGCACGCGAGGTCCGGCCCGGGGAGGATTACCGCGCGCCAGCGCACATCGGCGGGCGTGAGATTGACCGGACCTTCACAGCCTGGGACGGTATCGCACGGCTGGATTGGTCTGAGACGGGGCACCCCGAACGGGCCGTGGTCCAGACCGCCGACAACGTCTACTCACATCTGGTGGTGTTCACCGCGCCGGACGGCAATCTGGCGCTGGAACCCGTCTCACACGCCACCGACGCTTTTAACCTGGCTGCAAGGGGCGTGGGCGGGGTGGACATGCGGGTGCTGTCACCGGGGCAGAATCTGGCGGGAACGGTGCGGATCACGCTGGAGGGCAAGTGGTAGGAGCGAGGACTGCCGCTCAGGCCGCGTTCGTGGCCAGCAGTTCGCCGTCCGCGCTGCGCAACTCAAAGCCGGGGCGTGGCCGGGCGGCCAGCCAGCGCAGGGCGTCGAGCAGATCATCGGTCTCGCGCATGACTTCCGGCTGGACCGGACTTTCACGGCCCGCATCGCCCGTCCAGACGATGCGGTAGGCACGGGCGGTGCGCGGCGGCGTCCAGGGGGCGCCCGCTTCTTCCTTCACGAAGGCTCTAGACATCCTCACAGGCTACTGAAGCGCTGTGAAGGGCAGATAGGTGCCGGATAACCCTGTCTTTACCCGTTGCGCCTTCTACTCGCCCGGCAGGTTGGGGAGGCTGGCCCTGGCCACCAGGGTGATGCGGGTCTCGCGGGGCTGCTTGCCGCGCAGATAGCCGATGGTCACCGTGTCACCGACCTCGCCACTTCTCAGGGCGGTGATGACCTCGTTGGCGTCGCGGGTGCGCCGACCACCCACGGTCGTGATCACGTCGCCCAGCTTCGTGAGGTTGCTGTTGGCGTCGTACTCGCCGCCCAGCAATCCCGCGCGGTCCGCCGGGCTGCCCCGCACCACCCGGGCGATCACGCCGCCCGCCGGTTCGATCAGGCCGCTGTGAAAGCTGTCCAGCTCAATGCCCAGGACCGGGGTGTCGCGCTTCTCTCCTGTCCGCAGCGCCGTGATCAGGTTGTCGCCGTCCACCACCGGCACGGCGTAACTGCGCCGGGTGATGCCGCTGCTGTCCACGCTGATGTAGCTGACCACGCCAATAGCCTTGCCCAGCCCATCGATGATCGGACCGCCGCTGTCGCCGGGGGCCAGGGGCGCGTTCATTTCCAGCGTCCCCTGCGGGAAGTCGGCCCGCGCGGCCGCTGCGCCCAGCCGCAGTAACTTGCCTCGCCGGGGTTGCAGGAAATCGCCGCCGCTGTTGCCCACCGCAAGCACGGTCTCGCCCACGCGCGGCGCACGGGCAGCCAGCGGCAGGAAGGGAAAGGGGCCGCGGCCCTGCACTTCCAATAGCGCTACGTCGGCCCGCGCGTCGAAGGCGGTCACCTTCGCCCGGTACGATTTTCCGTCCAGCGTGCTGACCTGAAACAGCGTGCCCAGGCTAACGACATGGTAGGCGGTCAGCACCTGCCCGGTCTCGCTGATGAAAAAGCCGGTGCCGATGCCCGCCTCGCGCGTGCGGGGGTCCAGGCTCTCCACGCGCACGGTGGCGGGGCGAACCTTCTTGAACAGGGCCTGGGTGGCCTCGGGCAGCGTATTCGGCAGCTTGGCGGAGATCTGCGGCTGAGGCTGCTGGGGAACCAGCTCAAATTTGGGCTGCCAGTTGGGCAACAGGTAGGCCCCCAACGCCAGGATCAGCAGAACAGGAAGCCAGGGCGATACGCGCACAGCTGCAGTCTAGAGTGCCCCGCAGGCGGGCAAGGTAGGCAAAGGCACGCAGCCAGGGGCAGGGAGGCGTGGCTCAGCCTGCCGGCGCCAGCGCCAGCGCTCCCAGCAAGGGTGACCTGGTGGGGATGAAGACCACCTCACGGCCTGCAAATTGGCTGTGGAAAGACGCGGCCACCAGTGGATTGAAGCTGCCGCCGCACAGCGCGACGTCGCGGCCCCCGCTGCGGTCCAGCACTGCCCGGCCCAGACGGGCCAGCTCCTGTCCGGCGCGGCGCTGGATGTCCTGGGCGTGGGGGTCGCCGTCCAGCGCAGCGGCGTGGACGGCGGGCGCGAGGCGGGCCAGGGCGGCGCGGCCCTCGCCGTACACGTAAGCGCGGATGTCGGGCCAGTGCCGGGAGCCGATTACCTCGAAAAGCCTGGAGGCCAGCAGGCTCTCCCGCCGCCCCTCGTCCACTGCCCGCAGGACCGCCTTCAGGCCCTGCCGTCCCTGCCAGAAGGCCCCACCCCCATCGTCGATCAGAAAGCCGTGGCCGCCTGCGCGCATCACCTCGCCCGCCACCGTGCGGTGATAGGCCATGCTGCCGGTTCCGGCATACACCAGCGTGCCGCCGCCAGCGGGAAAATGCGCGGCGTAGGCCAGGTGCAGATCGTCGGTGACGTACAGCGTCTCGGGCGCAAGGCCGAAGGCCGAGGACAGCAGGTCCACGATCAGCGGCGTGTATTCAGTTTGTAGCCCGGTGACGCCCGCCACGACTGAAGAGGGCCGTGCGGGGACAGCGGCGCGCATTTCTGCCAGCCCCTCGCCCAGACGCTGCCGGGCTTCGGCCGTGTAGAGGTGGCCGGACAGGGGGGCGTAAACCCCGCTGGCTGTGATCTCCTCCCCAGAGAACAGCGCCCATTTGCTGCTGCTCGCCCCCAGATCGATGCTGAGGATCATGCCCTGTCCGCTGCCGCCGCGCGAAGGGCAGGCCCACCACCCTGCTGGGCCACCTGCGTCATTGAGCCCATGAGGGCGGGGCGATGCGGGCGGTTATCCGGGCGTGCCCGACAGGACACAAGCAGGCTGCGTGACAGGTTCATCCGACGCATTGTTCCACGCGCTGGGGCCTGGGCCGAGCCTGGATGGGCGGCGACATGGGGGAGCTGATTCCCGTCCCTGCTCTACGCTGAACCCCATGTCCCACTGGCTCCTCAAATCTGAACCCGAGGTCTTCGGCTACCCCGATCTTGAACGCGTGGAACGCGAATCCTGGAACGGCGTTCGCAACTACCAGGCACGCAATTTCCTGCGGCAGATGGCGGCGGGTGACCTGTGCCTGTTCTACCACTCGCGCAACAAGACGCCGGGCGTCGCGGGCGTGGCACGGGTGACGCGGGCCGCCTCTCCGGACGATCTGCAATTTGACCCGGCCAGCGCGTACTTTGATCCCACATCTGATCCGGATCAGCCGCGCTGGAGCATGGTGGAGGTAGAAGCCGTGTGCGCTTTTCCCACTCTCCTGACACTGGAGACCATCCGTGCCCTGCCCGGGTGGGAGACTTCGCCGCTGACCCGTAAGGGCTCGCGGCTGAGCGTCCTGCCCGTGACAGCCGAGCAGTTTGAGGCGGCGTTGGCGGCGGTAGGGCTGCATGCGGATCACCTTTGAACTGCTGAGCGAAGCGCATCTACCCACGCTGACGCGCTGGTTGCCGCAGCCTCATGTGCGCGCCTTCTGGGACGACCGTGAGCGTGACGTGGCGGCGGTACGGGCACCCTATTGCCGCCCTGGGCGGGAGGTCCCCGGCTTCGTTTTCAGCTTGGACGGGTGGGCAGCGGGCTTCATCCAAAGCCAGCACATCACACCGGGGCATGGTTTCTACAGCTGGGCGGCAAGTGACGGCGAAACCTGGGCGATAGACGTGCTGATTGGTGACGCCGAGCTGACCGGGCAGGGGTGGGGGCCACAGGTCATCCGGACGTTTGTGGGAAAGTTGCGTGCCGAGCGGCCAGCATTGCGGCGGGTGTTGATTGACCCTGCCTCTGAAAACACGCGGGCCGTTCGCGCCTGTGTGAAGGTGGGATTTCTGCCTCTTGCCGTGCTGGAGGGCGAAGACGGCCCGGTTCGCCTCATGCGGCTGGACTTATCGGACTGAGCTGTCACGCCGTTGTCAGAGACGCTGGGCCACACTGCCCTATGGAACTCGTGTTCGCCGGACTGGCCATCGTTTTCTCGCTGCTGCTGGCCTCCTTGCAAAAACAGCCGGAACGCCAGCCTCTACGGGTGCGCCTCCAGAACCGGCGGGACTGAGGCCACACCACGCGTGGCGACAGAACCGGGGCGGGTGACCACTCCCGATCTGCGTTGACCCGTCCCGCGCAAGAGTTCTGCAAGACCCGCTGCCCGTATACTCGCCGCGTGACTGTGACCTGGCAGGGCCGCCCGCACACGCTGGGTTCGCGCGTGTCGCTGTTCCTCCTGCGGCTCTCCGGCTGGACGCCGCTGCTGGAACCGCCGCCCGGCGGGGCCGTCAAGTTCGTGACTGCTGCCGCGCCGCACACCAGCAATCTGGACTTCTGGCCGGGGCTGTTCTGGAAGTGGGCCACCCGCATTCCACTGCACTGGGTGGGCAAACGCGAGCTGTTCGGTTTTCCGCAAGGCCTTTTCATGCGCGCCGTGGGCGGCATCGCCCTGGATCGCCGCCGCGCCGGGGGCAACTTCGTGGACGCGGTGGTCTCGGTCATCGAGCGCGAGGAAGAGATCGTGCTGCTCGTGGCGCCGGAGGGCAGCCGGGGGCAGGCCGGGTACTGGAAGACCGGTTTTTACTACATGGCCCTGCAGGCGGGCGTGCCGATTGCCGTGACCGCACTGGACTGGGGCCGCAAACGCGTGGGCATCATCGGGTACATCCAGCCGACGGGCGATCTGAAAGCTGACTTCGCCCGGATTGCCGCACTCCTGCACGACGTGCGGGGCCGTGTCCCCGCCAATGAGTCGCCCGTGATCCCACGGCCCGAAGAGGCCACTCCGACCGATTTGGCCTGAACTGGGACAGGCGCTGGTTCCGCCAGGAAAAGGCCTCTTGCGGCCTGGAGCGAACGAAGGTGTAACCCACACGTAACGCCGGGGCGTTACACTCTGCGACGTACCAAAATCCAACCCTAGCAAGGAGGACGGGACGATGCTCGAACTCGCATCCAGACGCTTCCCATGACGGCCCAGACCCGCCCTGTTGCCCCGGTTGGCACGATCCATGGGCTGAGAGTGGCCCTTGAGGCGAGGAATCTGGTCAAGGATTTCAGGGGCTTCCGCGCCACCAACGACGTGACTCTGGACATTCATGAGGGCGAGATCCACGCCATCATCGGCCCCAACGGAGCGGGCAAGACCACGCTTTTTAATCTCCTGTCGGGTTTCCTGAAACCCACGTCGGGCGAGATCCGCCTCTTCGGGGAGCGCATCGACACCCTGCCGCCGCACCAGATCGTGCGGCGCGGGCTGTCGCGCTCGTTCCAGATCAGCAGCGTCTTTCCCACCATGACCGTGCGGGAAAACCTGCTGGTGGCGCTGCAATCCCGCAGCCGCCTTCCGGGGCAGTTCTGGACGCCAATTTCACGGTTGCAGCGGCTGGGGCCACAGGCCGACATCATTCTCTCGGACGTGGGGCTGGCCGACTCGCATGCGCGGCTGGCGGCGGATCTGGGCCACGGCGAGAAGCGGCAGCTGGAAATCGGCATCTCGCTCACCCAGGACCCGCGCGTGCTCCTGCTGGACGAGCCCACCTCCGGGATGGGTTCGGAGGGCATCGCCCGCGTGAAAACGCTGGTGCGGCAGGTGGCGCGCGGGCGCACAGTGGTGCTGGTAGAACACAACATGAGCGTGGTCTCGGAACTGGCCGACCGCATCACGGTGTTGCAGTACGGCTCGCTGCTGGCGAGTGGAAGCTACGAACAGGTGCGCCAGGATCCCCGCGTCATTGAGGCGTACCTGGGCGATGAGGGCGACGAATGACGGCGCCGTACACGGCCCCGGGCGCCGCCGCTCCACTCGCCCCTCCGCCCCCGCTGCTGCAGGTGCGGGACCTGAATGCCTATTACGGGCAGAGCCACGTCCTGCATGGCGTCAACCTGCACGTCCAGCCGGGCGAGATCGTCAGCCTGATTGGGCGCAACGGGGCGGGCAAGACCACCACCCTGCGCAGCATCATGGGCGCGCTGCGCTCGCGCACCGGCAGCGTCATCTTCGACGGGCAGGACATCCTGAGGCTGCCCAGCAACCGCGTCGCCGCGCGTGGACTGGCGTGGGTGCCGGAGGAACGCGCCATCATGAGCACCCTGACTGTGCGCGAGAACCTGGAACTGCCACCCGCCCGCCCCGGCGGCTGGACCACCGAACGTGCCTATGAGGCCTTTCCAGTCCTGCGCGAGCGTGGCCACCACCCCGGCAGCAAGCTCTCGGGTGGCGAGCAGCAGATGCTTGCGATTGTGCGCGTTCTGCGCAGCGCCCCCCGGCTGCTGCTGCTGGACGAACCCAGCGAGGGCCTTGCACCGGTGATCGTGCAGCGCATCGGCGACATCATCGAGGAATTGCGTCGTGAGGGCCTGTCAGTGCTGCTGGTGGAGCAGAACCTGAAATTCGCCACCCGACTGGCCGACCGCCATTACGTCTTCGTGGACGGCCAGATCGTCGACGAAGTGCCCCGCGCCGACGCCCTGACCCGCCGCGAGGAATTGCTGAAATACCTGAGCGTCTGACCCCTCTCTCCCTGTTCCCTCCGGAGGATTCCACCATGAAAAAAGCCAGACTGACCGCCATCATTGCCACCGCCGCCCTGTTTTCTGTGACCGCCGTGCTGGCGCAGGGAGCCAAACTCAGCGACAACGCCATCAAGGTGGGCGTGCTGACCGACCTGTCAGGGGTGTATTCGGAACTGTCCGGTCCCGGCAGCGTCAAGGCCGCGCAGATGGCCGCCGATGACTTCATGGCCGCCAACGCCGCCTACAAGGGCAAGGTGCAGGTCATCGGCGTGGACCACCAGAACAAGGCCGACGTCGCCAGCAACAAGGCCGCCGAGATGATTGACCGTCAGAACGTGGACGTGCTGATGGACCTGCCCACCAGCTCCGCCGCCCTGTCTGCCTCCGAGGTCGCCAAGGGCAAGAAGATTCCGGTGATGGTGGTGACTGGCGGCACCACCGCGCTGACCAACGAGAAGTGCAACAAGTACACCTTCCATTACGCCTACGACAACTACATGCTCGCCAACGGCACGGGCAGCGCGGTGACCAAGCGCGGCGGGAACAGCTGGTACATTATCTACCCCAACTATGCTTTTGGGCAGGATCTGGACCGGCAGATGACGGCGGCCGTCAAGGAAAACGGCGGCAAGCTGGTCACGGCCAGCGACGCCACGCCGTTCCCCAACACCGATTTTTCCTCGTACCTGCTCAAAGCGCAGAGCCTCAAGCCCAAGATCTTCGGGACCATGCAGGCGGGCAACGATCTGGTGAACGTGGTCAAGCAGTACAACGAGTTCGGCCTGAAAAAGCAGGGCATCGGCCTCGGGATAGGCCTGCTGTTCGAGACCGACGTGGCCGCGCTGGGCCAGGACGCCTTTGCGGGCGCGTTGGCGACGGTGCCGTGGTACTGGAACCTGGATCAGCGCAGCCGCGACTGGTCCGCCAAGTTCGAGAAGGCCTTCGGTAAGAAGCCCACCTGGGCGCAGGCCGGGGTGTACAGCGCCACCACGACCTACCTGCAGGCCGTCGCTCGCGCCAAGTCCGACAACGGCGACGCGGTGGTCAAGGCCCTGGAAGGCCACCGCTTCAGCGACTTCTTTGCCCGCAGCGCCTACGTCCGCCCACAGGAC
Organism: Deinococcus humi; assembly: GCF_014201875.1. Taxonomy (NCBI): domain Bacteria; kingdom Thermotogati; phylum Deinococcota; class Deinococci; order Deinococcales; family Deinococcaceae; genus Deinococcus; species Deinococcus humi. The sequence continues at coordinate 630,780 of NZ_JACHFL010000001.1, read as the reverse complement.
CACCGCGTGACGCTGGACGTGTACACCGTGCAAGTCAAACCCAAGGCGCAGGCCAAGGAGGCCGGTGACATCTTCACCAAGGTGGCCACCATTCCCTCCGCCAAGGCCTTCACCCCGCTGGCCGAAGTCAAGTGCAAGTTCTGAGGATGGGCTAGGGGGAGTGGGGCGGGAACGCTGAACCGGGCGTTCCTGCCCCCTGCGCCTTTCACGCTATGGACAACAGATGAATACACAACTGCTGCTGATTCAAGTGTTCAACGGGCTGGTCAACGGGGCGTTCTACGCCCTGCTGAGCCTGGGTCTGGCGGTGATCTTCGGGATGCTGCGGATCGTCAACTTCATGCACGGGGCGCTGTACATGCTGGGAGCGTTCACCGCTTTCGCGCTGGGACAGGCCTTCGGGCTGGGCTTCTGGCCCGCGCTGATCCTGGCCCCGCTGATTGTGGGGGCGCTGGGCATGCTGCTGGAGCGCACGCTGCTCTCGCGGCTGTACGGCCTGGAACCCAGCTACAACCTGCTGCTGACCTTCGGCCTGACGCTGCTGACCCAGGATCTGGTTAAGCAGGTGATGCTCAGCCAGTTCGCCGTGTCCAGCGCACCGTACACCACACCGGATGTGCTGACTGGGGTGGTCAACCTGGGCTTCGTGGTCTTTCCTAAGTACCGGCTGTTCGTGATCGCGCTAACGCTGGTCATCTGTCTAGTGACATGGTTCGTGGTCGAGAAGACGCGTGTGGGAGCGATCATTCGCGCCAGCACCGAGAATCCAGGGGTAACGCGGGCCTTCGGGATCGACGTGAGCAAATGGGTGACGGGCGTCTTTGGCGTGGGTGTGGGCCTGGCCGGGCTGGCCGGGGTGCTGGCCGCGCCGATCTACAGCGTCGAGCCGTACATGGGCGCGGAGCTGATCATCACCACCTTCGCGGTGGTGGTCATCGGTGGGCTGGGCAGCATCCTGGGCAGCATCGTGACCGGCTTCGCGGTGGGCGTACTGGCGGCGGTGGGGGCGGCGGTCTACCCGCCGATTGCCAACACGCTGGTCTTTATTCTGATGGCCGTCGTACTGCTGGTGCGTCCCAGCGGTCTGTTCGGACTGCCCGAGGGGACGCGGTGACCGCCCTGCCCCGCACCGCCGCCCACAACGACCGCGCCCGCACCGTCCGTGCCGCGTGGCTGATTGGGCTGGGGTTGCTGCTGCTGATTCTGCCCCGGCTGATCTACCCGGTGCTCGCGCTGGATATTCTGGCCTGGGGGCTGTTCGCGGTGGCCTTCGATCTGCTGTTCGGTTTCTCGGGCCTGCTGTCCTTTGGTCACGCCGCTTTCTGGGGCAGCAGTGCCTACGTCACGGCCTTCCTGCTGTCCAACGGTCAGAGCGTACCGGTCGCCATGCTGGGAGGGACCCTCAGCGCGTTGCTGCTGGCCGTGCCCATTGCGTACCTGAGTGTCCGCAGCGCCGGAATCTACTTCAGCATGATCACACTGGCCTTCGCGCAGATGGTCTATTTCGTGGCGCTGCAATGGACCGACGTGACAGGCGGCGAGAACGGCCTCCAGGGCTTCGAGCGTCCCAGCCTGTTCGGCCTGGATTTCAGCGACAGCGTCACGCGCTACTACTTCTGTCTGGCGGTGTTCGCGCTGGGGTTCTACATCGCCTACCGCACAGTGCGCAGCCCTTTCGGTCAGGCGCAGCAGGCGGTGCGCGACAATGAGGTGCGCGCCCAGAGCATCGGTTACAACCCGGTGCGCTTCAAGTTCACCGCCTTTCTGATCAGCGCCGGGCTGGCCGGGCTGGCGGGCAGCATGTACACCTTCGGCCACGGCGTGGTCAGCCTGGACGTGACCAAATGGACTACCAGCGGCGAGGTCGTGATGATGACCCTGCTGGGCGGGACCACCACGCTGTTCGGCCCGGCGGTGGGCGCGGGCCTGGTGTTGCTGCTGCGGGACCGCCTGACCACTTCGGATCTGCCGGTGGGCATCGTGACTGGGCTGGTGTTTGTCGTGGTGGTGCTCTTCTTCCGCGCCGGGGTGGTCGGCACGGTTCAGGGGTGGCTGCGCCGCCGCTAAAGCCGCTCTTGTCTGTTTTGCCCTCGCCGTGTGCGGGGGCTTTTGTTATGGACTGGCTTTTGCAATGCCCTGGTCGAGACGAGGCAGCACGACGCCCCACATGACGTTTTGCCTGACTGCCGATGAAGTGCCCACACCAGATGAACTCCTCTGCCTACCCGTCCGTGAACTGGACGGCCCGCAGTGAAGCGGGCGAGCCCGTTGGTCTGGTGCGCGGCCTGAGGAACGGCGTGAGCATCCTTTTATGCAAGACATTCTGGACAGCCGGACTCTTGACTTGCATACCTTCTACCGAGCGAAGAGGTCAGCAAGTCCTTTTGAGGGTCTCGCGGATGCTCTCCCAGCGCACGGATTCTGGGGCGATGTATAAGTTTGACAGCCCGTGCATTTCACGCTATATTTGCTCCATCACCGTCCGAGAGGGCGGATTTTTTATGGCCTGAGCAAATCGGCTCGCTGGAGCGACTCAGCCCTCATCCTTGTTTTTTAGCCCCCGGATTTCCTCGATAAAGCGTTCCAGGCTGTCAAAGTCACGATAAACGCTGGCAAAACGGATGTAGGCCACGTCGTCCAGTGGGCGCAGAAAGGTCATGGCGCGCTTACCGATTTCCTCACTGGCGATCTCGGCGGCCCCCACCTCGTCCTCAAAGCCGTAGGCGAAAGCGCGCAGGGCCTCGGGTTCGACAGGACGTTTCTCGGTGGCCAGCGACAGGCCGCGCAGCAACTTGTCGGGGTTAAAAGCCTCGCGCGGGCCGCTGCGCTTGACCACCATCAGCGGCTCCAGCTGCGCGCGCTCGTAGGTGGTGAACCTCCGGGCGCAGTTCAGGCACTCGCGGCGGCGGCGAATGCTGGCCCCGTCGTCGCTGGGGCGCGAATTGACCACCTTGGAATCGGGGGCCGAGCAGTAGGGGCATTTCATTTCCGGCAGTCCATCACAGCGTGTTCAGAACGTTCGTCACTTCGGGCAGCCGGACTTTGGGGGCGGCGGGCAGCGGCACGTCCATCACATTGCCGCGCAGGTGGCGCATGCGGGGGGCGGCCAGGGCCAGCACCGCGTCGGCCAGCGGACGGTCCAGGGCCTCGTCGCCGCTGCTGGCGCGAGAGGGCAGCAGCATGTTCAGCCGGAGGTCCTCGCGCGCGGCTGCTTCCACCAGACCACGAATCGCGCCGCGCTGCGGATGGGCCTGGAGGCCGGGCTCGTCGCCGTGCGGGCCGATGATGGTCAGCCAGGTGCCGGGCAGGCGGCGGCCCAGGATCTGCGCGATGGCGACGCTGCTCTTGACGTTGCTGTTGAACAGTTCCATCCACTCGTTCTCGCTGAGCAGCGTGAAACTGGCGTGCGTGCGCTTGTCGGCCAGGTGAACGATGCCGTGCAGGGCCCCAAAGATTTCCAGGATGCGGGTCTGGGCGCTCAGCCAGTCCAGCGGCACGCTCACGTCGGCCTTGATGGGAATGGCGTGACCGCCGGAATGTTCCAGGGCGCTGGCCTGCGCCGCAAGCGTCTCGCTGTTGTTGCCGATCAGGACCACGCTGGCCCCGAGCTGTGCCAGGGCGGTGCTGAGCGTCTTGCCGTAGCCCGTATCGGCCCCGGTCACGGCGATCACCTGCCCGGCCAGCACCTCCTGATAGGGAGCCCCGGCGTGGTCGCGGGAAGTGGTGGGGTCCGTCATGTGGCCCAGCATAGCGTCCCCGTCCCCAACGTTTACCCCGCCTGGGGCAGGAGTCTGAGGGCTTCAAGGGGCGGATCGCCCGCGCGGTGGCCCTTGCCGCACGTGTGGCACCAGTACGCCTGATCGCCGTCACGCAGATCGTGCAGGGTCAGGGGCAGCGCGCAGTCCGGGCAGACGTGAACGTATCCGCGTCCGCTGGCCGGATACGGATCGGCTTCATTGCGTAATGGACGCTTCATATTCTGATGATAGCAGAATGATGGAGCGTGTCAAATACGGTGACGTGGTCTGGAAGGGCGCGTATGGGGGCGAGCACAGACGGAAGGGCGACGCTACCCCTCCACGGCATATGGAAACAGCAGCGTCGCCAGGATGATCGTCCCCAGGTCAAAGGCACCCAGGAAGGCAAACCAGGGCCACAGTTCCGCCAGGAGCAAACCTTCGAGCAGGCCGGATGTGGCGCGCACCGTGGCAATTACCACCGGGACCAGAATCGGGAAGGCCAGGGCAGGCAGCAGCGCCTCGCGGGCGCGCAGGCTGACCGTGATGGAACCGTAGAACGTGGTTCCTGCCGCGAAGCCCAGCACCCCCAGCGCCGTGACCAGCGCCAGCAGGGACCAGGGCGTCGGCACGCAGTCGCGGCCCGGCACGCAGGTTGTTCCTGCCGCGCCGAACAGCAGCAACCCCGCCGGTAACGTGAAGGCCGCCACCAGCAGCAGCGGCCCCAGCACCCCCAGCAATTTGCCCAGGTACAGCGCGCCGTGCGCTCCCGGATACAGCGTGAGCTGTTCCAGTGCCCCCGCCTCCTGCTCCTGCGCGAAGGCGCGCTGCGCGCCCACCGCCGCGGCCAGGGCCAGCGCGGTCCACACCGCCCCGGACGCCACCCCCGCCGTCTGCGACAGCGTGCGTCCCAGGTTGCCGCCCAGCGCCAGCCCCAGCACCAGCAGCACCAGCCCGGCGAAAAAAGCAGTGGCCAGGAGGGTATCGCGCGTGCGTCCAGCGACGCGCAGGTCCTTGGCGGCGAGGTGCAGGGCGTTTCTCATGGGCGGTCCTGAGGAGAGGGGGGAAGCACTGGCCGACCATTCGCGGGGATGGCGTGCTGATGGGGGCGTCTCCTTGCCCTAGGTCTCATGTAGCACCCCGGCGGCCAGCCGCAGCGCCCGTGGGGCCACCTGCCGCGCCAGTTCCGGTTCGTGGGCGGCGATCAACAGCGTCACGCCTCCAGCGCGCAGTTCGCCCAGCAACTCCAGCACCAGCCCCCGTCCTGCCGTATCTAGATTGGCGAACGGTTCGTCCACCAGCGTGAGCGGGCGGGCCAGCAGGTGGGCGCGGGCCAGGGCCAGCCGTTTCCTCATTCCCGCCGACAGAAAGCGCACGCGGCGGTTGGCGGCGGCCTCCAGGGTCACGCGCCGCAGCGCCGCCGCCACGTCACCGGTCTGGCCGTGCATCTTCAGTGCAAAGTCCAGATTCTCAGCGCAACTGAGGTCCGGGTATAGGCCGGCGTCCACCGGCATCAGGTGAATGTGATCGCGCACTGCCCGTGAGTCGCGCAGGTCAAAGCCCATCACCCGTCCCTCGCCGCGCGTGGGCCGCAGTCCGGAGGCCAGCAGGCGCAGCAGCGTGGTCTTGCCCGCCCCGTTCTCGCCCAGCAGCGTGACGCCCTCGCCCACCATCACATCCAGATTCACGCCGCGCAGGATGACCTCTCGCCCCAGCCTCAACCACAGATCGCGCAGTTGCAGGGCGGGGGAGACTAGGGGTGGGAGCTGGTCTTCCACTCGCCCACTTACACCCTCAGCCACGCGGGCATCACCTCGTAAAAGAAGGTGGCCAGGCGGGTGAACTGTCCAGTCAGCATCAGCACGCCCACCAGCACCAGAATGCCGCCGCCCACCTTCTCGAAGATGCCTGCGTAACGGTTCAGGCGGCGCAGGTTCAAGCGGTTCCACAGCAGCGCGGCCAGCAGGAACGGGACGGCCAGTCCCAGCGTGTAGGCCCCCAATAGGGTCACGCCCGCGCCCAGGCTGGCGCTGCTGGCGGCCAGCCCCAGGATGCTGCCCAGCGCTGGCCCCAGGCAGGGGCTCCAGCCGAAGGCGAAGGCCGCGCCCAGCGCGACGGGACCGTAGCCCCCGGCATCCGCCAGGGCGCGGGTGTCGCGCATTAAGAAGGGCAGACGGATCACACCCAGCATCACCAGTCCGAAGAAGGTGATCAGCACTGCCGCGATCTGGCCCAGCAGGTACTTGTGGGGCGCGATCAGCGCGCCCAGGCTGCTGGCGGTGGCCCCCAGCGCGATGAACACCAGCCCGAAGCCTGCGATGAAGCCCAGCGCCCGCATCAGAGGCGCGCGGGCCCCGCCGATCACGCCCAGGTAACTGGGCACCAGCGGCAGCACGCAGGGGCTGAGAAACGAGATCAGCCCCGCCAGGAACGCCACGGTGAGCGTCGGGGAACCGGCGGGTAGGGTCATGGGATGAGTCTAGCGGTTGTGGAAAAAAGGGGAGGGGGCGGGCGTCCCTGGGGGCGGGCGGACGGCCGTCCAGGTCACGCCATCTTCCCCGCCGCTCCCCGCCGCGCTATGCTCTGGTCCATGACCGTTCGCCGCGCGTGGTGGTGGCCCAGTTTCACCTGGGTCTAACGCGCCGCTGTCCTTTTTTGCCGTATCCGACGCGCCCAGGTGGTTTAAAGACCGCCGGGCGCCTTTTTTTGGCCCTTCACCGTGGAAGAGGAGTTTCATGACCCAGACCGCTCAATCCAAGCCGATGACCGCCGTGGCCGTTCAGGAACTGAATGCCGATCTGGACACGCCCGTCAGCGCCTACCTGAAAGTCACGGACGGCGCGAAGAAACTCAGCTTCCTGCTGGAAAGCGTGGAGGGTGGTGAGCGGCAGGCCCGCTACTCGTTTATCGGTGTGGGCGAGGTAGGGCGCTTCACGCTGCGCGGGCGAGAGGCCACCCTCAGCGGCGTGCTGGGCAACGAGACGCTGGAAACCGACGATCCGCTGGATGTGCTGTACAGCCGGGTGCTGCGCCCCGTTGAACTGCCTCCCGGGAAGTTCAACGGGCTGCCCCCCTTCTTTGGCGGCGCGGTGGGCTACGCCGCCTACGACCTCATCCGCGTGTATGAGAAACTGCCCGACAACAATCCCGACGAATTGAACGTTCCCGACGCGCTGTTCATCGTCCCCGAGGGCATCGTCATTTTTGATCACCTGCGGCACAAGCTGTACGCCGTGGCCATCTCCGAACATCAGGCGGAGGCGGAGCGCATTGTGGCGGCCCTGGAAGCTGATCTGCTCGGGCCGTTGCCAGACGTGCCGGGGCGTGAGCGGGCCAGGCCGGTGACCTTTTCCAGCAACTTCACGCCCCAGGGGTATCAGGCCGCCGTCCAGCGCTGTATCGAGTACGTCCACGCCGGGGACGTCTTTCAGGTGGTGCCGTCCCAGCGCTTCTCTGCGGACCTGACCGTCCATCCCTTCGCGCTGTACCGGGCCCTGCGCGGCATCAACCCCAGCCCGTATCTGGGCTTTCTGAACCTGGGCGAGGTGACGCTGGTGGCGAGCAGCCCCGAAAGCCTGCTCCGAAGCGACGGCCTAAGCATCGTGACTCGCCCGATCGCCGGAACCCGTCCGCGCGGCAAGACGCCCGGCGAGGACGCCGCCCTGGCCGAGGAACTGCTGTCGGATGAGAAAGAACGCGCCGAACACCTGATGCTGGTGGACCTGGGCCGCAACGACATCGGGCGGGTGGCCGAGTACGGCAGCGTGACCGTGGAGGACGCCTTTACCATCGAGCGCTACAGCCACGTCATGCACATCGTCAGCGGGGTGCGGGGCAGGCTGCGCGAGGGGCAGACCCCGCTGCACGCCCTCGCCAGCGCGCTGCCGATGGGAACGGTGTCGGGCGCTCCCAAGATCCGCGCGATGGAAATCATCGACGAGGTAGAACCTGTGCGGCGCGGGCCGTACGGCGGCGCATTCGGCTATATCGCCTTCGACGGCAGCCTGGACATGGCCCTAACCCTGCGGACGATGGTGATCGCAGGCGGCAGGATTCATATTCAGGCCGGGGCCGGAATCGTGTCCGATTCTGACCCGGTGGCTGAGGAGGAGGAAACGCGCAACAAGGCGGCAGCACTGATGCGGGCGGTGGAGCGGGCGGTGGCGGGGCTGTGACGGGGCGTAGGAGCCAGATTGGAGCCATGCCCGCCTCCAACCGGCCACAGCGTCACCTCACCACTCAGGCAAGTCCTGCCATTGATGCGCTTGGAGATCAGCAATGACCCATATCCTTTTAGTTGACAACTACGACTCCTTCACTTACAACCTCGTTCAGTACTTCGGTGAACTGGGCTGCGAAATGACCGTGTGGCGCAACGACGCTTTCACCCTTGAGGATGTGGAGACCTTGAATCCAGACGCCATCGTGGTTTCCCCTGGCCCCTGCACGCCGCTGGAAGCCGGAATGAGTGTGGAAGTCATTCAGGCTTTTGCGCCGAAATACCCGCTGTTGGGCGTGTGCCTGGGCCACCAGAGTATTGGGGAGGCATTTGGGGCCACCGTCAAACGCGCCCCGATTCCAGTGCACGGCAAGACCAGCAAGGTGGCGCACGACGGCCAGAACCTGTTCGCCGGAATCGAGGGCGACGCCAGCGTGACCCGCTACCACAGCCTGATCGTGGAGGACCTGCCGCCAGAGCTGCTGGCGACCGCCTGGACCACCGATCAGACGCCGGGGGGCGAGTACCGCGCCCTGATGGCCCTGCGTCACCGCGACCATCCGGTCTTCGGGGTGCAATTCCACCCCGAAAGCATTGCCACCGAGGACGGCAAGACCATGATCCGCAATTTCCTGACTGAGGTGGAGCGGCACCGGGCGGCCCAGGCCGGGGCGGTGGGGGCATGATCCATGCTCGCCTAATGAACGGCGAAGTCCTGTCCCAGTCGGAGGCGGCGGCCTTCATGCGTGAGGTGATGGCCGGGGAAATGAGCGGCGTGCGGATGGCAGCGGCGCTGGCGGCCCTGCGCGTGCGTGGCGAGACGCCCGACGAGATCGCCGGATTTGCCCAGGCCATGCGCGAGAATGCGGTGCGCGTCAACGTCCGTCCGCGTGAGGTTCTCCTGGACGTGGTCGGCACCGGGGGCGATGGGGCGCATACCTTCAACATCAGCACCACGACGGCGTTTGTGGTGGCCGGAGCGGGCGTTCCCGTCGCCAAGCACGGCAACCGCGCCGCCAGCAGCCGTGCCGGCAGTGCGGACGTGCTGGAGGCGCTGGGCGTGAACCTGGACGCTCCCCCGGAAGCCATCGAGGAGGCCGTGAACACACTGGGCGTGGGCTTCATGTTTGCCCGGAATTACCATCCGGCCCTGCGCCACGCCGCGCCGGTCCGCTCGGATCTGGCCGCCCGCACGGTCTTTAACATCCTGGGGCCACTGAGTAATCCGGCGGGGGCCACGCACCTGGTGGTGGGCGTCTTCAAGCCGGAGCTGACGCGGACGCTGGCCGAGGTGCTGCGATTGCTGGGGGCGAAGGGGGCCACCGTCGTTTACGGCGACGGTCTGGATGAATTTACCGTCTGCGGCGTCAATACCGTCTCAGGTCTGCGCGACGGCGAGATTATTGACCGTCAGGTGCATCCCGAGGAAGTGGGCGTGAATGTGCATCCGCGCGAGTCGCTGGTGGGGGGTACTCCTGCCGAGAACGCCGGGATCACCCGGGCCCTGCTGACGGGCGGCGGAACCGAGGCCCAGCGCGACATCGTGGCCCTCAACGCGGGGGCGGCGCTGCGGACAGCGGGGCGTGTGGACAGCATCGCAGCGGGCGTGGCCCAGGCCCGCGAGGTCATGATGGCGGGCCTGGGCTGGGACGTGTTGCAGAGGTACGCGGCGCTGACGCGGTAGAGAATGAGGCCGGGTCTGCCTCTCCTTACTGGCCCTGGCCCAGCGAATACCCCGGCACGCCGTCGAAGGTGTAGAGGTGTTCGGTCTTGATGAAATCCAGTCCCTTGTCGTGGACGCGGACCAACAGGGCCAGCAGATCACGGTGGGTGACAGGCGTCTCCGACTGGAAGCGGCAGCGCCAGTGATCGGATTTAAAGGTCTCGGGCAGACCGTCCGGCCAGACCTTGACCCCCCGGTTGGTGATCATCCGCAGCGGCACGCCGTCAAGCTGCGCCTCCTGCAGGATGGCGGCCAGCACTTCAGGGTCACGTCCAGCATCCGTCCATTCGAAGAAGACATCAGTCCCGACAAGCTGCTTGTCGATGTGGGCGGGCTCCGCGGGCTGCCGGACAGGCATTTTCCTGGCCCCCGAGTCGGCGGTAACGGCCGGAAGGTGTTGCGGCACGCGTCCCAGCCGCTCGATGATGGCATCGGCAAAAGCCTGCGTCCCCAGCACCTCTTTCGTGTGGGGCCCGGCGACATCCCTGGTATGCATCCCGTCCTCCAGCGCACACAGCAGGGCGTTCTGAATGCTGGCGGCCACCTCGTGCTGGCCCAGATGCCCCAGCATCAGCGCCGCCGCCGAGATCAGACCGCCGGGGTTGGCCGCGTCCTGCCCGGCCAGATCGGGGGCCGAACCGTGGATGGCCTCGAACATGGCGAAACTGTCACCGATATTCGCGCTGCCCGCCAGTCCCACCGAACCGGCCACCTCCGCCGCCACGTCTGAGAGGATGTCGCCGTACAGGTTGAGGGTCACGATCACGTCATACCCTTCCGGTCTGGCCGCCACCCGCGCCGTGCCGATGTCGATGATCTGATGCTCGGCCTGAATGTCCGGGTACTCGGCGCTGATCTCGTCGAAGACGGTGTGAAAGAGCCCGTCGCACATCTTCATGATGTTGTCCTTGCTCAAGGCCGTGACTTTCTTACGACCATTAGCGCGGGCGTATTCGAAAGCGTAGCGCACGATCTTCTCGCAGCCGGGGCGGGTGATCAGCTTTAGGCACTGCATCACCTCGCGGGTCTGGCGGTGCTCGATGCCCGCGTACAGGTCTTCCTCGTTCTCGCGAATGATCACCAGATCCATCGCGGGGTGGTGCGTCGGCACGTACGGTGCGTAGGCGCGGCAGGGACGCACGTTGGCGTACAGGCCCAGCGACTTGCGGAGGGTCACGTTCAGGCTCTTGTAGCCGCCGCCCTGTGGCGTGGTGATCGGCGCCTTGAGCAGCACCCCGGTCTGGCGCAGGTTGTCCCAGGCGTCGGGCGCGAAACCGGAGGTAAAGCCTTCCCGGTACAGCGCCTCACCCATGCGGACCTCCTGCGGAGCAATTCGCGCGCCCGCCGCCTGCAGAATGCGGAGGGTGGCCCCCATGATTTCGGGGCCGATACCATCGCCGTAGACGACGGAAACAGGAACGAGGGCGGTCTGGGGGGCGGCGGGCTGGACAGGCTGTTCGATGGTGGGCATGGCAATCTCCTGGGGTTGGATTTACTCGATATACGAAATATAATTCGTATATTAGAGATCGTATATTGGAGATGCAAGCCCCCCGCCCCACTTCCCATCTGGAGGTCTAGCCTTGTCCGCTCCACTGTCTCGGTTAAACTCGGCCCAACACGCCATGACCTCGCCCCTGCCCCCACATGAACCCTCGTGGACGTTCCTGTCGAACCACAGCCGCGTGCTGCTGTGCCTGAAACGCCAGCCGGACGCCACGCTGCGTCAGGTGGCTGCCGATGTCGGCATCACCGAACGCGCCGTGCAACGCATCGTGCGCGACCTTGAGGACGCCGGCATCCTGATCCGCCAGCGCGTGGGGCGCCGTAACACCTACCAGATCGAGGCCAACCGCCCGCTGCGCCACCCGCTGGACGCGCACCGGAATGTCAACGAGTTGCTGGAATTGTTGCTGGGGGGGACGGAAAAGGCAGACCGCTGAAGAGGACAATGGAGGACGGACGGCTTCCGCCTTTCTGTCCCCGGGCCTTTGCTCAGCGCAGCGGGAGCATCAACTTGCCTTCCAGCGGTGTGCTCAGCACAATCGAGGTGTCGCAGGTAAAGCCCATGCCGATCAGATCCCCCAGCATGGTTTCCAGCGCGCCCACGTCCGGCACGGCCACTTTGAGGATGCAGGAGTTGTCGCCGGTCACGCTGTGGCACTCCAGCACGCCGTCGTGGGCGGTGGCCCAGCGCACCAGCGTGGGATCGTTGCGGCCACTGTCCTGCACGCCAATAAACGCGGTGATGGTGCGACCCAGCGGCTTGCTGGCGACGCGCACGCCGTAGCCCAGGATCACACCTGCATCCTCCAGCCGCCGCACCCGCTCGGTCACGGCGGGGGCCGACAGCCCCACCCGGCGGCCCAGTTCACGCATCGAGAGCCGCGAATCGGTCTGGAGCTCCTGCAAAATCCGGTGATCCAGGGAATCCAAAGCGCTGCCAGTCTGTCGCATTCTCAGAGCTTAGCACCGTAGTTGTCATATGCAAGGTCAGGCGTAGCGTTTGCAAGAGAAAAGCCCCCTTGACCCCACCATATTGGCGGCCTCCGCGCCTTCCAATCCACCCCGCCGGAGATGAAGAATGAAGGTCTAGCAACTCACGTTTCTTTCTTTCAGGAGGCCTCTATGTCCCACGCTCCCCTACACCCGCAGGCGACTGTTCGCAGCCAGCAGATGCTGCCCCGTGGTCACCGCGCCGCCAAATGGGCCGATATTCCCGACGAGAAGTGGTACGACTGGAAATGGCAGCTCAAGAACCGAATCAACTCCGTCTCTGAGCTGGAAGAAGTGATCCGCCTGACCGAGAGCGAACGCCTCGGCGCCAGTGCGGAAGGCATTTTCCGCCTCGACATCACGCCGTACTTCGCCTCGCTGATGGACGCCGAGGACCCCACCTGCCCGGTCCGTCGTCAGGTGATTCCCACGCACCACGAGCTGGAACCGTTTACCTCGATGATGGAGGACTCGCTGGCCGAGGACAAGCACAGCCCGGTGCCTGGCCTGGTCCACCGCTATCCGGACCGCGTACTGATGCTGGTGACTACGCAGTGCGCCAGCTACTGCCGCTACTGCACCCGCAGCCGCATCGTGGGTGATCCCACAGAGACCTTTAACCCCGCCGAATACGAGGCGCAGCTCAACTACCTGCGCAATACGCCCCAGGTGCGCGACGTGCTGCTGTCGGGCGGCGATCCGCTGACCCTGGCCCCCAAGGTGCTGGGCCGCCTGCTGGCCGAACTGCGGAAGATCGAGCATATCGAGATCATCCGTATCGGGACGCGCGTTCCGGTTTTCATGCCCATGCGCGTGACCGAAGAACTGTGCGACGTGCTCGCCGAGAACCACCCGCTGTGGATGAACATTCACGTCAATCACCCCAAGGAAATCACGCCGGAGGTGGCCGACGCCTGTGACCGCCTGACCCGCGCGGGCGTGCCGCTGGGCAACCAGAGCGTGCTGCTCAGGGGCGTCAATGACCACCCCGTGATCATGCAGAAACTGCTGCGCGAACTGGTCAAGATTCGTGTGCGACCGTACTACATCTACCAGTGCGACCTCGTTCACGGCGCGGGCCACCTGAGAACCACCGTCAGCAAGGGGCTGGAGATCATGGAAAGTCTGCGCGGGCATACTTCCGGCTACAGCATTCCCACCTACGTGGTGGACGCCCCGGGCGGCGGCGGCAAGATTCCGGTTGCCCCCAATTACGTGCTGTCGCACAGCCCCGACAAGCTGATTCTGCGCAACTTCGAGGGCTACATCGCCGCGTATTCCGAACCCACCGACTACACCGGGCCGGACATGGCGATCCCTGAGGACTGGCAGCGCCGCGAACCCGGTCAGAGCGGCATCTTTGGCCTGATGGAAGGCGAGCGCATCTCCATAGAGCCGCGCGAATTCTCCGAGAGCCGCGTGCGCCCTGGCGCGACCACCCACCGCCTGAACAGCCGTGAGGACAAGTGGGCCGCTTACGGCGTCGGCGCACCCAATCCGGCGGGCGTCAGCGACACCGCCCCCGACGGCAAGGTGCAGGAGCCGATCCCAGTCCACAGCGGGGACTGACACAAGGCAGAGGCACGACTGGGGTGCGTTGCTCAGCGGCAACCAGAGTGCCACTCCGCCGTCATCGCCTGCCAGCCCCCAACGCATTTCACTCTTGAGGAGAGTTCATGACCACAGCCACCAAATCGCGCCAGCCCATCCTGAAAACCGCTCTCCCTGGCCCCAAAACCAGGGCCATCATGGACCGCGACGCCCAGCACCTTTCCACCTCCTACGTGCGCCCGTACCCCTTCGTGCCGGACCACGGCGAGGGCGTCTGGCTCAGTGACCCGGACGGCAACACCATGCTGGACTTCTTCGCGGGCATCGCCGTGTCCACCACCGGCCACGCGCACCCACATGTCGTGAAGGCCGTGCAGGAGCAGGTCACCAGGTTCACGCATGTCTGCCTTTCCGACTACCCGCAGGAAGTCACCACCAGCCTTGCCGAGCGTCTGGTCAAGCATGTGGAGCGCTCCCTGCCGGATGGAAGCACGGAGAAGTGGCGCGTGTTTTTCGGCAACTCCGGTGCGGAAGCTGTGGAGGCCGCCGTCAAGCTGGCGCGCAACCATACTGGGCGCAGCCACATCATCTCCACGATGGGCAGCTTTCACGGGCGCACCTACGGCGCGATCACGCTGACGGGCAGCAAGACCAAGTACAAGCGTGGCTTTGGCCCGCTGCTGCCCGCCGTGTCGCATGTGCCGTACCCCAACCCGTTCCGCCCACCGCTGGGGTCCACCCCTGAAGCCTGCGGTCAGGCTGTCCTGAACCACATCCGCGAGCTGTTCGTGGGCGTTATCCCCGCGGACGAGGTGGCCGCCATCATCGTGGAACCCATGCAGGGCGAGGGCGGCTACATCGTGCCCCCCGCCGACTTCCTACCGGGGCTGCGCCAACTGTGCGACGAGCACGGCATCATGCTGATCTACGATGAGGTTCAGGCTGGCATGGGCCGCACCGGCAAGATGTTCTCGTTCCAGCAGTTCGAGCAATACGGCGAGGTTCAGCCGGACATGATCACGGTGGCCAAGGGAATCGCCTCGGGGATGCCCATTTCCGCGCTGCTGGCGAAGGAATCGGTCATGACCTGGCCTGTCGGCTCTCACGGTTCCACCTACGGTGGCAATCCGGTGGCGGCGGCGGCGGCCCACGCCACCCTCGACCTGATTGAGGGCGTCGTCAAGCACCCTGGCTGCGGCGAGAGCCTGATGCAGAACGCCGCCGATGTGGGCGCCTACCTGCTGTCCGAGCTGAACAAAATGCAGAGCGAGTTTCCCTTCCTGGGCGACGTGCGCGGCCAGGGCCTGTTCATCGGCCTGGAATTCGTGAAGCCCGACGGCAGCCCCGACGGCAAGCTGCGGGATCGTGCCAGCACCGCCATCTTTGAGCGCGGTCTGCTGAATCTGGACTGTGGCGAGGCCGTGATCCGCGTCAGCCCACCGCTGATCCTGACGCGCGAGGACGCGGAGACGGGGCTAGACATCATGCGGGAAGCATTGCGGGATCTGGCGCAAGCGGAGGCCGTTCCTTCGGCCTGAACTGGGCTACTCCGCCAGCGGGTTCCACCTCGTCGTTGATGCGACAGGTGGAACCCCTTTCACTGGTCCGTGGGTGCAGCCAGGAGGCAGATGCCGTCCTCGTCGGCGTGAACCATGTCGCCGGGGCGTACGGTCGCGCCCGCAACAGTGAGGACCACATCCGTTTCGCCCACATTCGCCCTGCCGCTGCGACGGGGATGGACGGCCAGCGCCCGGATGCCGATGGGCATCTCCCTCAACTGCGCTGTATCGCGCACGCAGCCGTGAATGATGATGCCTGCCCAGCCGTTCTCCACACCCAGCCCGGCCAGTTGATCGCCCACCAGCGCGCAGTTCAGGCTGCCGCCGCCGTCCACCACCATCACCCGTGCCTCGCCGGGCGTTTCCAGCGTGGCGCGCACGAGCGTGTTGTTCTCATAGACGCGCAGGGTGAAGGCAGGGCCGCTGAACCGCGCCCGTCCTCCGAAGTCGCGGAAGATGGGCGCGAAGACCTGTGCTTCCGGGTGGGCGTCGCACAGGTCAGGGGTGGGCGTGAAAGGGGTCATGGACTATTGAACCTCTCCGGCACGGGAAAGGGTGGTTACTGTTCCGGGGACGCCCCCAGCGCCGGACTGGCCGCGTGCGTGTGGGCGTCGTGAATGCGCCCGGCATGGCCGCTCAGAAAGCCCCCGTCGTAGCCGCGCCGCCACGCCATCAACTCGGCCAGGATGCTCAGGGCCACCTCCTCGGGGGCTTCGGCACCCAGGCGCAGACCCACCGGGGCACGCAGGCGGGCCAGTTCCGCGTCACTGAAGCCCACGCCCTCCGCCTTCAGCTCGTCCAGCAGGCCCTGGGCACGGCTCAGCGGTCCCAGCACGCCCACGTAGGGCGCACCAGACCACAGCGCGTGCTGAAGGCACACCCGGTCGCGGTCCAGATGGTGGTTCATGATCAGCAGGCTGGCGCGGGCGGGCGGCGTGAACTGTGCCAGGTCTTCCGGCGCGAGGTCATGCAAGATGGCCCCCGGAAAACGTCCTGGCGTGAGGTACGCGCCGCGTGGATCGATCACATGCACCTCGTAGCCCAGATCGTGCGCCCCACGCGCCAGTGGCATGGCGTCGTGGCCTGCGCCGTACAGCACCAGCACCGGCGGGGGCATGCTGATGTCGATGAACACGGGCGTCCCGTCTGGCGCGGCCAGGGTCACCGCCCGCGGCTCAAGCTGCCCCAGGCGTGCCTGGGCCGCCTGCACGGCAAAGTCGCGCAGGCTGGTGGGGGAGAGGTCCCCCAGCGTGGCCCCATCCGGCGTGATCAGGAGGCGGCCCTCACCTTTGAGAGGCACGACCAGCGCCGCCAGTTCTCCGTTCTCCAGCGCCCGCAGCCACGCGCCCATCACCGGGTCGTCCCCCTCCACGGGCTCCACGCGCACGTCCACGCTGCCGCCGCAACCGATGCCCAGGCCCCAGGTCGCGTCCTCCGAGAGATCGTAGTGGGTGACCGTGGGGGTGCCGCTGCGGATCACCTCCAGCGCCACCTCCACCACTTCGGCCTCCAGGCAGCCCCCCGAGAGCATGCAGACCTGTGCGCCGTCGTCCAGCACCAGCATCCGCGTGCCCTCACGGCGGTAGGCGCTGCCCTGCACGCCCACGACGGTGGCGATGGCGGCGCGCTGGCCTTGCTGGGTTGCGGCCTTCAGGGCGTCGAGCAGGGCGCGGGTCTCGGCGGCGTTCATGCGGCCTGCCGGACAGATGAGGAAGATTTCCCGGCCCGCCACGCACTGAGCAGCGGCAGCAGTGCCAGTGCCGCGCAGATGTAGGCCAGCAGCGGAAACCCAGCGCGGGCGATCACGAAGCCGCCCAACAGCGTGCCCGCCCCCGCCGTGATGTAGCCCAGGCCATCGGTGACCCCCTGCACGGCGGGAAAGCGGGTCAGCGACTTGCTGCCCGACACGAAGGCCAGGTTCCAGCCCAGCCCCAGCAGGAACATGCTCAGGCCCAGCGCCCCGGCTCCTGGCAGCGCCGCGGTCAGGGCCGCCGTGCACAGCAGGGCCGCGCCGCCCACGTAGCCTACCCGCACGCCCAGGCGGTCAATCAGCGGCCCGGTCAGCCAGCCAAAGCCGAACATGCCCAGGATGTGCCCGCTGATCAGCGCGGCGATTCCCGTGTGGTCCATGCCCATATTGTGCGCTCGCAGCGGCGTGAGGCTCATCAGCGTGACCATCAGTCCCTGCGCCGTGGCCAGCGCCAGCGCGGTGCTGCGAACCCCCGGCACGCGGAACGCCTCGGAGAAGGAGGGGGTCTTGCGGGTGGCTCCGGCGACGGTGGCAGTGACCGGTTCGCGGACCGGGGTCCACAGCAGCATCAGCAGCGCTGAGCCGCCCAGTAACGCGCCGCCCACCAGCCAGCCGACAATTTCGGGAGTGGTGCCGAGGGTGACGGCCAGCCCCTCAATGGGGTGCGAGAAGCCGGTCATCAGGAACGAGCCCAGCACACTCATCAACATCAGGGCGCCCAGGGCGGTGCCCCGGCGGTTGTCGGGCACGCTCTCGGCGGCGGCGTAGCGCGCCTGCTGGTAGCCGCCCTGCGCCGCGCCCATCATGGAGGCGCCCACCAGAAACAGCGGCGTGAGCCCCAGTTTGCCCCCGAAAAAGCCCAGCACCGCGCCCAGCGTGCCCAGGGCAAAGGCCAGCCCCAGGCCCAACTTGCGCCCCGAGCGCAGCATCAACGCGCCGAAAAAGCCCGCCGACAGCGCCGCCGACACGCTGATCAGCGTGCTGGGCAGCCCTGACAGGCTGCCGAAACCCAGCGTGCCCATGATGATGCTCGCCAGGATGGTGCTGACCGTGGTGGCCCCCGTCGCCAGCGCCTGTGCGGCGTACAGCGGCACAAGTCGCCCCACCTGAACGGGGGCAGCGGGCAGCGCGGCAGGCGCGGCTTTACTCATGGCCAGGTTGACAGAAGACAGATCCCCTGCGGGCCGCGCTCACCCCTCCCCCTGCGTCCGCCAGCGCTCGGCTACGGCACCCTGAAGGTAGGTGGCGGCGTCCTCGGTGTTCGCCCCTGGCGTGAACACCTGGCCCACGCCCAGCTCCTTGAGCTTGGGCAGGTCCTGATCGGGAATGATACCGCCGCCGAACACGATGATGTCGGTGGCGTCCTTTTCCTTGAGCAGAGCCATCACGTCACGGAAATAGTGCATGTGCGCCCCCGAAAGCACGCTCAGGCCAATGGCGTCCACGTCCTCCTGCACGGCGGCGTTCACGATCATCTCGGCGGTCTGGCGCAGCCCGGTGTAGATCACTTCCATTCCGGCGTCGCGCAGGGCGCGGGCCACCACCTTTGCGCCCCGGTCATGGCCGTCCATGCCCGGCTTGGCGATCAGAACCCGTATCCGGCGGTCTGTCGTTTCATTCCTGTTGTGGTCCATACGGGCCTCCTAACGAGCGTTTGGTGGACATTCTAGGGCAATCGATGGATGGGCGCCTGTGGGCAGTTGCATCAGCCCGGTAGACCAGCAACGCTGTAGACTGGGCAATTGATGATCGTGACCATTGACGGCGTGGCGGCCAGCGGCAAATCCAGCGTGTCGAGCGGGGTGGCGCGGGCGCTGGGCGTGCCGTATGTCAGCAGCGGCCTGCTGTACCGCGCCGCGACCCTGCTGGGGCTGGAGGCAGGGCTGGAACTGCAGAATGCTCCTGGCCTGCTGGCCTACCTGCAGATCCATCCCCTGCGGCTGGAACCGCTGGCCGGGGGCAACCGAATCTGGCAGGGGGAGCGCGAGTTGACGGGCGAGCTTCACTCCACTCGCGTGGACGCTGGCGTGAGCGTCGTGGCCGCCTTACCAGAGGTCCGTGCCTGGGTGGACGCTCAGTTGCGGGCCCTGCCCTCCCCCTTCGTGGCCGAGGGCCGGGACATGGGCACCAACGTGTTTCCGCACGCCGGGGCCAAGTTCTACCTGACGGCCAGTCCGCATGTCCGCGCCCAGCGGCGCGCCCAGGAACGCCCGGAGGACGTGCCCGCCATCGAGGCTGCCCTGATCCGCCGTGACGCGCTGGACCGCGTGCAGAGTGCTCCCGCGCCCGACGCCGTGGTGATCGACACCGGGCCGCTGACCCTGGACGGCGTGATCCAGACCATCCTGGCCCAGTTGCCTGAACAGCAGAGGTCACGGCCAGCCAGCTCCGTCTAGGTCATGGACCCGGCCCCAAAGCCTGCCGCCGATGCCGTGCCCACGCCACACCCCCGGTTGTACCCGGTCATTCACTGGTGTGTGGGCCGGGTTGTGGACTACGGCGGTGGCGTGCAAGTCAGCGGTCTAGAACACCTGCCACGCGGGGGGCTGGATGGCTGTGTGGCGCGGAGTGGTGCAGCGGACAGCGGCGTGATCGTCGCCGGAACCCACGCGCTGGCCATGGACCCCTTTACCATCGGCTACGCTATTCCGCCCGCGCTCCACCGCCTGCAATTTATGGCCAAGCGCGACGCATTCGAGTGGAGGGTAATCGGTCCCCATGCCATCGGTCCAGTTTTGCGCGCAACAGGGGCGTTTCCGGTGGACCGTAGTGGACGCGACCCCCGCGCGTTGCGGCAGGCGCTGCGGGTGCTGCGGCGCGGCGGCATGGTGGGAATCTTCCCGCAGGGCACGCGCAACGGTCAGGGGCTGCACGGCGGCGCGGCGCTGCTGGCCCTGAAGGCAGGGGTGCCCATCGTCCCGGTGCGGGTGTGGCATGACCGCCCAGCGTGGCTGCCGCGCGGCCTGCCCGGGGGCCGCTGGCACGTCCGTTTCGGTCCGCCGTTGCACCCGCAGGGCGACAGTCTGCGCGGCCTGACCCTGCGCTGGGAGAAGGCGGTGGCCGTGCTGTAGAGGGCGGGGATGGGCACTGGCCTCAAAACATGGGCTCCATCTACCGCAATGGGGTAGGTGCGTCATGCGTTTGAATTCTGCCTGTACCCCTGTCGGGTGTAGATCTGTCCCGCCAGAGTCCGAGGCTGACCCATTGGATTGACTTCGGCGCTAGGCAATCTGCGTCTCTGCAGTTGCAGGCCCATCTAGAAGTGAGGGCTCTGGACGTGATCTGCGAGCTCAGGCTGAGGAAAAAAGAGGCAAAGCCGCGCGGCTTTGCCTCTTTTGATAGGCCATGCGGATCAATGCTCAGCGGACCACCGTGAATTTCTGGCTGAGGTAGGTCTCGATGTCGGCGGCGACGGCGGGATTGCCCAGCGCCTTGAGCACTTTGAGGCGCAGCTGGTACGTGCCGGAGGGAGCGAGCTGCGCCCCTGTCAACGTGCCGTCCCAGCCCACGAAACTGAAAGCGTCGCTGCTGGCGTCCGTGTAAAGGTTGGTGGCGCTGCGCCCGATGTACTCCTGCGTGAAGACGGTGCCCAGGCTCCCGCCGCCCGCGTCCAGCACCTCCAGGGTCAGGCGGCGGGCCTGATGTCCGAAGTGGACCAGCAGCTGTGGCGCGTCCAGCACGGTGATCATCTGCCCGTTGTCGTCAACGACCTGAACGTCTTTCAGTGTGTAGGCGGGCGGCGTGGCAGGGTTCAGGCCTTCCGGATAGAACTTGAAGGTCTTGGGATCGTACAGCGCCGGGAAGTTCTTGAAGGTCCGGCCTCCGTCGAAGCTCACGTCGCCCAGCACGGTCAGGGACTGATAATTGCCCACGAAACCGCCGTAGGGAACAACCAGGCGGCGTCCGCTGCCGCCGGTCAGCGACACGTACCCGCCGTACTGTCCCTGCGCGGGGCGGGTGGGGGGCGTGATCAGCACGTTCAGTTCAGCTTCGCTTGCCGCTGGAACGGTGATGGTGACCACGGAGCCCTCCACGTTCTGCCCATTGACGGTCAGGCTGGCGTTCTGTTCGCTGGCTGATCCTGTCCTCCCAGTGCTGCCGATGCTCTGCGCCGGAAGATGCCTCACCCTGAACGTTTCGGCCTGCGCGCCGCTGTTGCTCAGCACGATCACCTTGCTCCGCGGGCCGAAAGTCTGGCTGGCCCCCAGGCTCAGCTTGGCGGGCCTGGCGGTAACCAGACTCCCGTACGCGGCCAGCACGTTTGCCAGCCCCGCGCCCTGACGTTGCACCGGGGTGATCAGGCCGCTGTCCAGGGTGGGGCGCGGGATGGCCGTGTTCATCAGCAGCGTCGACAGGGTCTGCGCTTCCAGGCCTGGCCGGGTCTGGAGCAGCAGCGCGGCCAGGCCTGCCACCTGCGGCGCGGCCAGCCCCGTCCCGCTGAGGACCGCGTAGCCGCCGGGGGCACTCTTCAGCGGCGTGGCTGTGCGGATCCAGCCCCCTGGCGCGGCCAGATCGGGCTTGAGTTCAAGATCGGGCGACGCGCCAAGGGCCGAGAAGGGGCTAATGGTGTTGCCACTGGGATTGTCGAAGGGCTGTGACTCCGCGGTGACCGTCAGGCGAATTCCCGCCGGAATTCCGGTATCGATCCTTGCTCCATCCGCTGCCAGAACCGAGACGACTGGAATCACGATGACTTCGCTGTCGAACGGACTGACGGGCTGGACACTCACGCTGGCGAAGCCAGGCTGGTCGTTGTACAGCACCACGGCCTGCGCTCCGGCATTCTGAGCGTTGATCACCTTCTCGCGGGCGGGGCAGTTGCCCAGGCGGATCAGCGCGGCCTGCCCGTTCAGGCTGCCTGCCGCGTAGGGGTTCAGGCCATCGATGGAACAGCCGTCGTTGTCGGTTTGCGGCGTACTGCCGGGCAACTTGCCGATGGGCAGATTCAGGCCGACGGGCGCGGGCGGGGAGCCGCTGACCGGCTGGTATCCCACGGTCTCCCCCCCAGGCGTCAGAGTGAAGTTTCCCAGTTGCAGCCGCGTGTTGTCCACCGAGGCCACTGCCAGGACGTTCTCGCCCAGGGCGGGTGCACCCATGCTGTACGGCCCCGCCTCGCCGCTGTCTCCGGCAGCGGCGCTGACCAGCATGCCCGCCTTGATCAGCCGGCTGGCGGCCCGGGCCGTGGGGTACTGCGGCCACTGGAACGGCACGCCCAGGCTGATGTTCAGCACCTGCATGCCGTCCGCCTGGGCGCGTTCCATCGCCGTGAGCAGGGTGGCGCTGTCGGTGGTGCCCTCACAGCCGAACACCTTGTAGATGCCCAGGCTGACGGCGGGGGCCACCCCGACGAACCCCTCCGCTGGATCATTGCCGCCCAGGATCCCGGCAACATTGGTGCCATTGCCCTGGCAATCGTCCGGACTGCTGTCCGGCGCAGGGATCGAGCCGGGGCGCGAGGCGTCATACTGATCGCCTACAAAGTCGTAACCAGTGATCACACGGCCCCGGAAAGCCGGGTGATCCAGGTCCAGCCCGGTATCAATCACGCCCACCCGGACACCCCTGCCGCTCAGCCCCAGCTGTGACTGCGCGAGGTCCGCGCCGGTCATCGCCAGAGCGCTCAGCACGTCGGGGCGCAGGGCCTGGGCCTGCAGCGTCGGCTTTGAGGCCCCTGGCGCGCTAATCTTAATCTGCCGCACCGGATACACGCCGATCACCCCTGGCAGGCGCGACAGGCGGCCCAGTTCCGCGGGGCTGGCCTGTACCGCCAAGCCGTTGAACAGTCTGCGGTAAGTGGCGATCTCCCGGTACTGTGCTCCGCTGGCGGCAGCCTGCATGCGGAACGTAGCCTGCTGTGCCCCCAGGCTCTGACTGTTCAGGACGCTGGGATCGCCCGCCAGCTCCACGAACCAGCGGTCCTGTGTCTGGGACACCGCGCTGGGCAGGCGGAGAGCCGTTCCGGTGGGCGGCGCGGCGCCGTTGCCAGGACCGCAGGCTGCCAGCAGCGCGGTCAGCCCTAGCAGCGAGAGCCTGAGCCTCAATGGACCTTTCACAACGGCCTCCTTCATCGGCGCGCCAGGGCAAGTTGGTAGGTGTTGCTTTCCCGGTCGTCACTGGCCTGCTCATCGTCGTGAATCCTGAAACTCGTGACGGTCACGTAATAGGTGCCGGGCCGCGTCACATTCAGACGCAGCTCGGATTCCAGGCCCGCGCCGCTGTCGTCATCGTGTTCGAGCACGGTAAAGCCATCGGGAAGCAGCACCTCCACGTAGGGGTCAAGCGTGCTGCCGGAATTCACGCTCACGCTCCTGACTGTCAGCTTGAGTTGCGCCCCTGCCTCGGCACTGAACTTGAAATAATCTACGTCTCGCGGCTGGCCAGCAACCCGCCCACTCAACGTCGTGCCGATGGCTATGGCGTTGGCGGTGGCAGCGCGGTCATTGGGCTCACTCTCGATCCCTGGCGCAGGCGGTGCTGGGGTATCCGTACACGCCGCCAACACGGCGCTCAGCGCCAGCAGCAACAGGGGAGGGGTGAACTTGGTGGGCACGCCTCCGATTGTAGGGGTGGGGAACGGCAGAGATTGCGGCCACCGTCCTGGCAGTGATCTCTGCCTGGGCGAATTCCGCCACAGACCACAAAAGAGACAGGGCACCCGAATCAACCCACGATTCAGGCGCCCTGCCGGAAGAAGAACGAACTTTAGTTGGCTTTCGTGAGCTTCAACTGGTACTTGTTGAAGGGACTGCCGTCGTCGCCGGTATCGGAGGCGATGTTGAAGCTGGTGACTGCCAGATAGTAGGTGCCGGCAGCCTTGGCGGTGTAGGTGACCTCGGAGTCCGAGTCGATGCGCGGCTCTCCGCGGTCATCGTTCTGGGCCACCACCTTGCCGTCAGGACCGATCAGGAAAAGGAAGGAATCGAGCGATCCACCCAGTTGCCCCATGGCCAGGACTTCGGCCTTGATCTGATCACCAACGGCAGCGGTGAATTTGAAGAAGTCGAGATCGTTGGGCTTGCCGAAGATATAGGCGGTGTTCGTGGTCTGCCCGTAGGCGATGGTCTTGGCCTGTGCTGGGGTGTCGTTCGGCTCGTAGGGGTCCACCGGATTGAAGTCGGGGGACGTTGCCGCGAGAATCACTTCCTTGAGATCTGGCTTCACTCGCGTGGAGCCGGATGTGGCGGTGAAACTGCCCACATATGTTCCGCGCTCCTCGAGCTTGCCACCAGTGATGCTCAGATCCGAACCGGCCACATACAGGTCGTACTCGCCGGGCGCGATTTCGGCGAAGGTGGCGTTGCCTTCGGCATCGGTGGTGGACAGGTACATAGGGGTGGGGTCATCGGTGGCCCCGGCGCGCATGCCCTTGCCGCGCAGGATCACGTCGCCCAGCACGCCAGGGTGTTTGCCGGTGGCATCGAGGTACGTCACGTTGATCCTGGCGTTGGCGCCCTTGGCGGGCAGCTTGTCGCAGGAGGTCAGGGTCTTGGCGATGTTCCCGGCGTTCAGCGCGCCCCAGCCGGTTTCGCGGTCAAAGCCGTTGGGATTGGAGCCGATGCTGCCGTTGGCCGTGGTCTCCAGAATACGGCGCACCTGGAAGGGCGTGGCAGCTGGGCACTTCTGGTATACCAGCGCGGCAACCCCGGCAGTATAGGGGCTGGAGAACGAGGTCCCGGAGATCAATTCGTGTCCGCCGCCCAGCCAGGTGGGGTTGGCCAGCATGGTGTCCTGGCCAGGGGCAGAGGACGAAATGTGACGCCCTGAGGTCGAGAAGGTCACCTTGCGGTTGCTGCCATCAAGGGCGCCCGAGGCGATGACGCCAGGCAGAGCGGCAGGGTACTGGTACTCGTCGTAGTAGCTGTTGCCCATGGAGGCGACCACGGCCGTTCCGTTGCTCATGGCGTAGTCGAAGGCGTCCTTGACCGCTCCGAAGGAAACGCCGCCGCCCCAGGAGTTGTTCAGCACCCGTGCGCCGTTGTTCGTGGCCCACACGGCTCCACGCGCAATATAGAAGTAGGAATAGAACTCGTTTTCCGTCTTGGCCGCCGGATTGATGACCACAGGCATCCACTTCGCCTTGGGCGCCACGCCCACGATGCCCTTGCCGTCGTCGACAGCCACGATGCTGGAGGCCACGAAGGTGCCGTGCGAGGCGAATTCGCTGGCAGAATCCTTGACCCATTCGGCGGCGTCGGTATACACCTTGTCCAGGAAAGGGTTGTAGGCCTTGCCCGCCCAGTTGGCGGCCAGATCGGGGTGCGACACGTCGCCCGGGTCGTCCAGCACCGCAACCAGTACGCCCTGCCCGTCCAGTCCAGCGTCCCAGGCCGCCTTGGCGTTCAGATGCCGGGGGTCCAGGGCGTACTGAGGCAGTTCGTCGAAAATCTGATCGGTAGACGCGGCCTGGGCATTCAGGTTGCCCTGTCCAGCGGGGGGCGTTTCACCGGTGATGATCTGGTTGGGCTGGGCGTAGCGCAGGCCGGGCAGTCGGAAGGCCTGCGAGCTGACCTTCAGGCTGTCGCCCTGCACGCGGAGCAGGGCCACGCGGATTTCGGGGATCGTCGCCACCACCGTGGCTTTCAGAGTGGACGCCGCCCGGTTCAGGCTGGACTGGTCGGTGTAGCCCACCACCAGTTCGTTCTGCACGTACTTCAGTTTGCCGCTCTGAGCCACCGTGGCGTGTTCGCTGAGGTCGGCCTTGGGCTTGACGGCCGTCGGGGTCGTTCCGGGTGTCTGTTGTCCACAGGCGGCTAGCAGCGCCGTGAGGGCCACCACGCCGAAATTGCGACTGAGGTTATGGAGAGAGGGTCTGTGCATGAAAGCTCCTTGAAAGCGCTGGACCGAGTGTCGACGGTCACTGGGCCGGAATGTGGGGCGAATTCAGCTGTGGGGCCGGGCGGGGGCAACTGCCTGAATCCGCGCGGCCGCCTCCGCTTACTGCTGACCCGTGATGAAGTCGAAGTTCTGGTTCAGGGGCCGGGTGGCCGGAATCGGCTGAGTGGCGCTGCTAGGCCAGGCGTAGACCGAGTAAGCGCTGATGCGATCCCCCTCGGACGGCAGGTATTTGTAAGCGTAGCCAGCGTACATCTGCCATTTGTAGGGGCGCAGCGGTTGCAGCGGATCGGCGAAGAGATCCAGAGGCAGGCTGACGGTGTGCTTGGCCATGTCCACGGGGGCGAGGTTGGGCTTGCTCGTGTCGATGAGGCCCGCCGTATCGGTGAGCAGGTAGTTGCTCCGCAGCCCCGAGGTGTAGACCTGCGATTGCCCGACTGGAACGCCGTTGCCCGCCTCCCCGGTGCCTTCTTCTACCCGGAACATGCCGAGGGTGTTGGCGACGGCCGGGTTGCCTGGCAGGTTGTAGCCACTCAGGTTGAACAGGTCGCGCAGTTGCAGGTTGTACGCTGCGCCGTCCGCGCCGATCTCCAGTTGTGGGTGACCGATCACGAAAGTGGGGGTCAGCGAAACGCCGGTGGCCTCATCGCCCGGGGCCAGCAGTTTGGGCATGAACGGAGCCAGAGGAGTGGTCTGAGTGGTGTTGCTGGCAGCCGTATTCGCTCCGCGTGCCACCACCCGGTAAGTAAAGGTCTGGCCCACGCTCAGGTCGGCGCTGTTGTCGCGGTAGAAGAAGGGGCGTGAGAGCTGGTTGGCCGGGCAAGCTGTGCTGGTGCCGCCCGCCACGGTACCGATCTTGCTGAAGGTGGTGCCGTCTGCTGAGCGCTCGATGTCGAAGGCAAATGGGGCGGCGTCGGTGTTGCACCAGCGCAGCTCAACGAAAACACCGGAGCCGTTGGGCGCGGCGTTGACCACAGGCGTGGTGGCGTCCGCACCAGGCAGGGAGTACGGCTGCGTCCAGGACCCTTCCTGTTTCAGGGTGTACGCCACGGCGGCGGCGTTCTGGGGAGCCGTGACCGTCGCGTTCGCTTCCTTGGCGGTGTTCTTCAGGGTAATCGGTACGATATACACCGAATAGTTGTAGTTGTAATCGACGACCAGGACTTCCAGGTTGACCGCTTCACCGGCGGCGCTGCCGAAGCCCTTGATAAAATTGGGCGTACCGTCGTTGGGCAGGGTGACGGCCCCGGAGGTGGGAGGCGTCAACACGTCCTGCTGGGGAGTGAAGAACCACTTGCCGTCCTGTGACGAGCCGGTCACGCTGCTGGAACCTGGTGTACGTCCCAGCTGGGCGTACATCACCCGCACCGGTCCTACGTGATTGGAATCGGCGGCGGCGGTGATCTTGAAGTCCACTGTATCGGTGAACGTGGTGCCTGCCAGCGGCGTCGTGCCGTCGGCGCGTGTCAGCACCAGTTTGGCGCCGTCAGTTGTGGCGCTGGTTTCGAAGGCTGGCGGTTGAATCACGCGCACCTTGACCGCTTCTTCCGTAACGACCAGACCGTGCAGATCGAATCCGGCCTGACCGGGCTTGCGGGCCTGGAGATCGTAGGTTCCAACCGGCAGTTTCGACAGCGTGAACGTGCCGTCCGCTTTGCTGGTCGAGGTGGTGATTTCTTTGCCGTCCATGGAGACCGTGATGGTGCTGCCAGTCACGGGAGCACCGATGTTCTGGTCCACGACAATGCCCTGAATGGTGCCAGGACCAGTCGGGGTCGGCGGCTTGACTTCCGGGGTCGTTCCGGAGGTATTGCAGGCCGTGAGAAGCAACCCGGTGAGGGCCAGAAATGCGAGGGGTGAGGATCGCTTCATGTGATCTCCTTTAGACGTGCCCTTAACCATCGGGGCGGTCGGGTGGGACGCTTGTGTGCAACGTGAAGAGGCGCAGGCCGCTGAACGTGCTCTGCCGTTCTCAGGGACCGCGACGCTTGATCGGAGCATCAAGCTGCATATGGGACGGGCGCAGGATAGCGCCCGATCTACAGGTGGGCAAGTGCTTATCAAGCAACCATCATGTTGACCTCATGTCGGGCTGTAGCAATGAGCTGGGTCTTACGGCATGGCTGAGCAGCAGCCATTTCCTTCAAAGCTCTGTTGAGGTTAAAGAACTGTAAAGGATTGCAAGGGTGGTCCTGCTTCTCATGGCTCCCTCTCGTATGCTTGTGCCATGCGCTCTCTGTTGCCCGCCGCCCTGCTGCTTTCGCTGACCCTGGCTGCCTGCGGGCAACAGGAGGTCAAGGCCCCTGCCGATTACGCTTTGAGCGGCACCATCGGTGGTGACTGGGGCACGTCTCCCAGGCTGCGGCTGGCGCTGGTGGGCACAGGCGTGCCGGTGGCCGTGACCAACAACAGCGGAATCGCTCAGAACGTGATCAGCGCGGGTGCCAACACCTGGCAGTACGGTTTCGATCTGCCGGGCATCCCCGGACTGGCTGGTGTTTATCAAGTGGTGGTCTTCAATGACGCCAACAACGACGCCAAATTCACCCTGGGCGAAACGGTGGCCCGCAACAGGCTATGGCTGGTCTTCAGCCCGGCGGGCGGCACGTTCGGCCCGCTCGATCTGCCTGAAAGCTGGCCCGGTGGCGGCGAACTGCTACCCCAGATGACCGTCTCGCGCGGCTGGAACCTGTATGACCGCAGCCAGGCGCTGGGCGACAGCAACCCACGCGCCGTGACCAAGATCACGGGCTACGACATCAGCCGTTAGAGTACCTGGTCAACGCGACGCGCCAGCCTGCCTCAGGGCCGTAACGTCTGGGCCGATGCTTTTCAGGGCGCGCTGTGCCTATAGCCTGAGCAGGTGAAACTCTACCCCCTTCTGTGGCTGTCCCTGCTGCTCGGCACGCTTGCTCCAGGTTCGTCGGCTGGGGCGCAATCTGCCGCTGCGCTTGCCAGGGTGGACGTGGCGGACATGAGCATCAAGGCCGCCCGCGAAAAGAAGTATCCCGGCAGCGCCCTGAAAGTGCTGACGAATCTGCGGGCAGGGAGCAATTACAGCCGTCAGGTGGTCTCCTATCAGTCCGATGGCCTGACCATTCACGCTCTACTGACTGTTCCGAACGGCACCCCGCCCAAAGGAGGCTGGCCGGCCATCGTCTTCAATCACGGCTATATTCCGCCCAACGTCTACCGCACCACCGAGCGCTATGTGGCCTATCAGGACGCCTTCGCCCGGGCAGGTTTTGTAACCCTCAAGAGTGATTACCGGGGTCACGGCAGCAGTCAGGGTGAGGCGCTGGGCGGCTATTATTCGCCGGGCTACACCGACGACGTGATGAATGCCCTGGGCAGCCTGAAGCGAGATGGACGGGTGAACGCGGCGCGCATCGGCATGTGGGGCCACAGCATGGGCGGCTTCTTAAGCCTGCGGGCGATGGTCATTGATCCCAGTATCAAGGCCGGGGTGATCTGGGCGGGGGTGGTGGGCGACTACAACGCCATCATGACCCAGTGGAACAGTCCTGCTCCTGCCAGCATTCCCCAGGGAGTGCTGAACCTGCGCAAGAAGGCCGTCGCTCAATACGGCACCCCTGCCAGCAACCCTGAATTCTGGAATTCGCTAAGCGCCAACACTTACCTCAAAGATCTGGGCGGTCCGCTTCAACTGCACATCGGCACCGCGGACGAGGACGTGCCGCCCGTGTTTCACACCACGCTGAGCAAGGATCTCAAGGCTATCAACAAATCGGTGGCAAGCTACGTCTATCCCGGCGACAACCACAACCTCAGCCGCAACCTGCAGACGGCCCTGAACCGCAGCGTGGCGTTCTTCAAAGAACACCTCTGAGCGTATGAGGCGCCTGCTCAATTTCATGATGCTCTTGCTGGTGCTGGGGGCGGGCTACGTCGCCGTCACCCAGCCGGAGAATCTGCCCTTCGCGGTACCGTGGCAGACACGGACGCCTGCCGCCCCGGCTGCGCAGGACGAAACGGATAAGCCCGAAGATTCCCAGGGCAACACCGTCCAGACCGGCCCCTCCGGTGAAATCACGGACGCCGCCATTCAGGCACTGGTGGCCCGCCAGCCCATCAGCATTCCGGCATTGCGGGCGCGCGAGTATCCGGGCAGCGAAATGACGGTGGTGCGGACGCTGAGCGCGGGCAGCACTTACAGCCGTCAGGTGGTCTCGTACCAGTCCGACGGACTCAAGATTTTTGCCCTGTTGACCGTTCCTACTGGCACGCCCCCGCAGGGAGGCTGGCCCGCCATTGTGTTCAACCATGGCTACATCCCGCCGGAAAAGTACCGCACCACCGAGCGGTACGTGGCTTACCAGGATGCCTTCGCCCGGGCCGGATACGTGACCCTCAAGAGCGATTACCGAGGTCACGGCGACTCGGAGGGTGAGGCGCGCGGCGGCTACAACGATCCCGGCTACACGGTAGATGTGCTCAATGCTGCCGCCAGCCTGAAGAAAGATCCGCGTGTGAACCGCGACAGGATGGGCCTCTGGGGGCACAGCATGGGTGGGCAGCTTTCCTTGCGGGCCATGCTGGTGGACCCGGAACTGAAAGCCGCCTCGCTGTGGGCGGGCGTGGTCGCCAGTTACGACGTGCTGGCCACCGACTGGAACTCGCCCCCAGGGGAGCAGAAGCCGACGCTGGACAACCTCAACCGGCGCTATCTGCGCGCCCTGAGCCCCAATGCTTATCTGCAGGAGCTGGACGGTCGGCCCATCGAGTTGCATCAGGGCACTGCCGACGAGGACGTACCGTACAGCTTCCAGAAGGACTTCGCCGATGATCTGCGCGCCGCTAAACAGCGTTTCACCGCCTACAGGTATCCCGGCGACAACCACAATCTGAGCGGCAATCTGCGCCTGGCCCTGAACCGCAGCGTGGCGTTTTTCAAGGACAACCTGTAACCGGCCCGGCCGGACACGACAGCCCACCGTCTGGGCAACACGTTTGACATTGCCCGCTGCAATCCCTAGCCTCGGAACTGTTCGACAACCTGCTGCTCCCCATTCTGCTTTCCCTTCTCTCTTTTCAGGAGGCTTCTATGCGGCGTTCCCTCTTCCTTTCCCTGGCCCTGCTGGGTACCTCGGCGGGCGCGGCCACCCTCGTGTACGGCGCGGGCGGCGAACCGGTCTCGCTGGATTCCGGAACCATCACCGACGGTAACTCGGCCACCCCGCAGATGCTGGTTTATGACGGTCTGGTGCGTTTCAAGAATGGCACCAGCGACATCGCGCCGGGTCTGGCGCTGAGGTGGAGCTCCAATGCCAATGCCACCGAATGGACCTTCACCCTGCGTCCGGGGGTCAAGTTCACCGATGGCACGCCGTTCAACGCCGACGCGGTGGTGTACAACGTCAACCGCTGGTGGGACCCCGCAGCCCCCGGCGGCGCGAAGGAACAGGGCAAGGCCTTCACCTCCTGGCAGTTCATCTTCGGCGGCTTCAAGGGCGATCCCGGCACCATCCTGAAAAGCGTGCGCGCGGATGGCCCCAACAAGGTGATCTTCAGCATGACCCGCGGCTACGCGCAGCTGCCGGAAACGCTGGCCACCAGCTTCTTTGGCATCGCCTCGCCCACGGCCATCAAGAAGGCCGGGGCCAAGTACGGCACGCCCGCCGCGCTGCCCGTCGGGACCGGGCCGTTCATCATGCAGGACTGGAAGACCGGGGACCGGATCAACCTCGTCCCCAACAAGGCGTACTGGGGCACCAAGGCCAAGTACGACGCGCTGGTGCTGCGTTTCCTGAAAGACCCCAGCGCCCGCCTGAATGAGCTGAAGGCCGGAACCATCGACTTCACCACGGATCTGAACCCCGAACAGCTGAGTGCGGTCAAGGCCGACAAGAACCTCCAGCCGGTGCTGGTACCGTCGTTCAACGTGGGGATGCTGAGCCTGAATCTGGGCAACAAGTACCTGAAGAACGACAAGGTGCGGCAGGCCATCAGTATGGCAATCAACAAGAAGGCCATCGTAGACGCCTTCTGGGGAGATCTGGGCGTGACCGACGCCAACTTCCTGCCCCCGGCGCTGAGCTGGGCCAACAGCCCCAAGGTGCCTGCTGACTACAAGTTCGACCCTGCGGCGGCCAAGAAATTGCTGGCCGAGGCGGGTTACCCCAATGGTTTCGCGCTGGACCTGTGGTACATGCCGGTGTCGCGCCCGTACTTCCCCACGCCCAAGCCGATTGCCGAGGCGATGGCCGCCGACCTGGCTGCCATCGGGATCAAGGCCACCCTCAAGACCGAGGACTGGGCCAAATACCTCGACGACCGCAACAAGGCCCCCGGCTTCGACATGTACATGATCGGCTGGACTGGCCCCTACGCCAGCCCGTACAACTTCTACAACACGTATTACGGCGAGGAAGCCAGCGCCGACAGCAATTTCAGCAACCAGAAGATCTTCGATCAGCTCCGGGCCGCCGCTGCCAGCAGCACCCGTGCAGGTCAGGCCAAGGCGTATGCCCAGATCCACCAGATTACGTACGACGCCAACGTCCGGCTGCCCATCGTGCATTCGCGCCCGCTGGCGGCCATCCGCACCTACGTCAAGGGCTGGCAGCCGGGACCGTCCAGCCTGCTGCCCTTCGAGGAAATCACGATCGACGGCAAGAAGTAAGCCCGCCTTTTCGGAGAGCAGTCAGGGTGATCCGGAAGGATGTTCGGATCACCCTCCAGCCATTCAAGTTCAGCCGCGAGGATTTTCCATGACCCAGAGCATCCGTCAGCCCACCCAGGCCAGCATCGAAGATTTTGCCCTTCAGCAGCAGGTCATCCAGTGGCGACGCTACCTGCACGAGAACCCGGAGCTGTCGTTTCACGAAAATGAGACTGCCGATTTCGTGGAGGGCCAGCTCCAGAAACTGCCCAACCTGACGGTCACGCGCCCGACACCGACGAGCGTGCTGGCGACGCTCAAGGGCGGGGCCGGACCGGGGCGCACCGTCCTCCTGCGGGCCGATATGGACGCCCTGCCCATCACCGAGGAGACCGGCCTGCCGTTCGCCAGCAAGCGCGCGGGCGCGATGCACGCCTGCGGCCATGACGCACACACCGCCATGCTGCTGGGCGCGGCGAAAGTGCTGTCGGGTCAGCCTGAGAAGCTACACGGTGAGGTGCGTTTTATCTTCCAGCACGCCGAGGAGCATTTCCCCGGCGGCGCGCAGCAGATCGTGGACAGCGGCGCTCTGGCCGGGGTGGAAGTGGTGATGGGCGAGCACGTCATGAGCCCCATTCCCACCGGGGTCATCATGCTGCGCGAGGGGCCACTGATGGCCTCGCCGGACGGCTTCGACATCACCATCCAGGGCAAGGGCGGTCACGGTGCCAGCCCGCACCAGACCGTCGATCCAGTGGTGATTGCCGCGCAGATTGTACTGGCCTTCCAGAGCGTGATCTCGCGCCAGCTCGATCCTATCGTCCCCGCCGTCCTAAGCGTGACGCAGATCCATTCCGGTACCGCCCACAACATCATTCCTGACACCGCCACCCTGAACGGCACGGTGCGGACCTTTGATCCGGAACTGCGCGAAGAGATGCCCCGCCGCATGGAGAAGATCGTGCAGGGGATCACCGAGGCGTTCGGGGCCAGCTACACGTTCAACTATCAGAACGGGTACCGCGCCACCGTCAACGACGCCGAGACCACCGCGATCCTGCGCGAGGTGGCCCAGGAAACCTTTGGCGACACGGTGACGGTGACCGACGGCAAACCGCTGATGGGCAGCGAGGATTTCAGCGCCTACATGACCCTGGCCCCTGGCACCTTCGTGCTGATTGGTGCGGGCGGCCCGGACCACGCCCCGCACCACCATCCCAAATTCGACATTGACGAACGTGCCCTGGACCACGGGACGCGCATGTACATCGCGGCGGCGCGGCGCCTGACTCAGCCGCTTTAAAATCAAAAAAAGGATGGGGCGTGTGTATCCTCCAATGCGCCCCTTCTCCTTTGCTCAGTGGCGCTGGGACTCTTTCAGGACCGCCTTTTTCTCGGCGTCCCGTCCGCGCGCCACGTCGCGCACGCCGCGCCGCCCGAAGGAGTGGGCCAGATCGCGCTCCGACAGGCGCAGGGTGGTGGGGCGTCCGTGGGGGCAGGCCCAGGGGTGTTCGCAGGCGGCTAGGGCGGCCAGCACCAGTTCACCGCGCCCCTGGTCCAGCATTCCGGCCTTGAGTGCGGGGGCGCAGGCCAGAGCGGCCAGCACGTCGCGGCGCGGATCTGGCCCGTTGCCCAGCGCTCCCTCCACGATCTGCTCGTGCAGCCGGGGAACATTCAGTGCGGCCAGCGCCGCGGGCAGGGCCCGCAGACGCGCCAGCCCTGCGCCGAAGTCCTCAATGGTCAGGCCCCAGCCCTGCAATTCGGCGGCGCGTTCGTGCAGGGCGGCCAGTTGCTGTGGGGTCAGGTGCAGCAGCTCCGGCTCGGGCAGTTCCACAGGTGGGGCCGACAGGAGTTCACGGCCCAGGCGCTCGTACAGCGCGCGCTCGTGGGCAGCGTGGGCGTCCACCACCCACAGGTCGCCCTCGCCCTGGGCCAGCAGATACAGTTCCTGATAGATGCCCACCAGCGTCAGTTCGGGGAAAGAGCCGTTGCGGGGCGACTCGGACGGCGCGGGTGGGGCAATCAATGCGGGCGCGGCGCGGGCCAGCGGGTGCTGGGCCAGGGCCGCCGCCACCGCCTCCCGCACGCGGGCCGCCACGCCGCCCAGATCGGCCAGCGCCACCACCTGCTTGGCGGGATGAACGTTGGGGTTGTGGTCCCCCGGCGCCACCCTCAGGTCCAGCACACACAGCGGCGCGGCCCCCGCGGGAAGCAACTCGGCGTAGCCCTCAATCACGGCCTTTTCCAGCTCCGGCGGCGCGAGGACGGGCCGTCCATTGACGCTGAAGTGCATGCGGTCCCGCCGGGCGCGGGTCAACTCCGGACGCGAGATCACGCCGCGCACCCCCACTTCTCCATCGGACTCGACTTTCAGCACCCGGTTGGCGTTCAGCGGGCCGTACACGCTGGCCACCGCGCCCCGGTGATCGGCAGGAGCGTGGACCAGCCGGGGATCGCCGTCCACGCCCAGGCGCCAGTGCAAATCCGGATGGTGCAGGACGTAGCGGCCCACCAACGCGGTGATTTCCCGGACCTCGGCAGTGGCGGGGGCCTGGGTCCGCAACCGGGCGGGCAGCCCGGCGAACAGGCCGCGCACCGTGACTGTCGTGCCTGCTGGTGCGGCTGCGCGGCCCACCCGCACCTCCTCGCCCTGCGCCCAGACCTCCGACGCGCCCACCTGATCGGCCGGGCGGGTGATCAGGTGCAATGCTCCGGCTTGCGCCGCCGCCCACAGCGCCTCGCCCCGGAAGCCCAGCGTGGTCACGCGCTCGACCGCTTCGGCACGCGGCTCCAGCTTGCTGGTGGCGTGACGCACCGCCGCGAGTGGCACGCTGTCTGCGCCAATGCCGGCGCCGTTGTCGCGCACCCGCACCAGCGACAGGCCGCCGCCCTCCAGCTCGATTTCGATGCGCGTTGCCCCAGCGTCCAGCGCGTTGTCTACCAGTTCACGCACCACGTCCAGCGGACGCGAGACCACCTCGCCCGCCGCGATCAATCGGGCGACTTCGGGGGGCAATACACGGATCATGGGGCAAGCGTAGCGCACGCCCCGGAGGGCCATTGCGGCGGATTGCGCGCTTCAGTCGCCCTGTGGCACCGAGGCGGCCAGCCGGGTCAGCGCGTCGGTCAGCACCCGTACGGCGCGGTCATATTCAGCCAGGTCCAGCCGTTCGTCGGGGGTGTGGTCCAACGCGCTGTCGCCAGGGCCGTAGGCCAGCGTGGGCACTGGCCAGCGGTCAGCCACCACGTTCATGTCGCTGGTCCCGGTCTTGACCTTGAAGACCGGAGTCCCGCCGTGCGCGCGAATGGCGACGCGCATGGCCCGTGTCAGGGCGTTGTCTTTGGGGTGACGCACGGCCGTTTCGTGACCGACGAAGGTCACCGAGACGCTGGGCAGGTCCCTGAGCAGTTCCACAATCTGCTCCTGAGCGTCCTGCGGGCTCAGGCGAGGTGGCAGGCGCAGACCGATGGCGGCCTCGGCCCGCTGGGTCAGCCCATCTCCTGTTGAACCTATGCTCTGGAGGGTGGCCTGCACGGCGTCGAAGATACCGGGGGCGCCAGCCCCCTGACCATTGACGCTGTTGGCCGCCCAGGCACGCACCCGAAACCAGGCCTCGGTCAGGTCGTCGGCGGCGCTGCTGCCCTCTCCCGCCGTGTGGAAGTTGTCCTTCTCGGCGCGCACCTGGGCCACCAGCCGGCCCTTGTAGCCCAGTGTGAGGCCCGCCCAGCCACTGGGTTCGCCGATCAGCACGGCGTCGGGTTGCAGGACCTCCATGATGTGCCGCGCGCCCCGGCTGCTGGGGGCCTCCTCCTCGGTGGCGCCAATCACCACGAAACGGACGCGGCTCAGGGATTGGAGCGGCAGCGCCGCCACCGCGGCCATGAAGGTGCACAGCGAACCCTTGGCATCCACGCTCCCGCGCCCGTGCAGCACGCCCCCCCCGTCCACCTGCACCGGGATGTCTCCTGGCACGGTGTCCATGTGGCCCAGCAGTGCCACTGTGTAGGGGCCGTTGCCGCGCGCCCCCACCGCATTGCCCGCCTCGTCCACCTGCGCCGCGAAGCCGCGAGCCTCCATCCAGTCCCGCAGGTACGCGGCCAGCTCGCCCTCCTGTCCGGACAGGGATGGAATAGAGACGGCCCCGATCAGCAGCTCGCGCGCGTCGCGCTGGGCGTCGGTGTGAATCTCAGTCGTCATGTCCGCTGTCGAGCACGGCTTCACTGGTCGGACCGGGCGTGCGGGCGATCAGGGCCAGCAGCCCGGACATCTCGCCCAGCGCCAGCAGCGCAATGGCACCCACGCCGCCCGAGAGCAGCGTCCAGAGGCCGGCCAGAGCCTGATCCCCCGTGAACTGGAAGAAGGCCAGCAGCAGCGCCCCCACGAACAACACCACGGCCAGCAATTTCAGTCGCCCGGCCAGACTTTCCACGGTGCCCGCCTGCCGGGCCAGCGCCGTGGCCGCCGCCACCTTCGAGAGGGCGGTCACGGGCGGCGCAGTCACAGGTGGGCTGTCGGATGCAGGCGTGTCCGCATGGGCTTCGGCTGCTGCGCGGTCTGGCCGGGACGCCGTAGCAGCGCTGTTGGGAAGGGGCACGGCGCTGCGCGGGGTGGGGCGGCTGGGCTGCTCGATCTTTGGGGCCGTTTGCGTTTGCGCCGCTGGAACGGCGGATGGCTGGGTCTTGCGGAGATCCGGTGTGGCCGAGTTCCCTTTGGCTGCCTCGGGTCTGGCGGTATCGGGTTTGTCCAGTGTGCCTCCCGCGCCCAGCCCCGGCTTGCTGACATGGGGCGAGAAGCTCGAGGACGAGATCACCACCGGGTTCTCGGGGCTGCCTCCGGATTTTCTGGATTCCGCAGGTCGGGCGGCCTGAGTAGTAGGCTCGCTCGAAGGGGTGGAAGGGGGCTTTGGCGTGGCCGTGTCCTGCGGTTTGGGGGTGGGATTGGAATCGGCACCAGCTGCCTCTGGAGTGCTGCTCTTCTCGGCCTCCGAACCGGTCGTGCTGGCGGGGGGGATCGCTGGGGCAGACGGTTCGGGCTGCGCCCCTGTGCCTGGAGTGCCAGACGATGCGGGCATCCCGGCCACCTCGGGGACGGTGTTCTCCGGCGCAGTGTCTTTGGGTGCAGCAGCGGCCCCGGCCGTCTGCGGACCACGTTGCCCGCTGGCCGCGGTAGGCGCCGTGCCAAAAGTCTTGGCCCCACCCAACGTTGGCGTGGGTGAATCCGGCAGGTCCTTGGCGCGGGCGGTGGCGCTGCGGACACCCTTGAAAAAGCTCTGGACCTGGCCCACGTCGAACCCCAGTAGGCTGGCCGTCAGGGCTGTGCCGGCGGGGGTCTCCACCCTCAGCAGCCCGGCCTGATCGCTGTGGATACGGGTCAGGTCGCGCAGGGTCACGCGCCGGGTGCCGCCGCCGTCCTGATAGACCAGCACGTCGTCGGTCAGCACGAACAGCGCGTCGTCGCGCTCCAGCGACATCAGGGGCGCTCCGGTTATTCCGCTGGCGTTCAGGGCTGTCTGGGCGCGTTCACTTTGGGCACTCTGGGTCATGTTCTCTCCTCGGGGGTGGGTCCGGGCTGAGGCGCGCTGCGGCGCGGGTTCTCGGCAGTGTTCTTGACGCTCAGCATAGCGACTCGGCGCCCTCACCGTGGGCCGCCCTGCCCGGCAGGCCGGGGCAACTGGAGCACCGGGCGGTGAGTCACCCGGAGAACCGTATGAAGAAGAAGCCACTGCGTACCTCACCCGCCGGAGCGGGCGGGCCAACAGACTGGCCACATGACCGATTCCTCTGACCGCTACGGCAGCGAACCCCTGGGCAAGAGCGTCGAGGAGGTCGAGGCCGGGGAGAGCAACCGCGTCAATCCTTCGGTGCCAGGTGAGCAGATCCGGCACGATCAGGAGGAGGTGGCCATGATCCCCGCGGTTTCGAACAGCAACACCAACACCAATCCAGGGGTGGTGGCGCCGGGCGTCCTCCTGACCGACAGCGTGGCGACAGAAGAACGCCGCGACCGTGCACAGACTGGCGGCGACGCCGGGCAGAGCAGCGAGAACAGCGAGGGCTAAGCGCCGACGCGGCCTGGGACGCGGCTCGACATAAGGTAAGGGTGCAGGCAAGCCTCACCCGAATGAACCGGCAGTCACCCACACTGCAGGCATGACTGACAACCGGTACGGCGACAAACCGTTGGGCAAGAGCGTCGAGGAAGTCGAGAGCGAGCAGGGCAACCGTGTCAACTCCCCGGTCTCGGGCGAGACTAGACGGAATCTGGAAGCCGATGCAGCGATTGTCCCCGCTGTGGTCGGTGGCGGCAATCAGAGCACGGGGGCGGTGCTTGCCCTCACTGACCCGGACGTTCTGACCGAAGCGGGCAGCGGGGCGGATGACCGCAGGAACTCTGCAGAACAACCGATGAGTGGCTGGGCCGACGAGGATCAGGTCAATATGCCCATGCCAGACCGGGACCGGGGCACCAGCGAGAGCTAGCCATTTTGGCACCGAGCATTAGAGAGTTCAGGTCAGGTCGCGTGGCCGGTACGTCACTGCTTCAGCCAGATGCGCTTCACGTACGTCAGGTTCGCCAGCCAGATCGGCCACTGTGCGGGCCACGCGCAGCACGCGGTCAAAGCCGCGCCCGGTCAGCCCCAGTTGCCGTGCCGCCGCACGAATGAAGCTCTCAGGGCCAGCGGCCAGCGGCGCATGCTTTCTGAGCGCTTGCCCGGCTAGGTCGGCGTTGCGGCCCCCCTGCCGTTCTACCATCCGTTCCCGCGCTGCCGTGATCCGCTCGCGTACCGGGGCAGACGCCTCCGGTTCCGGTGCTCGGGTCAATTCGTCTACCGTCAGTCGGGGCACGCGGCACACGATGTCCAGTCGGTCCAGCAGCGGCCCACTGATCCTGGCTGCGTACCGCGTCCGTTCCGAGGCGGTGCAGGTGCAGCCCTTTTCAGGATCCCCGAGGTGGCCGCAGGTGCAGGGATTCATCGCGGCAATTAGCTGAAAGCGCGCCGGATATTCCACTGTGGCCCGCGCCCGACTGATGGTGACCGTGCCGTCTTCCAGTGGCTGGCGCAGGGTCTCCAGGGCCTTGCGGCTGAATTCCGGAAATTCATCGAGGAAGAGGATGCCTTTGTGGGCCAGACTGACCTCGCCGGGCCGGGGCACGCTGCCCCCGCCAATCAACCCGGCGTCCGAAACGGTGTGGTGGGGCGAGCGGTAAGGGGCGGTCAAGTTCAGGCCGCCGCGCAGATTCAACACGCCTGCCGCCGAGTGGAGGCGCGTGACCTCCAGCGCCTCGGCACGGGTCAGCCGTGGCAACAGTCCCGGCGCCCGGCGGGCCAGCATGGTCTTGCCGCTGCCCGGCGATCCCACGAGCAGCAGATTATGTCCTCCGGCCAGTGAGACCTCCAGCGCCCGCCGTGCCGCCGCCTGTCCCTTCAGGTCTGCCAGATCGAGGTGCAGTCCGGCATCATCTTCCGCCGCAGGAGCTGGCGTGGGCAAGAGTTCGGCGCGGCCATTCAGATGCGCCACGGCCTCCAGCAGGGTCCGCGCGCCGTACACGGTCAGGCCGTCGATCAAGGCGGCCTCGGGCGCGTTGCCCGCAGGCAGCAGGGCGGGCAGCCCCAGCGAGGAGGCCAGCAGCGCCAGATTGACTGCCCCGGTGATGGGCCGCAGGCTGCCGTCGAGCGCCAGCTCGCCCGCCGCCAGCAGGCTGTCCAGCGCCCGCGCGGGCAGCAGGCCCTGGGCTGCCAGCACCCCTAGCGCGATGGGGAGGTCGTACAGTGGCCCCTCCTTGCGCAGGTCCGCCGGAGCCAGATTGACCGTGATGCGCGCTGCCGGAAAGGGCAGCCCGGCATTGCGAACCGCCGCCCGCACCCGCTCGCGCGCCTCGCTGACCGCCTGATCGGGCAGGCCGACCACCGTGAAGGCCGGCAGGCCCGGCGACACGTCCACCTCAACCTCCACCGGAACGGCGTCCACGCCGATCAAGGCCACACTGCGGGCGCGGGCCAGCATCAGCGCCGCCCGGCAAGAGAAGGGGAGAGGGACACAGCCGCCAGCGTAATCGCCGCCGTCTCACACCCAGCTTACACCCGCAGCGCCTTGTGCCGCCAAGTTCCTTACCGCTCCGCCCACCATAGATCCGCAGGGAGCAACACCTGCATGAGAAAGCCGCCCATCACGGGCGGCAGCTTGGACAGAACCTAGCCCTGAACCGGCTCTTTCTCCTTTTCCAGATTGACTGCTTCAACCGCGGAGCCGGGAGCTGGCACTACCGCCTGCGGCGTCACGGCGGCGGCGCTCACGGGCTGCGCCGGAACCGAGGCGTGGATGGTCTGCGTCGGGGCGGCCTGCGGACCTCTGTCGTTCACGCCGACATCCAGCTCGTCCTTGAGGCTCTGGGTGCTCTTGCGGAATTCGCGCAGGCCCGCTCCCAGGCTCTTGCCCAGCTCGGGCAGCTTGCGGGGACCGAAGACCACCAGGGCAACGAGGAGAATCACGATCAGTTCTGCGGGGCCGATGTTGGGCATGGGGGTCTCCTTGTGGGGCGCGTGGCTGCTCGGAGCGGCGTCTTGTCCGGCAGTCTAGCCCCGCGCGTTAATAGGAGGTTAGACCCTCAGCCACACTCTGGGGAGCATGAAGGTGCGTCACTCTGCCGGGTGAGCCTCACCCTTCCACGGTCTTTCCGTGACCTCAGCCACCACTGCCGCCAGATCATGGGCCACCGCCAGGCCCAACGTGTCGGCCTGCGGGCCGCCCAGTAACAGGTGAACGCCGTCGGCCAGGGGCTGATGCAGGGGCAGGCCGCCGGGCTGTCCCCCCGGCAGCGCTAGCCATGCGCCCGGAATGTCGCTGATGCTGCGGCCCAGGCCGAGCGCCTCCGTGCCCAGTGGAGGCAGGGCATTCATCAAGGCCACCAGATCTTCCAGCGTCTCGCGGCGCAGGCCCGTGGGCACGCCGGTCAGGTGGCCGCCCGTGGGAGAATAGCCGTGCGGATCGCGGTGGTGAACTGCTGGAATCAGGGTAAAACCGTCACTTTGCGGGCGCAGGGTCAGGCCAGCGACCCGCAGGGTGGGCGTCTTGTCGTTGCTGGGGACGTTCAGGCGCGGCGTCTGGCGGTAGGCGCGGGCGTGGTT
This sequence comes from Deinococcus humi, assembly GCF_014201875.1. Taxonomy (NCBI): domain Bacteria; kingdom Thermotogati; phylum Deinococcota; class Deinococci; order Deinococcales; family Deinococcaceae; genus Deinococcus; species Deinococcus humi. The sequence continues at coordinate 589,163 of NZ_JACHFL010000001.1, read as the reverse complement.
GGTGTGCCGGCCCAGACCGTGTTCCGCCGCGTGCGGGCCGTCGGCGCCCAGCGCCAGCACGAGCGTTTCGGCCCGCAGATGATGCGTCTCGTGGACGACGATCTGGTGGGTGTTGGTCACGCTCAGCCGTTCGATGGCCACGCGGCCGCCGCGGCCCTCTGGGGAGAGGACAGCGTGGGCGCGGGCGTTGAGCATCAGGTCAGCCCCCGCTTTCACGGCCTGTTGCGCGGCGGCCAAAGCCAGCGCGCCGGGGCGGTAAGTGGCGGCCTGGGCGTCCACGCGTGCAAAGGGCAGGGCCTCTAGATCCACCATCGCCAGCGCGTCCGGAAAGGGGGCCAGGGCATCGGCGGCAGGGGTCCGGTCAGGCCCACCCTCCGCAAACAGTTCGATGAGTGGGCGCGCTTGAAAGCTGATGTTCCCGAAACCCGTCTCCAGTTGTTCTCGCGTCCATGTTGCCTGGGACTGCCGGTCTTCCGGCACGCCCCACCCCGTCCACACGCCAGGAGCCAGTAGCGTGGCTCCGTCCTCGTTGGGCAGGCCGCCCTCCTCGATCAGCAGCAGGCGCAACTGGGGGGCAAGGTGTCGCAGGTAAAAAGCCAGGGCAGAGCCCATCCGACCCGCGCCCAGCACCACCACGTCGTAATCCTGGGGCGTGAAGGACTGACCGACGTGTGCCCAGACCTGACCGGGGCTGGCCTGACCGGGTCCGGCAGGCGGCGCGGCGCTGTTTGCAGCAGTGTTCATGCCTGCCATGATGCCGCCTGCTGCGCGTCTTAACCGGGCGCTTCTCACGCCATTGTGAGAAGGGCGCACATACGGGATGTTTATACTCGGCCACAACGATGTCCCAGACCTTTTCCCCTCTGCTGACCTCCTTGCTGGCTTTGCGGCCGTCAGGGACGCAGGCGCGGCATGGACGGCCCCGGCGGCTGGGCCTGGGTGCGGCGCTGTGCTGCGCCGCGCTGGTCTGCGCTCCCTCCGTCTCTGCCCTGAACGTGCGTGTGCTGGTGGCCGCCGCGCCTCAGCTGACCGTGCGCGTGCCAGTGGGCCCGGCACCTATAGGTGACGCCCTCAGGCCGTCGGGTCTGCCCGTCCCGCAGCCGCAACCCATGACGGCCTGGACGGTGGGGGTGTCTGGCGGCCAGCTCACGCTGAATGGACAGGCGGCGGGCAACAGCACGTTGTACCTGCCCCCCACACCCGGCAGTGTGGTGGAAATTGCGGGCAAGCCGTACCGGGGCGGCGTCCTCCTGCGTGTGCAGGACGGCGGCGTGCAGGGCGTGAATGTACTGGACATCGAAGATTATCTGCGCGGCGTGGTGCCCGCCGAGATGCCGGCCTCGTGGCCCGCCGCCGCGCTGGCCGCCCAGGCGGTGATCGCGCGGACCTACGTGGCGGCGCGGATCAACCCGGCGGCCCCCTACGACACCTGTGCCACCGAGAGCTGCCAGGTCTACCCTGGATTGAAAGCCGAGAAGGCCGAGGCGAATGCGGCCATTGACGCGACGCGTGCGCAGGTGGTGGCCTACGCGGGACGGCCCGCCAGCACCTATTTCAGCAGCGATTCAGGGGGCTTCACGGCCTCCAGCGGTGAGGTCTGGGGCAAGGAGCTGCCGTACCTGCGCGCCCAGGCCGATCCGTTCTCGGCGGGCAGCCCGCGCGCCGGGTGGCGGGTGGAGGTCACGGCGGCGCAAGTCCAGACGGTGGCCGCCCGCTACGGTGCCCGTGTCGGTCGACTGCGGGGCGTGAGCGTCACGCGCCTCAGCCCTTCGGGACGGCCCGCCGAGATCACGGTCAGCGGCGACGACGGCACCGCGCGGATCACGGGCGCGAATGCGGGCGGCTTCGTGCGCTCGCTGGGCGCACCGGGCACGCGCGTCAGCCTGAGCGGTCTCAATCCCCTGGTCATCAGCGGCAGCGGCGCGGGGCACGGCGTGGGGCTGTCCCAGTACGGCGCACTGGGATTGGCGCGGGCCGGGCAGGATCACCTGAGGATTCTGGGCTTCTATTACCCCGGCACCAGCCTGAGCGTGCTGTCTCAGAACATCCGGGCCAGCGGCGCGGTGCTGGCGGGCGGCTTCGGGTTGCCCTCGGCGGCACAGACCCTGGCTCTCCCCACGCCTGTACCACAGGCGCTCACCCTCCACCCATTCGGGGCAGTTCAGTGAGTTTCGGGAGCCGGATGGGCCTGGGCGCACCCGGCAGAAATCGGGCACGCCAGTCGGCCAGGAAAGACAGTCTTCACAGGGTGGCACGCAACGCCGTGCTCACGGTGGGCCTGCTGGGCGCCATGCTGGGCGGTCCCCTGAGCAATGCCGAGGCCCGCACGGTCAAGATCGTCTCGGCGGACACGCTGGAACTGCGGCAGGTGGACGGCCAGGAACTGGTGATCATCAGCGGCGCAAACGTGGAACTGCGCGTCGATGACGACGTGGTGCGGGCGCGGCGGGTGGAATACAACCGCACCCGGCGCACCCTGACCCTGGTGGGCGCGGCCAGTTACCGCAGCGCGAAAGACGGCCAGGACCTCAGCGGCGAGAACCTGGTGGTGGAGCTGGGCGACGAGCAGATCACCGGTCAGGACGTCTTGATCAGCGACGCCGATCTGGAAATCCAGGGCCAGGAGGTCGAGCGCATTCCAGGGCAGTTGCGCGCCACCGGAGGGTATTTCACCACCTGCGCCAAGTGCGGGCGCACCCCCAACGACTACGCCTTCCGCGCCGAGCGTCTGATCGTGTATCCCGGTGACCGGCTGGTGGCCTACCGGGCGCAACTGCTGCTGGCCGACGTGCCGGTGCTGTTCCTGCCGGTGATCGTGATTCCCCTGAACGATCCGGAACGTCAGCCCCGGCTCTTGATCGAGCAGGATTCGGTGGACGGCTACACCGTCGAGGCCGATCTGCCGTTCTCGGTGGGCAGCAGCACCCTGGGCACCACGCTGCTGCGCTATTACCAGAACCGCAGCCCCAGCCTGGGCGCGGGCGTGGCGCTGCGCTCGTACGCGCCGCTGCCCTTCGTGGACCGCGTCGATCTGTATACGCTGGCAAACCCCAAACCCCTGAACCCGGACGGCAGCGCCAACCCCGGTTACGACGTGGACCTCAACTTCGGGGTGACGGGCCGGGTGCCGCTGTCGCTGGCGACGCGCGATCTGGATTACCGCCTCAACGTGACCCGCAAGGACATCGGCCTGAGCGAGACGGCGGCTGAGCGTGGCGTGACGCGGGTGGATTTTGGGGCCAAGGTGGAATACCCGCTGTTCTCGGCGGAGTTCGCCTACCTGAACCGCTTCGGCCCGGAGCCGACGGATGGGGTCTACACACCGTACCGCAAGACCGAGGCCGTGCTGGATCCCAAACCGTATACCAACGGGACCTTTAGCGCCGACACGCGCCTGACGGCGGGGAGCTATACCGCCCGCAGCAATCCGCTCTCGCCCAGCGCCACCGCGCAGGGGCCGAACATCAGCACCACCCGGCTGGAGGAACAGCACGCCCTGTCCTACACTGCCCAGCCCTGGAAGGACGCCGATCTGGCCCTGGGTAATACCTTTACCGGGCGCTACTACGGCACCGGGGCCAGGACGGTGGACCTGAACCTCAACGCCCAGCTGACCCAGCGCTTCAACACCACCAATACCGTGACCTTCGGGGTGGGCTACCTGCGGCGCGAGGGCACCAGCCCCTTTGCCTTCGACGCGGTGAACGGCCGGCTGCTGAGTGCGCCGCTGAGCCTGAACCTCAGCACCGTGCCGGTCAAGGACGTGAGTTTCGGCCTCTCGCTCAGGCGCGACCTGTTCCTGGCGCCGGACTTGCAGGAACCCGCCGTCTTCACGGTCAGCGTCAACCGCCTGCCGCTGAACCTGAGCGCGCAACTGGGCTACCAGCCCTTTACCAAGGAGCTGGAGACCTTCTCGTACAGCGCGACGGTGGGCGACCCCGGCTCGGGCACCCTGGTCCCGGTGGAGGCCCAGCCTGCCCGCGAGGCCACCGAGTACGGCCCCGCAGTCCCGGCCCGGCCCGCCTACCTGCGCCGCAGCAGCGCGTGGCCGGCGCCGGACCTGACGTTGACGGCCTCAGGCGGTTACTCGCGCATCAATGGTTACACGCCCTTCACCTTGCGGGCCACGGTGACCGGGGCCACCCGCGCAGACTCGATCAGCGTCTACGCCACCCACAACATCGCAAAGCCCCAGATCGACGAGGTGGGGGCCACCATCAACGCCACGGTGGGCCGTGACGCGGTCCTGAATCCCATCACCTTCTCGGCCCGCGAGACGTTGTACCCGCCCACCGGGCGCATCGCCGGCAACGCTACCCTGACGTGGCGGGCCCGCTATCAACTGTCCACCACGCATGACCTGTTGCTTAACCGTCCGGTGGAGGCCAATCCGGCTCCTGGCAGTTCCCCGAATAGCGGCACGCTGACCTTTAGCGTCGGCACGGTGAACGGCAGTGCCAACGACTGGCAGCTGACCTACGGCGGTCCTTACGATCTGGTGCGCGGCGGCTTCACCCGCCCTACCGCCTCCGGCAGCCTGAGTGTCACCCGGCCCGGGCAGCGGCTGGCGCTGTCGGCCACGGTCAACACCCCGGGTCTGGACCAGTTCCGTACCGAGCTGACACGGGCGAACCTCGATGCCAACATTCAGTTCGGCAGCCGCGCGGCGCTGTCGGGGCAGGTCCAGTACTACCGCACCCGCAGTGGACTTTATCCGGACGACACCGCCACCGATGTCCTGAGCATCGATCCGCTGCGCGTCAGCGTGGGCATTGGCCACAAGGGCCAGCCGCCCGGGGCGTACCTGACCGGCAGCCTGCGCCAGACCTTTGTCTGGAAAGACGGCGTGCGCCAGGACCTTACGCCGCTGTCCCCGGTGATCGGATTGACCATCGACCGCTGCTGCTGGGCCATTCAGGCCGAGGCCGATCTGGTGCAGCGCCGCTACCGCCTGTCGGTGGGCCTGCCCGGTCAGAACCAGTACCCGCTGTTCGAGCTGACCCCGGATGGCACCAAGGTGCCGCTGCTGAATCCCAGCTCGCCCTGAGATGGGAGCGGTGGCTTTCCGCATTTTTGTAAGGCGCGCAGTATGACAGCGCCCAGGCCATCTTCACTTTCCGTTGAATCCCTGATACCTGCCCAAGGAGGCCCATGAAATCCCACCGCCTGTCCGCCCTGTTTCTGATGCCCGCTCTACTGGTGGCCTGCACCGGCACCGAGGAACCCCAGGTGGCTCTGCGGGTGGCTCTGCTCACCGACGGCGGCGCGACGCTGCGGACCGTGACCCCCAATGCCGACAGCAGTGCCGCGCCCGTCGATGCCAACAAGTCCGAGGCGGTGACGGGCGGCGTGACCCTCAATTCCCTGTCCAGCGGCCAGCGTCTGGCCCTGACCCTGCAAACCGGGATCCAGAGCCGCGACAGCGATCTGGCCGACATCCAGCCCTTCGCGCCCTTGCCCTTTACACCGATCTGTCTGGTCCAGACCGTCAGCAACGCCGGGCGGGATCGCCTGCTGACCCTGAGCCAGTGCCCCAACGGGCCACAGCAACTGGCGCTGTACAACGCCAGCGGCTCCCTGATCTGGACTGCGCCGCTGCGGGCTTACCTGCCGCCCAGTCCGGGACCGGATGTGCCGCCGGTCCGGCTGGCCGTGCTGGGCGATGTGGGGCTGGTGGCCCGCCCGCGCGTGGGCGGCGGCAGCGAGATCCTGCGCGTCGCCCCGAGGAATTCAGGCGACAGCGTGGCCGAGGTCAGTGACCCGTTGCCCGCGCCGGCCATCCGCGATCTGGTGGCCTACAACCAGGACATCCTGGCCGCCACCGATACCGGAGTGCAGAAGGTGGGGCAGACGGGCGTTCCCGACGGCGTGGCCCTGGCCGCTTTCGGTGCGCGGCGTTTTGATCGCCTGTGGAGCGGCAGTGCGGGCAGTCAGAACCTGCTGGCCGCGTGGCGCAGCGACGTTCTGAGCAACCAGAACGCCCAGCCGCTGCTGGTCTGGGACGGCAACACCAGCCGCACGGCCTCCACCGTCGCGTCTGTAAGTGACCTACGCGACCTGACCCTGGCCCCTGACGGCAATCTGTACACCCTGACCGCCAGCACCCTGACGCGCTACAACACGGCCCTGGGGCTACAATCGGGCAACTTCACTCCCCGCGTGCTGCTCGGTGGGTTGAGCGACGCCCGCGCGGTAATCTGGCTATTGCCCCCGTCCACAGCGGACTGAGTCTGGACGACGGCCCAGGCCAGTTTGCGGTCCTACGGTGGGCTGCCTGACGGGTTTCCACTGCCATCAATGGACATTTCTCCTGTGCGCCATAACGGTATCAGTCCTGGCAGGCTGGGTTCTCGCTCCGGAACCGCCGGCTGTCGGACCCTCGTCTACCACCTTTCTAAAAAGAAGACCGTGACTGAGAACTGCCTGGCATTTGACAGGCCCCGAGTGGTCTAGAGGCGTTATAAACAACGTCCTGCATGAAAATGCACCCCACTGTATGGTGATTCCATGAAGGCTCGCCCACGCCGGGCGGGCCTGTCATTACCAGACAGGAGCGTGCCTATGCCGAACAGAACCGACCGGAATCTTCCGGGCCTGCCCCATCCCCAGACTTCTCCCCAGAGCGTGCCTCCCTCCCGGGCAGAGATCGAGGCGGCGCGGCAGCACGGCCTGTACGTGGGCCGCGAACATGATGCCTGTGGAGTGGGCTTCGTGGCCCATATCAAGGGCCATAAACAGCACTCGATCATCGAGCAGGGCCTCAAGATTCTGGAAAATCTCGATCACCGGGGCGCGGTGGGCGCCGATCCTCTAATGGGCGACGGCGCGGGTCTGCTGATCCAGATTCCCGACGAGTTCTACCGCGCCCAGATGGGCCTGCAAGGTGTGACGCTGCCGCCCGCTGGGGATTACGGCGTGGGCATGATCTTCCTGCCCAAGGAAATCGCCTCGCGCCGCGCCTGTGAGCAGGAGTTGGAGCGGGCGGTCCAGGCCGAGGGGCAACGGGTGCTGGGCTGGCGCGATGTGCCCGTCAACCGCGAGATGCCCATGAGCCCCACCGTGCGTGAGAAGGAGCCGGTGATCCGCCAAATCTTCATCGGGGCGGGCCCCGATACCCTGGTGCCCGATGCGCTGGAGCGCAAGCTGTACGTGATCCGCCGCCGCGCCAGCAACGCCATCCGCGCGCTGAACTTCACGCACGGGGCCGAATACTACGTGCCCAGCATGTCGTGCCGCACGGTGATCTACAAGGGTCTGTTGCTCGCCACCCAGGTGGGCGAGTACTACCTGGACTTGCAGGACAGGGCAGTGGTGTCGGCCCTGGCCCTGGTCCACCAGCGCTTTTCCACCAACACCTTCCCCGAATGGCCGCTGGCGCACCCGTACCGTATGGTGGCCCACAACGGCGAGATCAACACCGTCAAGGGCAACTTCAACTGGATGCGGGCGCGCGAGGGCGTGATGGCCTCGCCGGTGCTGGGCGATGACCTCAATAAGATCTACCCAGTGTCCTTCGAGGGCGAGTCCGACACCGCCACCTTCGACAACGCGCTGGAACTCCTCACCCTGGCGGGCTACCCGATGGCCCACGCCGCCATGATGATGATTCCCGAGGCGTGGGAGGACAATCCCCTGCTCGATGACCGCCGCCGAGCCTTTTACGAGTACCACGCGGCCCTGATGGAACCCTGGGACGGCCCCGCCGCGATGGTCTTTACCGACGGGCGGCAGGTGGGCGCGATGCTGGACCGCAATGGCCTGCGCCCGGCGCGCTACCTCCAGACCCGCGACGATCTGGTGATCCTGGCCTCGGAGTCCGGGGTGTTGCCCATTCCGGAGAGCCGGATCGTCAAGAAATGGCGCTTGCAGCCCGGCAAGATGTTCATGGTGGACTTGGAGGCCGGGCGCATCGTCGAGGACGAGGAACTGAAGTCGCAGTACGCCTCGGCTAAGCCGTATCGCCAGTGGGTAGACAACACCCGCGTCCCACTGGCCGACGCTGGGGAGATGGGTTCGGTCGGTACCTTCAGTGAGAGCCTGCTGGACCGTCAGCAAGCCTTCGGCTACAGCCAGGAAGACCTTAAATTCCTGATGGGGCCGATGGCCAAGACCGGCGAGGAGGGCCTGGGTTCGATGGGCAACGACTCGCCCCTGGCGGTGCTCTCCAGCCGTAGCAAGCCGCTGTACTCGTACTTCCGGCAGCTGTTCGCGCAGGTGACCAACCCCCCGATTGACCCGATCCGCGAGTCGGTGGTCATGAGTCTGGTGTCGTTCGTGGGGCCGCGCCCCAACCTGCTGGACATCAACGCGGTCAACCCGCAGATGCGCCTGGAGGTCTCGCAGCCCATTCTGGACTTCGATGACATGGCGCGCGTCCGCTCGATCAGCGAGCACACGCGCGGCAAGTTCAGCGCCTACGAACTTGACATCACCTACCCTGCCGAGTGGGGGGCGCGCGGCATCGAAGCCAAGCTCGCCACCATCAACGCCTGGGCGGTGGACGCCATCGAGGGCGGCCACAACATCATCATCATCAGTGACCGGCGTCTGGACAGGGAACGCGTGGCGATTCCGGCGCTCCTGGCGCTGTCCAGCGTCCATCACCATCTGGTCAAGGCGGGCCTGCGGATGAAAGTCGGCCTGGTGGTGGAAACCGGCGACGCCCGCGAGGTGCATCACTTTGCCGCGCTGGCGGGCTACGGCGCGGAAGCCATCCACCCCTACCTGGCACTGGAAACGCTGATCGATCTGCACACGGAAATTCCGAGCATGCCCAACCTGAGCGACATTGGCCCGGCAAAAGCCATGCGGAACTACATCAAGGCCATCGGCAAGGGCCTGAGCAAGATCATGTCCAAGATGGGCGTCAGCACGTATATGTCGTACTGCGGCGCGCAACTGTTCGAGGCGATGGGCCTGCAGGCCGACTTCGTGGAGAAGTATTTCCGGGGCACCGCCACGCAGATCGGCGGCATCGGCATTTTCGAGGTGGCGGAAGAAGCGCTGCGCACGCACACGGCGGCCTTCGGGGCTGACCCGGTGCTGGCGCGTGGGCTGGACGCGGGCGGCGAGTACGCCTGGCGCGTGCGTGGCGAGGAACACATGTGGACGCCCGACGCCATTGCCAAGCTGCAACACGCCACCCGCAGCGGTTCCGCGTCCACCTACGAGGAGTACGCCCGGATCATCAACGATCAGAGCAGGCGCCACATGACCCTGCGCGGCCTGTTCGAGTTCCGCACCGAGGGCGCGGTGCCCGTGCCGCTTGAGGAGGTCGAGCCCGCCGCCGAGATCGTCAAACGCTTCGCCACCGGTGCGATGAGCCTGGGGTCCATCTCCACCGAGGCGCACACCACGCTGGCCGTTGCCATGAACCGCATTGGCGGCAAGTCCAACACCGGGGAGGGCGGCGAGGATCCGGCCCGCTACGAGCGTGAATTGCGCGGCGAGACGCTGGGCGCAGGCGAGACGCTGGCCGGGATCCTGGGCCATAGTCGCGTGGAGGTCGACTATCCGCTGGAACCCGGCGATTCCCTGCGCAGCAAGATCAAACAGGTGGCTTCTGGACGTTTTGGCGTTACCACGGGCTATCTCGGCAGCGCCGATCAAATCCAGATCAAGATGGCGCAGGGGGCGAAACCCGGCGAGGGCGGTCAACTCCCCGGCGGCAAGGTCAGCGAATACATCGGCTTCCTGCGTCACAGTGTTCCCGGCGTGGGCCTGATCAGCCCGCCCCCCCATCACGACATCTATTCCATTGAGGACCTCAAGCAGCTGATCCACGACCTGAAGAACGTCAATCCGCGCGCCGACATCTCGGTCAAGCTGGTCTCGGAAGTGGGGGTCGGCACGGTGGCAGCGGGCGTCGCCAAGTGCAAGGCCGACCACATCGTGATTGCCGGGCATGACGGCGGCACGGGCGCGTCACCGTGGAGCAGCATCAAGCATGCCGGGACGCCGTGGGAAATGGGGCTGGCCGAGACGCAGCAGACCCTGGTGCTGAACCGCCTGCGCGACCGCGTGCGGGTGCAGACCGACGGGCAGCTCAAGACCGGGCGCGACGTGGTGGTGGCCGCGTTGCTCGGCGCGGACGAGTTTGGCTTCGCTACCGCGCCACTGGTGGTTCAGGGGTGCATCATGATGCGCAAGTGCCACCTGAACACCTGCCCAGTCGGCGTGGCGACTCAGGATCCCGTGTTGCGCGCCCGCTTTACCGGCAAGCCCGAACACGTCATCAACTACTTTTTCTTCGTGGCCGAGGAAGTGCGCGCCATCATGGCCTCGCTGGGCGTCCGCACCTTCGACGAACTGATCGGGCGCTCTGACCTGCTGGACACCCGCGCCGGTATCGATCACTGGAAGGCCCAGGGCCTGGACTTCAGCCGCCTGTTCTTCCGACCCGAGTTGCCTGACGTGGGCCACCGCCACACTGGCACGCAAGATCACGGGCTAGATGGGGCGCTCGACCGCATCCTGATCGAGAAATGCCGCCCTGCCATCGAGAAGGGTGAGCGGGTACATTTCCTTCAGGACGTGCGGAACGTCAACCGTTCGGTAGGGGCGATGCTCTCGGGCGAGTTGATCCGTGTGCGTCCCGAGGGCCTGCCCGATCAGACGGTCTTTGTCCAGATGGAGGGCACGGGCGGCCAGAGCTTCGGCGCGTTCCTGGCCCCGGGCCTGACCCTGTACCTGATCGGCGACGCCAACGACTACGCAGGCAAGGGCCTGTCCGGCGGGCGTGTGGTGGTCCGCCCCAGCATTGAGTTCCGGGGCGACGCGCGGCAGAACATCATCACCGGCAATACTGCCCTGTACGGTGCGACGGCGGGTGAGGCCTTCTTCCGGGGCGTCGCCGGAGAGCGCTTCGCCGTGCGCCTGAGTGGAGCGCGGGCGGTGGTGGAGGGGACCGGCGATCACGGCTGCGAGTACATGACTGGCGGCACCGTGGTGGTGCTGGGCCAGACCGGGCGCAATTTCGCGGCCGGGATGAGCGGCGGCGTCGCCTACGTCTACGACGAGGACGGCAGCTTCGAGAAGAAGTGCAACCACAGTATGGTCAGCCTGCACCGGGTGCAACCCGCCGACGAGCAGATCCACAGCCTTGCTGTACTGGGGGCCGATCCCGCCAGCCTGCACGGCGGCGAAACCGATGAAACGCAGCTGCGCACCTTGATCGAAAGCCACCATCGCTGGACGGGTTCGGCCATCGCCAGCGACATTCTCGACGACTGGGATAACGCCCGCAAACGCTTCGTCAAGGTCTTCCCGCTGGAGTACCAGCGTGCTTTGAGGGAACGCGCCTCGCAGAAAGAGGCCGCCACCGTGCAGTTCACCGACACGACCAGCATGCAGACCGGGCCGAGCCACAACGGCGGACAGGGAACGTTGACGAAGTAGGAGCGCCAGTGGGCAGTTCTGGTGCCCCTCTCTTCTGCCACCCCAACAACCCACAGCCCACAACCCGCCCGGAGGGCATATGAGCAAAATCACCGGCTTCCTGGAACAACCCCGCGTCAAGGAGAAGTATCAGCCTGTCGACGTGCGCCTCAAGAATTACGCCGAATTCGTGCTGCCGCTGGCAAATGAGCTGGCCCAGAAACAGGCGGTACGCTGCATGGACTGCGGCATTCCGTTTTGCAACAACGGCTGCCCGGTGGGCAACATCATTCCCGATTTCAACAATCTGGTGTACGAGAACGACTGGCTCTCGGCCATCGAGACGTTGCACAGCACGAATAACTTTCCCGAGTTCACGGGCCGCATCTGCCCCGCGCCGTGCGAGGCCGCCTGTACGCTGAACATCAACGACGATCCGGTGGGCATCAAGTCCATTGAGCTGGCAATTATCGAGCGCGCGTGGCAGGAGGGCTGGGTCAGGCCGCAGCCGCCACAGGTCAGGACCGGCAAGACAGTGGCCGTGATCGGCAGCGGCCCGGCGGGGCTAGCAGCGGCGCAGCAACTCGCCCGCGCCGGACACGCTGTAACGGTCTTCGAGAAAAATGACCGCGTGGGTGGCCTGCTGCGCTACGGTATCCCCGATTTCAAGATGGAAAAGCACCATATTGACCGCCGAGTCCAGCAGATGGAAGCCGAGGGCGTGACCTTCAGAACGGGCGTGCTGGTGGGTGCGTGGGACAAGCAAAGCAGCGTCACCAACCTTGCCAAATCCACCGTGACCCCAGACGAGTTGCGCGCCGAATTCGACGCCGTGCTGCTGTGCGGCGGTGCGGAACAGCCCCGTGACCTGCCAGTGCCGGGGCGCGAACTGGACGGCGTGCATTTCGCGATGGAGTTCCTGCCGGGACAGAACCGCGTGAATGCGGGCGACAAACTGAAAAAGCAATTGCGCGCCGACGGTAAGCATGTCGTCGTGATCGGCGGCGGCGACACCGGCAGCGATTGCGTCGGCACCAGCAACCGCCACGGCGCGGTGAGCGTGACCCAGTTCGAGGTGATGCCCCAGCCGCCCGAGCACGAGAACAAGCCGCTGGTTTGGCCGTACTGGCCCCTCAAACTCCGCACCAGCTCCAGCCACGAGGAAGGGGTGACCCGCGAATTTGCCATTGCCACCAAAGAGTTTGTGGGCAAGGGAGGCAAGCTCACCGGGGTCAAGACCGTTCGCATTGAGCTGGTGGACGGCAAATTACAGGAAATCGAGGGCAGCGAGGAAATCCACAAGGCCGATCTGGTGCTCCTGGCGATGGGTTTTGTCAGCCCGGTGGGCAGCGTGATCGAGGCGTTTGGCGTCGACAAGGACACACGTGGCAATGCCCTGGCTGGAACAGAGGAGGAGGGCGGTTATTTGACCAACCTGCCCAGCGTCTTCGCGGCGGGCGATATGCGGCGCGGGCAGAGTCTGGTGGTCTGGGCCATTCGTGAGGGACGGCAAGCGGCGCGGGCGATGGATCAGTATTTAATGGGCACGAGCGTTTTGCCCAGATAAGTCCTGGGGAAGGAGAAAGAGGCGTGAGGGAATCCTCACAGCCTCTTCTGCCGTGTATATGACCCATGCTCAGGTCACTTCGCAGACGTTTTCCAGGGTTCGCGCTGAACTCCTAAAACGAAAAACCCCGTATTAGACGGGGTTCTCTATTCTTTGGTGCGGATGCCCAGACTTGAACTGGGGACCTCACGCTTATCAGGCGTGCGCTCTAACCAGCTGAGCTACACCCGCGCACCACTTGCTTTCGCACGTCCGTGACCGGACAGGCGGCAGTCACTGTAGCAAGGGGGCGGCGGGGTGTCAATGCGCCTTAGAGACCTACAAGGTGTAACCGCCATACTAGGCGCGCACCACACAACGCAAAAACCCCCGCCGAGGCGGAGGCTTGAGTTGGTGACCCCAACGGGATTCGAACCCGTATCGCTACCTTGAAAGGGTAGTGTCCTAACCGTTAGACGATGGGGCCACACCCTCAGCATTCACTTTTTTCAGTGTGTCCGCCGCCCTTTCAAGGGGTGCTTTTCAGCACGGCGAGAATCATAGCCCAGCCCAGGTGATACGTCAATGGGGCCAGCGCCGCCTTCAGACGCTGCCGCTGCCTGAATCCTGTCAGGCCCGTCCTGATACGCTGTCGGGCGGAGACTTCTGCATGCCCATCAAATTCGGAACAGACGGCTGGCGCGACATTATCGCCGAGGAATTCACCTACGCGAACGTGCGGCGGGTGGCCCGCGCACATGCCCAGGCGCTGCGCCAGGGGGGCGGCACATCGGTGGTGGTGGGCCACGACACCCGCTTTCAGGGGGCTGGCTTCGCCCAGGTGGTGGCCGACACGATGGCCGAAGCCGGGCTGAACGTGTGGCTGGCCACCGAGTACCTGCCCACCCCAGCGCTATCCTTTGCGGTGCTCCATCACGGCGCGGCGGGCGGCGTGATGGTCACGGCCAGTCACAACCCTCCCCAGTACAGCGGCTACAAACTCAAAGGCCACTATGGCGGCAGCGCCACCCCAGCCCTGGTGGCCCAGGTGGAGGCAGCCCTGGACGCGCCCGAGCCCTACAACGGGCCGCGCGGCACGGTCCAGCCGCTGGACATCCAGCAGGCGTATTACGAGCAGCTGGACCGCCAACTCGATCTGGAGATGCTGCGTGCCTACCGGGGCCGTGTCATTCACGATCCGATGGGCGGCGCAGGATGCGGCTGGCTGACCGGCTACGCCGCCCATGCCGGGCTCCAGCTCGAGCTGAGCGAGTTGCATGGGCGGCCCGATCCCCTGTTCCACGGCGTCAACCCCGAACCCGTTCCGCCCAGTCTGGGCGACCTGATGGCCCTGCTGGCCGGTGAAACTGGGCAGACGCTGGGCGTGGTGACTGACGGTGATGCGGACCGGGTGGGAGCGGTCACGGCGGGTGGCGGGTTCTTCAACAGCCACCAGATCTTCGCCGTGTTGACCGCTCACCTTTACCGCGTGCGTGGCCTGCGCGGGCGAGTGGTCAAGACGGTGTCGGGCAGCCGGGTGATCGAGTTGCTGGCCGGGAAGCTGGGGCTGGAAGTGCTGGAGACGCCGGTGGGCTTCAAGTACATCACCGACGCCTTTCTCGAAGGGCAAGCCGACGAGGACAGGGCCGTACTGATCGGCGGCGAGGAGTCCGGTGGGCTGTCCTCACGTGGGCACATTCCGGAGCGCGACGGCCTGCTGAACAGCCTGCTGATGATCGAGGCGATGGCGGCCAGCGGAAAAAGTCTGCCCGAACTGTTCGCCGACATCGAGGCCGAGGTCGGCTTCCAGCACCACTACGACCGCGCTGACCTGCACCTGAGTGACCGCTTCGACAAGGCCGCGCTACTGGCCGATGCCCAGACCTTTGTGGAGGTGGCGGGCCGGGTGGTGGAAGGTGTCAATACCCGCGACGGCGTGAAGCTGAGCCTCTCGGGCGGTGCATCGGCCATGTTCCGTGCGTCCGGTACCGAGCCAGTGGTGCGCGTCTATGTGGAAGCCCAGAGCGAGGACGATCTACGCGCCATTCTGGACGAGGCCACCCAGCGGGTCTATCGCCATGATCCGGAACATCGGCCCGGCTGAGGCGTCACCTCACGGTGTTGGGATCCCACTGCCTGACCCGCGTGTTGACGGCGCCGCCTCTATCTGTGTAGAGGCGGCCACGTTACGCAGGCGTGAATAGGAAAGGTTCTGCCGCCTCAAAGGCCTCAGATCTGGCTGACTTCCAGCGTGATGAGGGCTGGAACCCGCTCACTCGCATGAGGGACAGCGAGGAAAAATCGAGGATACCTTCAGGGAGAACATGGTCATACACGGCTCCATCGCGGTCTACCTCGAAAGCTGAGGTGTGCACAACCTCATCTCACTCCGGGAGGCTGGAGCGCAACATCTCAAAACTGCCCGAGAGGCGGTAGGCCCCGACGGCGGCGGGCAGTAACAGAGACTCGAACTGGCCCAGCGTGTGTTGTTCACCGTTCACTTCCACCCGAGCCTCGCCTTCAGTCACGGTCAGGACGTGGAAGGTCTGCCCAGCAGTGTCACCCGTCAGGGTGCTGGCCCGGTTGGTCAACCGCTCCAGCACAAAATAGTCACAACGGGTCAGTTCCTGTACGGCCTCCCCGGCGGGTGGCAGGGGAGAGGTGGGGGCGGGCCAGGGCCGGGCCACCGCCGCGCTCTGGGACAGGTGCAGGGCGCGGCCAGCGGTGGCAGGGCGATCCCAGTCGTAGATGCGGTAGGTCAGGTCACTGGTCTGCTGAACCTCGTACAGGAAGACCCCTGGCCCCAGCGCATGCACCGTGCCCGCAGGAATCATGAAGGTGTCACCGGCGTGAACAGGCGTGTAGGCGACATGGTCCATGGCCTTCCCGGCCAGGATCGCCTCGCTCAGGGTATCCTGCGACGTGTTGTCGCGGATGCCCGCGATGATCTGCGCACCATCGTCAGCGGCCAGAAGGTGCCAGGCCTCGGTCTTGCCGAGAAAGCCCTCGCCCTCCAGTTCACGGGCCTGTGCGTCGTCCGGGTGAACCTGTACGCTCAGCCACTCGGCGCAGTCCAGCAGTTTGATCAGCAGTGGAAAGCGGCCCGAGGTGGCGCGGTGCCCCAGTAACTCTTTCGGAAACTGTGCGGAGAGTTCAGCCAGCGTCTGCCCGGCATGTGGGCCGCCTGACACGTGGTTGTCCTCGCCCACCACCCACGCCTCGCCGATCTTGCGGTCGTTGCTGCCGTCAGGGATCAGCCGTGTGCCACCCCAGACGCGCTCGACCAGTCTGGATTCCAGCGGCAGGGGAGAGCTGAGTTTGTGAGTCATGGCCGCATCATAGGAGAAGGGGGCCAGCCCACGCGGCCTGACCCCCCTTCCCTTAACGCTTCCCTCAATTTACATGTGCAGCGCGCGTTTGTCGGCGGCCAGCGCCGCTTCCTTGACCACCTCGCTCAGGGTGGGGTGGGCGTGGATGGTGCGGGCCAGATCCTCGCTGCTGCCGCCAAACTCCATGATCGCCACCGTCTCGCCGATCAGCTCAGACACGTTAGGGCCAACCATGTGGACCCCCAGCAGCTTGTCGGTCTCGGCGTCGGCCACCACTTTCACGAAGCCGCGCGGGTCATTGTGGCCCAGCGCGCGGCCGTTGGCACTGAAGGGGAATTGTCCAGTCTTGACCTTGAGGCCTGCATCCTTGGCGCCCTTCTCGGTCAGGCCCGCCCAGGCGATCTCGGGTGAGGTGTAAATCACCCAGGGAATCACGTCGTAATTGACGTGTCCGGCCTGCCCGGCGAGCTGTTCGGCCAGCGCCACCCCCTCTTCCTCGGCCTTGTGCGCCAGCATCGCGCCGCCGATCACGTCACCGATGGCGTAGATGCCCCTCAGGTTGGTGCGGTAATGGCTGTCGACCTTGACGTAGCCGCGCTCGTCCAGCGCCAGTCCCACCGCGTCCGCGCCCAGGCCCGCCGTGTGCGGCACGCGCCCGATGCTTACGATCAGCTTGTCGAACTGCGCCGTGACCTCCTGATCCTTCTCGGTGTAGGTCACGCTCACGCCCGCGTCACTCTGCTCGACCTTGGTGATGTTGACGCCGAAGTGGAAGTCCAGGCCCTGTTTCTTGAATTGCTTGAGCGCTTCCTTGGATACGGCATCGTCGGCGGCCATCAGAAAGCCGGGCAAGGCTTCCAGAATGGTCACGTCCGCGCCCAGCCGCCGCCACACGCTGCCCAGTTCCACGCCGATCACGCCCGCGCCGATCACGCCCAGCTTGCTGGGAACTTCCGTGAATGTCAGCGCGCCACTGTTCTCCACCACATGCCCGCCGAAGGGGGCCAGCGGAAGTTGACGGGGGCTGCTGCCCGTCGCCACGATCACGTTCTTTGCCTTCACTTCGGTTCCGGCAGCATCGACGATCCATTCCTCGCCGTCCTGGCGCAGCAGTTTGCCCAGGCCCGAGATGGAGGTGATCTTGTTCTTTTTGAACAGGTAGGCGATCCCGCCGGTGAGCTTGTCCACCACGCCGGTCTTGCGCGACAGCATCTTGTCCAGGTCCATCTTCAGGCCAGCTACCGTGATGCCGTGATCGGCGGCGTCGTGCCCGATCATCTCGAATTTTTCAGAGGAATCCAGCAGCGCCTTGCTGGGGATGCAGCCCACGTTCAGACAGGTGCCGCCCAGGCTGGGTTTGCCGTCGCGCGTGAAATCGTCCACGCAGGCGGTTTTGAAGCCCAGTTGCGCCGCACGAATGGCGGCCACGTAACCCGCCGGGCCGCCGCCGATGACCAACACGTCATAAGAATCCATATCGCCCCTGAGCGTAGCACCGCCCGCGAAAACGGATGGTGGCGCGTTCCTGCCCTGGAGACAGTTGATTCCTATCCGCCATAGTGAGGGGCATGAACCCTGAATTCGAGCTGGCTTACACCCTGGATGTTCTTGTGCGCCTGCTGGACACCCCCAGCCCCACCGGCTTCACGGACGCCGCCGTCGCGCTGATCGACAAGGAGGTCCGGGCACTGGGCATCACGCCGCAGCGCACCCGCAAGGGCGCCCTGACCTGGGAGGTGCCGGGAACGGGCGAGGGCCACGTGACCTTCAGTGGCCACACCGACACCCTGGGCGCGATGGTCAAGGGCATCAAGCCGGGTGGCCGCCTGCTGCTGTCCATGCTGGGCGGCTACGACTGGGCCACCGTGGAGGGCGAGGACGTGCGCGTGCATACCCAGAGTGGACGTGTCATCACCGGTACGGTGGTCAACATCCGCCAGAGCACCCACGTTCACGGCGCGGCCCTGCGTGACCTGAAGCGCGAGGCCGCCGTGATGGAGGTGCGGCTGGACGAGCAGACGACCAGCGCCGCCGAGACCCGCGCCCTGGGCGTCGGCGTGGGCGATTTCGTGAGCTTCGACGCGCGGCCCCGCGTCACGGGCGCCGGGTACATCAAATCGCGCCACCTGGACAACAAGGCGGCGGTGGCGATCTTCCTGGCCGTGACCCGCGCATTGGTTAATACCCCCCCCTCAAAGACGGTGGCCTTTCACGTCACCACCTATGAGGAGGTCGGCCACGGGGCGGCCACCGGCATTCCCACCCACACCGACGAACTGATCGCTGTGGACATGGCGGCGGTGGGCGAGGGCCAGACCAGCAGCGAGCACTGCGTCACCCTGTGCGTCGCGGACAGCGGCGGTCCCTACGATCACGCGCTGGGCAATCGGCTGCGGGCGGCAGCGGCCTCTGCGGGTCTGGATCTGCGTGTAGACCTCTACCCCTTCTATTCCTCGGACGGTACGGCGGCGTGGCGGGCCGGGGGCGACTACCCGGTGGCGCTGATCGGCCCCGGTGTGGACGCCAGCCACTCCTACGAGCGCATGCACACCGACGCCCTGCGCGACACGGCGGCGCTGATTCTGACCTACCTGAAGTGAAGCGTAGTTGAGGAGGGGCCGGAGCGTGCCTGTCCGGACAGCGCGTGGCGCGGTTCTCCAGGCAGCGCATCACGGCCACCCTCAGCGAGGGGTCAAGCTCCGTGCCCTAGATTTACTTTCTGGCCCTTGTCCGCGTAAGCTGGACGGGTGCTGTCCCTTCAAAAAGCGGCGAACATCCTGTCGGCCTTCAGCGCCGAGCAGCCTGAATGGGGCGTCCGCGCCCTGGCAGCGCACCTGGGCGTGCCCCGCGCCACGGCCCACGCGTACCTGGCGGGGCTGACTGGCGCGGGCTTTCTGCGCCGCACCCCTGTCGGCAAATACCGCTTGTCGTGGCATCTGGCCGAGATGGGCGCGCAACTCACCGCTTCTCTGCCCTGGTTCCCCGATGCCCGCGCGCTGATCACCCGGCTGGCGCTGGAGGTGCGTTCGGTGGCCTTCCTGTGCATTCTGGAGGGCGAGGAGGTTGTTGCGGCGATCCGCGAACGCCACCCGGACGCCGACATCGATCTGCCGCTAGACGTTTACCTGCCCGCCACCTCCACGGCCAGCGGCAAGATTCTGTACGCCCACGCAGACATCACGCCCAAGACGTTTTCCACCTGTACCCAGAGCAGCATCACCACGCTGGACGAGTGGCACACCGAAGTGGCGCGGGTGGGACGGCTGGGCTACGCCTACAGCATCGAGGAATGGATTCCGGGTCAATGCACGTTGGGTGTGCCGTACCACTACGCGGGCGCACTGGTGGCCGCCATCGGTGTGCAGATGAGCGCTGCTCGCTACCTGCGCGAGGAGCGCGCCATCCGCGAGCGGGTGCTGGACATCGTGCGCGAGGCCGAGGGGCTGAACTGACCCGTAATGAAGGACTGCCCAGCGCTGAGGCACTCAGGGAAATCTGAACCGGGTTGAAAATTCCGCCCATCCGGGGACGGAAGCCGCTAAACTCGGCAGGCAGCCAAACGGGCGTTAGGGACGGTAAACATTCCTAACCTCTGACCCGTCATGATGAACCGGCGCAAATCACCGCAGACCCGACTGTCACCACCCAGATGCCAGCACGATAAGGAGGGGCCATGAACCCAGACGACCTGAAACAGATGCTTGATGCCCTCAAAGCCGCCGATGTGCGCGAATTCAGCCTCAAGACCGGCAGCTTCTCGCTGGATCTCAAGCGTGGTCCGCAGGCTATGAGCGGCCCGGCTTTCGCGCCCAGCGCCCCGGCTGTCCCCCAGGCCCAGCCGCAACCCACCTTTGAGACCGCCGAGAGTGCGCCGGCTCCTACCTCTGCCCTTACCCCCGCGTCAGAGACGCCCCAGGCTGCGCCAGCGGCCGCCGTCAGCACCCCTGCGGCGCCTGCAGCGGCCAGCGGTATGCCGGTCAAGGCTCCTATCGTCGGCACCTTCTACGCCAGCAGCAGCCCGGATGCTGCGCCCTACGTCAAGGTGGGCGACACCGTGGCCGCTGGACAGGTGCTGTGCATCATTGAGGCCATGAAGCTGATGAACGAGATCGAGGCTGAGACGGGCGGCGTGGTCCGCGAGATTCTGGTCAAGAACGCCGAGCCGGTGGAATACGGTCAGACGCTCTTCCTGATCGAGTAAGGGCAGGTTATGTTCAAGAAAATTCTGATCGCCAACCGGGGCGAGATTGCCCTGCGCGTTATCCGCACGGCGCGCGAACTGGGCGTCAAGACGGTGGTGGTGTACTCCACCGCCGACGAGAACAGCCTGCCCGTGCTGCTGGCCGACGAGTCCGTGTGCGTAGGGCCGCCCGCCAGCAACGCCTCGTATCTGAATATTCCCAACATCCTTTCGGCGGCCCTGATGACCGGCGCCGAGGGCATCCATCCGGGCTACGGCTTCATGGCCGAGAACCCCGACTTCGCCGAGATGTGCCGCGAGCACGGGCTGGTCTTTATCGGCCCCACCCCGGAGAGCATGCGGGCGCTGGGCTCCAAGGCGGGCGGGCGGGAAATTGCTGCCGCCAGCAACGTGCCCGTCGTTCCTGGCACGGGCATTCTGGAAGACCTTGACGCCGCCATTCTGGCGGCCAAGCAGATCGGCTACCCCGTGCTGCTCAAGGCCAGCGCGGGCGGCGGCGGGCGCGGCCAGAAGGTCATCCGGACCCAGGACGAACTGAAGAAGGGCTTCGATCAGGCCCGCGAGGAAGCGCGGCTGTACTTCAGCGATCCAGACCTGATCATGGAGAAATTCCTTGAAGAGTTCCGGCATGTGGAAGTGCAGGTCATGGGCGACGGCAATGGCCACGTCATCCACATCGGTGAGCGTGACTGCAGCATCCAGCGGCGCAACCAGAAACTGATCGAGGAAGCGCCCAGCACGTTGCCCGACAGCCTGCGCCAGGAGATTCTGGCGGCGGGCGTGCGTCTCGCGCAGCACGTCAACTACGCTGGGGCCGGGACGCTGGAATTCATCGTGGACCGCGACGGCAACTACTACTTCATGGAGATGAACACCCGCATTCAGGTGGAACACTGCGTCTCCGAGATGATCAGCGGCCTGGATCTGGTGCGGATGCAGCTGGAAATCGCCTCCGGCCACGGCCTGAACCTGAAACAGGAGGACGTGGTGCTGCGCGGTCACGCCATCGAGTGCCGCCTGAACGCCGAAGACCCGTCCAAGGATTTCCGCCCCGCCGCGGGCCGTATCGACGACGTGCATTTCGCGGGTGGCCCTGGCGTGCGAGTAGATTCGCACGCTTACACCGGTTACGTGATCCCGCCGCATTACGACAGCCTGATCGGCAAATTGATCGTGCATCACGATAACCGCGCCGAGGCGATTGCCCGCATGAAACGCGCCCTGGAAGAAACTGTGATCCAAGGGCCGAAGACCACCATTCCGCTGTACATCAAGATCATGGACAACCCGTTCTACAAACGCGGCGCGGTCATGACCAACTTCCTCAAGACGCGGATGGACATGTAGGACTGGGTTTCAGATTGTCTCATCAGCGAAAGAGCACCCGCCTGCAGGCGGGTGCTCTTGTCTTTGCGTCAGGCTTTTAAGCAGCTCCAGGAGTGCTTCCCCCTCTCACCCCTCTCAGGGCTGGTTCTGCGTCGGGTCCAGCGTCAGCACCGGGGCCTTGGCCAGCGCCTTCAGGCCATTGGCTAACAGGTCATCCTTGCCCTGGGTCAGGGCACGAATCTGTTCCTCCCCCTGGGCGAAAGTTTGGTCGGGGGTAATGCGGGTGGGGTACGGCGTGCCATCGGGCTTGGCGTAGTTCAGGATGGTCAGTTGCAGCGCGCCCTCGCCCACTTCAAAGATGCGCGTGGCGGTGTTGCCCACTCCGGCGGTGGTCTCACCGATAACCGGGCCGCGCCCGGCGTACTGAATCTCGTAGGCGAAGAACTCGCTGCACGAGGCGCTGCCGGCGTCCACCAGCACCGCCAGTGGGCCGGTCCACAGCTTGGGGTTGCGGACGCTTCCGGCAAGGCGGCCATCTTCCAGACGCGTCCCCCGGCTGACCACGGTGCGGGCGTTGCCGTCCACGCTGCGGGCCACGCGGGTCACGCTGGGCACGAAGGCGCTCACGCCACTGTCGCATTCGTACAGGCTGCCACCGCCATTGCCGCGCAGGTCTACGATCATCCCTGTCGCTCCGTGTCGCTGCGCCTCTCCTACAAGGTCGTGCACCTGCTGCGCCACGCCGCCGCCCGACAGGAAGGTAGGAATCCGGAGCACGGCCACCTCACCCGCCGCCGTGGTGGTACTGGCCGCGCCCGCTGGTGTGCTGGCAGGGACGTAGCTGAGGCGCGGCAGGTCACGGGTGCTGCTCTCGCGGGAGGTCAGGGTGAGCGTCAGATTCGTGCCCTGGCGAGTCAGGCCCAGGGCCGTGGGCTTGCCCCCTTCCTTGGCAACCCTGAGGCCTGCGAAGGTGTAGGGCTTGCCGTCGATGGTCAGCAGCAGGTCGCCGCGCCGCAGGCCCCCTTCCTCGGCGGCGCTGCCCGGCACGATCTCGGTGACCACGCGGTTCTCGCCGTCCAGCCGGGCCAGCTTCACACCAAACTGCAGGCGGTTGCCCCCGCTGGCGCTGGCCGAGAACTCCTTGAAATCCTCAGGCGTCTGGAAGAAGGTGTGCTCGTCGCCCAATGCGGTGACCTCGGCCTGGATCACCGGATACGCCTTGCTCTCGGCGCAGTCGGCAGGGGACGAACTGCACACGGCGTCCAGCCGCTTCTGGTACTCGGCGGCCAGGGCCACGCGGTCCACCGTGGACAGCCCACCGTAGTTGGCCTCGATCAATCCGTTGACCCGGTTGAAGACCAGTTGGGCCGGGGAAGCCACGGTCTGTGCCCCAGTGCCGCTCAGCAGCAGCGCGCTGCCCAGCATCAAGGCGCGTCCCAGGTGGGCCACGAGAGGGCTGCCGGACAGGGCACGGCGCGGGACGGATGAGCGCGCGGTTGGTTTCATAACTGCCCTCCATTCTGCTCTGAACAGATGGGAAAATGGTGGGCTGAAATTGCTGCCAAGGTCACGAAAGCCCGCGCCTGCACGCCAAAAAGCGGGAAAGGCTACAGAGGCGATGGGGGGATTGGGGGAACTGAGGAGGCGGGCGTGTTTGGACCTATCCCTCTGGCTCTATACCACCGGCTGCTGCTGGTAGAGCTCCACCACGCGGCGCAGGAACTTCAGACCCGGTTCCAGGCTGCTGGTCTGCACCCATTCGTCCAGGCGGTGCGCGTTGCCGCCGCGGTAGACGCCGATGGCGACGGCAGGCAGGCCGTGGGGGGCGGCGGCGTTGGCATCGGTGCTGCTGGAGGCCGTCCTCAGTTCCGTCCTGATCTCGCGGGCCGCCTCACGGATGGCCGGCAGCAGGGCCGCGCTGTGCAGGTCGCCGCCGGGACGGTCGCCCACCTGCTCGATTTGCACGCTCACTCCTGCTTCGCGCGCCGCCGTGTGCAGCGCCGAAACCGCGCGGCGGTCCAGTTTGCCCAGCACCTCAGGATCCAGCGAACGCAGATCCAGCAGCAGCTCGGCGCTGGCCGCAATGGAATTGACGCTGGTGCCGCCCGAGGCCACCCCCACATTCAGGGTGGTGCGCGGCGTGGAGGGCAGCGGGAGAGCGTACAGCCCGCTGATGGCCCGCCCCAGCGCGTGCAGGGCGCTGGGGGCCTGATCTCCCCAGGAGTGCCCCCCCGGCCCCACGAAGGTAGCCCGGTAGCGCCGTACCCCCACCCCACGAGTGACCGCGATGCCCAGGTAGCCGTCCACTGCGATAAATGCCCCCAGCGCGGCGCGGTGCTGGGAGATCAGGAACTTGCTGCCGCGCAGATCGCCCAGCCCTTCCTCGCCCACGTTGGCCGCCACCCACAGTGGACGGCGCAGCACGCCAGTCTGACCGCGCAGATCACGCAGCAGCGCCGTCAGGACGGCCAGGCTGGCGCTGTTGTCGCCCACCCCTGGCCCGATCAGGCGCCCGCTGTCCTCACGCACGGTCACGTCAGTCCCGGCCTCGAACACGGTGTCCAGGTGCGACGCCAGCAGCAGGGCGGGGTGGCCCTCGGTGGCGGGTGGGGCAATGCGGGTCAGCACATTGCCCACCGCGTCGATCTCGCAGGGATAGCCCAGCTCCCGCCACAGCTCCGCGATCAGCTCGGCCCGC
The DNA here is from genome assembly GCF_014201875.1 of Deinococcus humi. Taxonomy (NCBI): domain Bacteria; kingdom Thermotogati; phylum Deinococcota; class Deinococci; order Deinococcales; family Deinococcaceae; genus Deinococcus; species Deinococcus humi. The sequence continues at coordinate 564,687 of NZ_JACHFL010000001.1, read as the reverse complement.
TGCCCCTCCTGGAATGTGGGCGCAGGCGTCTGCGCGATGCGCGCCAGATAGTCAAGAGGCATTGCGAAGAATTCTAGCGGCTGGCTGGGAAAGGAAATAGCAGGGCATTCAACAGGTATTTAGGTTTGGCTGAAGGTGGGGCCGAAGTCTGCACGGGCTTGCAGCGTTGAAAACAAGCCTGGGGCCCTCACCCTCTCAGGCGTTCGCAAATCCTGGGAGTGGCCGTTGAGGCGCAGGTTGACTCTCTGGCCGGGTCATTGGGGCACGGCAACGTGGTGGGCGGTAGGGCGAGGGCGCGTCTGGCCCTGCCCAACCCCACAAAAGCTGAAAAAGTGCGGTTCCGAAAGAGTGATCTCACGGCTGCGCTTCACTGCCCCGTGCTAGATTTTTCTGTGATGCGCGTACTTCATACCGCTGATTTCCATGCGGGCCGCAACCTGCGTGGTTATGACCGGACTCCCGAGATCCATCAGGCCTTAACCGAGATTGCCGCGCTGGCCCGCAGCGAGCGCGCCGACGCCGTGCTGGTGTCCGGCGATCTCTTCGACACGGCCAACCCTTCGGCAGACGCCGAGGCCGCTGTCTTCGACTTTTTCCTGCGTCTGCGTGACGCCGGGATTCCGGGCATCGTGATCGCCGGGAACCACGACAGTTCCGCGCGGCTGGAATCGGTGACGGGACTGCTGGGCTGGGTGGGCATTCAGGCTGTGGCACAGCCCAGCAGCAACCCCCAGGACATGGTGCGGACCATTGAGACGAGGGGTGGCGAGTCCCTGACCGTGGGCGCCCTGCCCTACCTGTCCGAGCGGCGGCTGGTCAAGGCCGCGGACCTGCTGGGCGGGGACACTGGGGCGTGGCGGCAGAAGTACCGCGAGGGAATGGGCTTCTTTTTACGCCGTCTGGGCGAAGGTTTCCGTGCGGGCAGCGTCAACATGCTGATGGCCCACGCGACCATGGACGGCGCAGTGCCCAGCGGCTCCGAGCGCACGCTGCAGTTCGATCTGACCAACGCCTACACCCTGTCTGGACTGCAACTGCCGCCCGGCGCACAGTACGTGGCGCTGGGGCATATCCACAAGCCACAGCAGGTCTCAGACGCCCCGCTGGCGTGCTACCCCGGCAGCATCATCCAGCTGGACTTCGGCGAGGGCGGCGAGAAGAAGCAGGTCAACCTGATCGAGGTGGAGGCTGGGCGTCCCGCCCGTGTCCACACTCTGCCACTGGCGAGTGGGCGCGAGTTGAAGACCCTGCGCGCCGATCTGGACAACGTGGAGACCCGGATCAAGGCCCTGAAGGGTTTCGACGGCCTGTTGAAGGTGGTGGTGCGTGCCCCCAGTGGAACCGCCCTGCCGGGGCTCAAGGATCGGGTGCTGAAGCTGGCCCCCAACACCCTGGCGGTAGACCTGGAAGCCACCCAGGAAGACCTGGCCCTGCCCGAACGGAAACGCGAGGGCCTGAGCCTGACCCAGCTGTACGAGCAGTACTACCGCGAGCGGCGCGGCGAACTGCCTGACGATCTACGCGCCGCCTTCAAGGAAGCGGACGAGGCGGCACGGACGGAGGAAGTGGCGTGAGGCTCTGGCAGATGCTCTCCTGCGCCTATCATTTCATGATCTGTCTCTCAGAGACCGGTCTATGAAGCCGCTCCGCTTGGAAGTTCAGGGCTTCACCGCCTTTCGACAGTTCACCGAGCTGGACTTTGGAGACCTCGAACTGTTCGCCCTGGTGGGGCCGACGGGCAGCGGCAAATCCAGCCTGCTGGACGCCATGACCTTCGCCCTGTACGGGCAGACGGCGCGGCTGGGCGCGGCGGGACTGGACGCGCTGATCTCGCAGGGCGAGCGTGGCCTGAGCGTGGGGCTGACTTTCGAGGTAGGCGGCACGACGTACCGCGCCTCGCGCACCAAGGGCCGCCGGCAGGCCGAAAACGAGGTGCGCTTCGAGCGCCGCGACCCGGACGGGCGCTGGGCCAACCTCAGCGACGGCGGCATGAAGGGGGTCAACGAGCGCATTCGCACAGCGGTGGGGCTCGATTTCAAGACGTTTGCCCGCAGCGTGATGCTGCCGCAGGGAGAGTTCGCCCGGCTGCTTCATGGCACGGGCAAGGAGCGACAGGCGCTCCTGGGTGAACTGACTGGGCTTGAGCACGTCGCCGCCATGCAGCGCGTTGCCTCTGACCGTGCCAAAGAACTCAGGCACCGTGTGAGCAGCCTGAACAGCGTGCTGGAAAACGAATATGCTGGAGTGACGCTGGAGGCCGTGACGGCCCTGCGCGCCGAACGCGAGCGCACCGACGCCGAGGCCGAGAGCCTGCGGGACCGCCTGGAAGCCCTGCAAAACAGCCTGGTGCGCCTGCGCGAGATCGAGAAGGTCTGGAAGGCGCGCGAGGACACAAGCCGCCGCCTGGGGGCGCTGGACGCGCGCGCCGCTGGGGTGCAGGCTGGTGCCGCCCGCGCCGCCCGCGCCCGCCGCGTGGCTGGAGTGCTGCCGCTGCTGGACGCCGCCGAACGCGCCCGGATTGCCGCCGAGCGCGAGGCTCGGGCCCTGACCGTTGCACAGGAGGCTGCGGCCCAGGCGGCGCGCGCTGCCGGAGCTGCTCAGATGGGTCTGGAGGCGGCCCAGCAGGCTGAGGCGGGCATCCCCGAACTGGAAGCCCGCGCCGACAAACTCCGCGAGGCTGAGGCCGACACCGCACGTCTCAAGCGCTCCGGCGGCACTCCGCAGACCACGCACCCACAGCCGCTGCCCTGGGATGAGGACGCCTTTCTGGTGGCCCGCGCGGGGGCGGAGAAGGCCGAGAAGAATCGTCAGGAACGGGTGCAACTCGAGGCCGAGCGGCTGGGCCTGCACTCGGCGCTGAGCCGCTTCGGAGCGGAGCAGACTGTACAGACACAGGAAACGGCGGAGCTGGAGCGGGTCAAGCGCGACGGCCAGACTGCCAAGGCCGATCTGGAAGCCGCGCAGAAAGCGCTGGAAGAGGCGAGATTGACCTCGGGCCTGGCCGCGTACCGCACGCACCTGCATGTGGGCGACGACTGCCCGCTGTGCCTGCAGGAGGTTCGTCGGTTGCCCGACGCCCCCCACGCCGATCTGGGTGCAGCGCAGGACCGCGTCAAGGCGCTGAGCGCCGCCCTGGATGAGCGCCGTAGCCGCTTCAGCGATCTGCGCGCTGCCCTCAAGGCCCGCGAGACGTGGCTGGCCGACAAGGAAGCCGAGAACCGCAACTGGCAGGAAGCCATCGACCAGCGCGAGAAGGATCTCCGAGCCGCCGAAGCGCTGATCACGGGCGATCCCCAGACGGAAGCCCTGCGCCTGCTGGCTGGCCTGGCAGAGCGGGTGCGTGCGGCGGGAGTGGACCCCGCCGGAAAACGTCGCCAGCTGCTCAACGATGTCACCGTCCTGCGCAGGCGTGTGCAGGAGGCAGGCGCGGCGCTGTCTCGCGCGGCGGGCGAGCTGGCGGCGGCAAATGCCACCCTGGCGGCGGCACAGAAGACGGCTGCGGGCCGCGAGGCGGACGCTCAGGAAGCCCAGACCGCGCTGGAGGCCGCTCTTTCCACACTGGGTATGGACGCCGCCCAGGCCCGCGCCGCCGCGTTGCCCGAAAGCGATATCGCCGCCCTGGAGGAGGCCGCGCGCACCCAGGCTGCCCAACGGGCGCAACTGGCCGAGGCGTTCGCCGAGCTGGAACGGCAGCTGGGTGCGGCCCCCTTCGATCCGGCCCAGCTGTCACAGGTGGGGCGTGACCTGACCGCCACCGACGCCGCCCTGTCCGCTGCCCGCGAGCGCGCTGGCAGTCTGGCGGAGCAGGAACGCGCCGGACGCGAACGTCTGGCCCGCAAGGCCGAGATCGAGACCCAGGCCGCCGACGCCGCCCGTACCTTCGACACCTGGCAGACGCTGACCAACTCCCTGAAAGCCAACGAGTTCCAGCAGTTTCTGCTGGCCGAGGTGGAGGCCCAGCTGCTGACCCGTGCGGGCCTGCTGCTGCACGAGATCAGCGACGGGCGTTACCGGCTGGCTCTCGCAGACGGCGACTACGTGGTGCAGGACCTGTGGAACGCGGGCGAGGTGCGCGGCGTCAAGACCCTGTCGGGGGGCGAGACGTTTCTGGCGTCTCTGTCGCTGGCGATTGCCCTGAGCGACTATCTGGCAGGCAACAAGATACTGGGCGCGCTGTTTCTGGACGAGGGCTTCGGCACCCTGGACCCGCAGGCCCTGGAGGCCGTGGCCAACGCCCTGGAGAGCCTGCGAACCCAGGGCCGGATGGTGGGCATCGTGACCCACGTGGAAAGCCTGTCCGAGCGCCTGCCCAGCCGCCTGCTGGTGACCAAGAGCGTGGCCGGAAGCAGCGTGCAGCGGCTGGATCTGTAGGGGCTGTCAAACGTGGGCCCGCCTCAGGATTGGCGGTGTCTCCGGTCCCGCCCGCCGCCGCACCGCCTTCCCCTGTGGTCCCATAACGGGGAACATCTGAAGTTCAGTCCTGATTCTTGTGTTGCGTCTTGTAAGTGTGGCGCAAGGGTTGGGCCTGTATAACTGGGGCAGATGACCCTGCTCTGCCTGTCGCCCGTTTCCAGCCGAGGTCAGCGCCGATGACCGTTCTGCTGCTGGGCGCCCTGTTCGTGGTGGGCCTGCTGCTGCTGGTTCGCTTTCCAGAACGTGCCCTGAGCGTCCTGGCAGGCGTGCTGGCACTGGCGTTGGTCGCCACGCTGGTGGTCCTGGCGCTGGGGGGGACAGTCCAGGGAACCTCATGGCTCAGGGCGCTGGACCGCGCCCAGGGAGCGCTGGCTGTGCTGGCGGTGATCCTGACCGGGGGCCTCATCTCCCTGGCCCAGGGAGCGGGCTTGCCCGCCCAGCCTGCGCGCCGCAAGGAGATCAACCTGCCTGCGGCGGGCAAGCCCGCACGGCCAGTCCGCTCCCCCACACCCAGTCTGACGCGCCGCAGCACGCTGTCGTCGACCAAGTCGGACCTCAAGTTCCAGGATTACGAGGTGATGGACCGCATCGGCATCGGCGGGATGGGCAGCGTCTACCGTGCGCGCCGCAACAGTGACGGGCGCATCGTGGCCCTCAAGGTGCCGCAAGAGAAGTACCTGGCCGACGCCAAATTCGTCAAACGCTTCTACCGCGAGGCTGAGGTGCTCAAGCGTTTCAGCCATCCCAACATCGTGCGCGTCTACGACTACCGCATGCAGGACCCCGAACATTACATCGCCATGGAATTTCTGGATGGCGAGAGCCTGGAGACCCTGCTTGAGGACCGCAGCCTTGCCTTCACCGACTCGGTGCAGATTCTGCGCGCGCTGGCTGACGCGCTGCGCCACATTCACATGCAGAACGTGGTTCACCGCGACATCAAGCCTGGCAACGTCATGATGCTCAAGAACGCTTTTCACGACGGGCAATTGCGAGAGGGCGGCGTCAAGCTGATGGACTTCGGGATCGCGGTGGGCAAGGTCCTGACCCGCCTGACCATGACCGGCGCGCGGGTGGGCACCCCGATCTACATGGCCCCCGAGCAGGCCAAGGGCAACCGCGTGGACGCTCGCAGCGACGTGTACTCGCTGGGTCTGCTGGCGTACGAGATGGTCAGCGGTCAAACCGCGTTCCGGGGCAGCTATGAGGCTGTGGTGCATCAGCAGGTGTTCGAGGCTCCCAAGCCGCCCAAGCAGGTGCGGCTGGAAGTGCCGGGCCGTCTCAATGACCTGATCCTGAATATGATCGAGAAGGACCCGGCGCAGCGCCCCACCCTGGATGAGGTGATCACCCGGCTCGATGCGGGCGTGCTGAGCGACGAGGTCTTCAGCGATCCCCTGGCCCTGGCCCTGAGCGTTCAGGAAAAACGCGGCACTGTGCGTCTGCTGGACCTGCACGGCAAGCTGCGCGCCAGCCTGTGCGATCAGGGCAGCGCGGCGCAGGGGCTGCCCAGCGTCCCCAATGCCCTGGCCGGCGACCCGGACGGCAACCTGTACATCACCCTGCAGGAATACCGCCAGGGCAAGTCGGGCGCGCTGGTCCGCAAGCTCGACCCACAGGGCCGCGAGCTCCTGAGCTTCGGTCCCTACGGCCTGGGCGAGGGCGAACTGCTGCAACCGCTGGACATCGCGTTCACGCAGGGCCACGTGTATGTGCTGGACGGCGAGGCGCATCATATTGTCGTCTACAACAGCTCGGGACAGTTCGTCCGGCGCTTCGGTGGGCGTGGGCAGGGCCTGGGCCGTTTCGACAGGCCGCGCCGCATGGTGGCCTCGCCGGACGGCCACCTCTTCGTGCTGGATACCGGCAACAATGAGGTTCAGCGCTTCACGGCGCAGGGGGATTACCTCAGCCGCTACGCCTTCCGGCTGGACCGCCACAGCGAGAGCCTGCGCACCCTCGAGGGCCTGGGCGTGGACCGGCACGGCGCGGTGTACATCGTGGACGGTGTGGCCCGCAAACTCCGCAAGATTGAGGCCGACGGCACACCGGGCGTGACCTTTGCCCTCGACACGCTGGTGGGGGAACCCACCGAGGCGCCGTGGCTGATCAGCGTGGGGCCGGAGGGACAGATCTATGCTGTGCGTCAGGGCGGGCAGGTGCTGCGAACCATCTCCAGCGCGGGCGATCCTATCTCCAGCCGGGACATGTACGCTCCGGTGCAGGCCATGACGCTGCTGGACCGCCCGCAGACCGGTGCGGCCCCGCCTGTTGTGGGCCGGACAATCGCCGAAAAGCTCGCCGCCGAGAAATCAATCACAGACAAGACGGCCGCCGCCAGCCTCTGAGGTGCCCTTGACTCCGCTTCCCGTTCTGACGCTCTACACCCGTCTGGGCTGTCACCTGTGCGAGCAGGCGCAGGCCAACCTGACCCGGCTGGAATTCCGGGTTCAGGTGCTGGACGTGGATTTACGTCCAGAGTGGCAGCAACGCTACGGTCACGACGTGCCGGTGCTGACCCTGGATGACCGGGTGCTGGCGCGCGGCGTCCTGAGCCCGGGGCGTCTGAGCATGATCAAGGTGCAACTCCTCCGCGCTGCGGAACACTCCCGCCCCTCTGGGGGCTGACGCCGGATGATCCCCGCACTGAGGTCAGGTGCGGTCGGCCATGTCCCGGGCCGGTCCGTCCACCCGCGCGAGCTCGGCCCCAATCGCGTCTTCCAGGCGGCGGCGCACCGCCGGATACGGTTCGCTCAGGCTGGCGCCGGAGGCCAGGACGTGACCGCCGCCGCCCAGCGCCACCGCCACATTCTGCGCGCTCACCTCGCCGCGTGAACGCAGCGACAGCTTGATCCGTTCGCCAAAGTCCTTGATCATCACGGCGAGTTCTGCCCCCTCGGAGTTGCGCAGCAAGCCGACGTAGTTTTCCACGTCCTCCCAGCTGGCCCCGGCCCGCGTCAGCATGGCCTCGTCCACGCGCGCCACCACCACCCGTCCGCCGCGCAGAAATTCCATGGTGTCCAGCACCTCGCGCAGCAGCAGGTAGTAGGCGCGCGGGTTCTGGCCCATGGAATCGTTGATCCATCCCAGCCGCGCGCCGCGTTCCAGCAACTGGGCGGCGCACACGAACGTCTGCGGCGTGACGCTGTTGAATCTGAAACTGCCCGTGTCCGTGATCAGGCCCAGCATCAGCGGCGTGGCGATTTTCTCAGTCCAGGTGATGCCCAGCTCGGTCAACACGTCGGCCACGATCATCACCGCCGCCGGCAGGGCCGGATCGACCACCCCCGCGGTGGCCCGCCGCTGGTTGGTGCCGTGGTGGTCGAGATTGATCACCTCGCCCCCGAATTGCCGCAGATCCGCCCCTGCCACCCGGTCCGGATCGTTGTTGTCCACGTCCACCACCACGGCCAGCGCACCGGCTGGCCACTCTGCCAGCGGACCGCTGGTCTCGCCGGGACCGGGCAGGAAACGCAGATAGCGTGGCACATCCATCGGGGCGATTACCGTCTTGCCCAGGTTCCGCAGCGCCCGCGTCAGCCCCAGCAGGCTGCCCAGGGCGTCACCGTCAGGATTCTCATGTGAAAGGACGACCACCGGCCCCTCGTGGGCACGCAGCAGGGCCGCCACTTGCCTGACCTCCTGCCAGTATTGATGGTTATCCCCATTAGAAACGTTCACCCTCAAACTATAACGGCTGCCGGTTAGAGAAAGCCCTGACCTCCAGTGATGCATAGGACCCCTGGTTAAGCTCCGCAGCCAATCAGGACGAACCCAACAGATGACTTTTTGAGAAATCTACCGTGTGTATAAATATATGATGTCACTGCATAGCGCCCAAATTGATCTCATATGACAAGTCCGGCGTGGTGGTGTCCTCATCTCTGGGGCGCGCTCCGGTCTGAACAGCGTGACCTCACGGGGGAAGCCTGTGCGCCACAATTGGACTCATGCTTTCTGTTGCTCCGGCCCCCCGGCACGTCGCCTTCGACTGGGGCGGTGTCTTTACCGTCGGCACTTTCGACGGGCGCAGCACCCAGAATGTGGCCGAGCGCAGCGGTGTGCCGGTGGAGCGCGTCCGGGACAGCTACTTTCGCCACGTCCGTCAGCTGGAGGTGGGGGCCTGGACGCTGCCCCACTTCTGGACCGTGATGCAGAGCGAAGCCGGCCTGGAGCTGCCTTATACCGAGTTTGAGGCGATCTACCTGGGCAGCATCGCCGATCACGTGCCGATGTACGCCACACTGGCCGCCCTGCCTGAAGGCGTGCGCGTGGGGCTGCTGAGCAACAATTATCCGGTGGTCAGCGATCATCTGCGCCACGACCCGCGCTTCGCCCGCTTCGACGCTCTGGTGTTCAGCAACGAGCTGGGGCACAAGAAGCCCGCGCCCGAAGCTTTTGCGGCTCTGGAGGCGGCCATGGAACGTCCGGCTGCCCAGACCGCCTTCGTGGACGACATTCAGGAGAATATTGACGCCGCCAACGCTGCCGGTTTCCACGGCATCCTGTACCACCACGAGGCGCATGACGCATTCGAGCGGCAGTTGGCCGCGTGGCTGGGGGGCACAGAAAGTTCTGACAGCTGAGAGGCCGTCCTGTAGTGACTCACCGTAGCCCTCTCTGATCAGGGAGGGCTTTGTTCATGGTGGGTGGCTTCCGGCCCATTGACCGGAGGCCGTGCCAGGTGGTTTACCTGCACCGGTGGTTTACCCCACTGCGCCGCAGGTAAACCGCCCCTCAAGCATGCCTGCCTCCCGCACACTGTTTGCACAGCACCACCGGGAACCTTCCCAGCCTGTTACCTCGCCCGCAAGGGATGAGGACCGCCCGCCACACCTTCAGGAGATCCGACATGACCCAGCCCCAGCAGACCCACAGCCCGCGCACCCCCGCCGAGATTCTGGAAAAAACCTGGCAGACCGAGGACCGCTGGAAGGGCATCAAGCGGAATTACGGGGCAGAGGAGGTCGTCAAGCTCCGCGGCAGCCTGCCCATCGAGTTCACCCTGGCGCGTCACGGTGCGAACAAGCTGTGGCGGCTGATGAAGGACGAGCCGTTCGTGAATGCGCTGGGTGCCCTGACCGGCAACCAGGCCATGCAGCAGGTCAAGGCGGGCCTCAAGGCGATCTACCTGAGCGGCTGGCAGGTGGCCGGGGACGCCAACAACGCCGGGCAGATGTACCCGGATCAAAGCCTGTACCCCGCTTCCTCTGTGCCGGACGTCGTCAAGCGCATCAACAACACCCTGCGTCGCGCAGACCAGATCCAGACCAGCGAGGGTAGAGGAGACATCGATTACTTTGCGCCCATCGTGGCCGACGCCGAGGCCGGTTTCGGCGGCCCCCTGAATGCCTTCGAGCTGATGAAGGCCATGATTGAGGCCGGGGCAGCCGGGGTGCACTTCGAGGATCAGCTGGCCTCCGAGAAGAAGTGCGGGCACCTAGGGGGCAAGGTGCTGGTGCCCACAGGGCAGTTCATCCGCACGCTGAACGCCGCGCGCCTGGCGGCCGACGTGAGCGGCGTGCCCACCGTGCTGATCGCCCGCACCGACGCCGACGCCGCCAATCTGCTCACCAGCGACATCGACGACAACGACAAGCCCTTTTGCACCGGGGAGCGCACCCCCGAAGGCTTCTACTTCGTCAGACCTGGGATCGATCAGGCGATCGCGCGCGCCCTGGCGTACGCTCCCTACGCCGACGTGTTGTGGTGCGAGACGTCCGTGCCGAACCTGGAAGACGCCCGCAAATTTGCCGAGGCCATTCACGCCCACTTTCCGGGCAAGCTGCTGGCGTACAATTGCTCACCGTCCTTCAACTGGAAACAGAATCTGGATGACGAGACGATTGCCCGGTTCCAGGTGGAGCTGGGCCGGATGGGCTACAAGTTTCAGTTCATCACGCTGGCCGGCTTCCACAGCCTTAATCATGCGATGTTCGAACTGGCCCACGGCTATGCCCGCAACCAGATGGTCAGTTTCGTGGAGTTGCAGGAGAAGGAGTTCGCGGCCCAGGAGCGCGGCTTCACGGCGGTCAAGCACCAGCGCGAGGTGGGGACCGGCTATTTCGACGCGGTGTCCAACGCTGCCGCCGGGGGCCAGAGCAGCACCAACGCCCTGGCCGGCAGCACCGAGGCCCAGCAGTTCGGACAACGCGAGCTCGTGGGCGCACACGACTGAAGTTCAGAACCCGAGCTCAGAGGAAGGGGAGCCGTTGCACGGGCTTCCCTTTTTCCTGTGTCTGAACCTGACTGGCCTCGCCCCTGTCCTGGAGGACAGCTTTGCCATGGGCGCGAGGAAAATCAGACCCTTGGTTTTGCTCCTTCCCTCACCCTCCTCAGGCCCACCGTGAGGACGGCGGCGGCCAGTGGCACCAGCCCGCGCACGCTGCCGCCCCCCAGACCCAGCGCCAGTGAGACCACAGCGGCCTGTCGGGCACGTTGAACCTCTTCGGCGCGAACCGCCCTGGGGGCACGGTCACACCGGCTGCTGACCGGTTCCAGGACGGTGAGGGGGGGCGTCAGCGCCACTGCGCCCAGCCCCAGCAGGGCGGCGGGCGCGGTGGTCAATCCCGTCCCACGGTCCCGCCACAGCCGGGGCATCAGCAGGCTCAGCGCAGGCTGCCAGGAGTGGGCCTGGGGGGTAAGCAGCGGGGCTGCCGCGGCCAGCAGCGCTGCGGAGCGGTGGCCCGTGGCGGCGGCCAGTGCCGACTGCGTCAGCAGGCCCAGGTGATCGGCGGGCGTCGCGGCCTGTCCGGTGGTCCCGGCAATCATTCTCAGGCCACTCAGGGCGGCGGCAGCGGCGAGCGGATTGCCCGGCCCACCCAGCAAGGTGGCGGCAGCGGCGACGGGCAGCGCGGTGTTGGCGGTCTGAGGCGAGTCCGGATCGAGTTCTCGCGCGATGGCCCAGGCGCTGAAAGCGGCGCTGCCCACCCCCAGCCCGGCCCACCAGTTGCCGCGCACCATTCGCCCCAGCACCACGGCCCCCACCGCCCCCGCCACCGCAAACCGGTTGGACGGGACTGAGAAATCCAGAGGGCGGGCCAGCGCAGGCTGTGGGCGGGGAGCGTTGTTCATGCTGGCAGGGTAGGTCAGCTTACGGATCTGTGGTCCAGTTCTGAAGATTGGCTCAAGCGGGGGTGGGCATGGCCCTGGCAAGCTGCCGGTTCACGTTGTGTAGTCCGCGTTGATGCTCACGTACTCGGCGCTCAGGTCACAGCCCCAGGCTTCGCCGGACGCGCCGCCCACGCCTAGATCGACCTCAAACACCACTTCTTCGGCCCGCATGCTCTGGCTGACCGCCGCGTCGTCGTAGGGCAGGGGCTTTCCGGCGAAAACCGGATTGCCCTGCACGGTCACGGTCATGCCCTCGATGTTCACCGACACGCCGCTGCGGCCCACGGCCATGATCACGCGGCCCCAGTTGGGGTCGTGGCCGTGGACCGCACTCTTGAGCAGCGGGCTGACGCAGCAGGTGCGGGCGGCAGTCAGGGCCTCGGCCTCGGTCAGTGCGCCGCTCACGCGGACCGTCAGCAGGCGGGTGGCCCCCTCGCCGTCGCGGGCGATCTGGCGGGCCAGGTCCCGCATCACGCCTTCCAGCGCGGGGAGGAAGTCCTGCAAGGCCACCTCTCCGGCCTCCCCGTTTGCCAGGACAATGGCCATGTCGTTGGTGCTGGTATCACCGTCCACCGTCACTGCGTTGAAGGTGCGCGCCACCACGGCGGAGAAGGCCGCCCGCAGGCCAGCCGAATCCAGCGCGGCGTCGGTAAGGACGAAGGCGAACATGGTGGCCATGTCCGGATGGATCATCCCGCTGCCCTTGGCGACCCCCACGATGCGTGCCCCGCCGGGCAGTTCCACCGAGGCGGTCTTGGGCCGCAGGTCGGTGGTCATGATCGCGCTGGCGAAAATGGCGGCGTCGGTGCCCAGATCCTCGGGCAGGTGCTCGATGCCGCTCAGCACGCGGTCCATCGGCAACGGGTGGCCGATGATGCCGGTGCTGGCGGTCAGCACGCCGTCCATATCCACATTCAATACGCTGCCCAGCGCGTCGGCGAGGTCTGCGTTGTCGCGCGCTCCCCGGGTTCCGGTGGCGGCGTTGGCGTTCCCGGCATTGACGAGCAGCGCCCGCACCGGGCCGCCCGCCGCGTACAGTTCGCGGTTACGCGTCACGCAGGCGGCGGCAGTGGTGCTGCGCGTGCCCGCGAAGGCCCACACGCACTCGGTGTCGGAGGTCACGGTGCTCAGGTCGGTCTTGCCGCTGGGCTTGATCCCGGCGGCAAGCGCGGCGGTCTGAAAGCCCCTGGGCAGCGGGAGGGGAGAGGAGGCAGGTGCGCTCATGCCCCGAGTCTAGAGCGGTGCGGGAAGGAGGGCGCGTGATCGGCATAGGGGGTGCCGCCTCCCCGGGAGCTCAAGACCAGAACAAGACCCCCGTAAGCCTCCGCACCATCCGGCCCCAGGCGACGGAGCAGCATGGGGCGATGCTCCTCGCCCGCCTCCTGCTCACGTCCGCGCTACTCGCCGCCTGTGCTCCGGCACCGCAACTGGTCCGCCCCTCCACGCCTGCCGTGACGACCCCCAGCAACGCCGTCCTGTCGCGGGTGTTCGCCGTGCGCGTGGTGCGGCCCAGCTTAGTCGTTCCGGGCACGCCGCCTGAGCTGAATGCCAGCATCACCGTCCGGTACGGCCCCACCAGGCCGAAAACCATCCTGCTGCTGATGCCCGGTTTTCTGGGGGGTTCAGGCAGCTTTGACCGTCTGGCGCGGCAGATCGTGGCGCTCGCGCCGCAGACGGGGGTCTGGACGGTGGACCGCCGCAGCAACCTGCTCGAGCCCCAGGCCCAGATTGCGGCGGCCAGCCCAGCTCAGCTGGCCCAGATCGTCAGGGACGGCCTGCCGCCCCGCTCCAGGGAAAGCGTGTCGTTCATGCGCGACTGGGGCCTGGACGTGACCCTGCGCGACTGGCGCGTGGCGATCAAGGAGGCCCGCACCCTGACGCCCAACGTGTTCATCGGCGGCCACTCAATGGGTGGCAGCCTGACCGGGCTGTACGCGGCCTATGACTTTGGTGGCCTGCCCGGCAGCACTGGGACGGCCAGCGGGGGACGCGGTTCGGACGACGTGCGCGGCATGGTGATGCTCGACGGCGCGCCCGGCCTGCTGAGCAAACAACTGCTGACCCGCCAGGATTATCTGGAGGGCACCGAGGGCGTGCTGGGGTCGCTGACCGGTCTCAACAAGCTGCCCGAGGATCCCTACGTGGACGCGGTCTACTTTGGTCCCAGGCTTGCCAGCCGGGCCGCCGCGCAGGCTCGGCTGGCCGCCGCACAGCCGGACGCGCTGGCCCCGGCGGGCGGTCTGGTCAATTACCCGGCCACCAATCTCGCGGCAGCCATGGTGCAGCTGGAGCAGCGTTACGCCCTGCTCCCGTTCCTGACGCTGAAGACCGGGCGGGCCACCAACGCCGTGGAAGGCAATAACCTGATCGCCGCCGTGCTGGGCGGCAAGGACAGCTACTGGGTGGCAGGACAGCAGGACCGCAACAAACCCGTCGGCTGGCAGGCGGATCCCTCGGCCTCCACCGATCCGCGGGATTTCGTCAGGCGCTTCTGGACTCCGCTGAGCGACTTCAGCGAATGGTACTTCCCCAATCGCCTGTCGCTGGATCTTGCCGCCGTGCGTCAGGGCACGCGGGGCACCCCGTTCGAGAACGAACTGCGGGTATGGCACAGGGTTGCTCTGCCTGCCCTGGGCATCGTGGCGGCGGACGGTGTGACCCAGCCGGGCGAGTACCAGCAGTACGCCGCGTTGACGGGGGCGGACATGACGGTCAAAACCCTTCAGGGGGCCGCCCACCTGGACATCACCGCGGCCCGCAGCGACACGGTGGCGCGCTGGATTCTGGAATGGATGGGCCGGGTGGAGGCGCAGCGGTAAGGGTTTAGTCCTGTTCCGCCTCTGGACTGTCCAGATACTTCTTTTCCAGGTAGCGCCCGTGTGCTTTTAGAGCACGGCTCTTCTGGGCTTCCCGGTCCCGGATGACGGCGACCATGCGCCCCTCGATCAGCCCCAGCTGGCGTTGCAGTTCGGCCTGGTTGGCCGGAGTGGGCGGCACCGTGCGGTAGGTCTCCAGCAACTCGGGGATGTCCTCGCGGGCCGCCTGCCGCACGTCGAAGCTGTCGCGGTTCAGCACGGCGTCGTCTGCCGAAACCCGCAGGGCGTCACGGGTGGCGATCACGGCGGCGTGAAAGGCCACGCGGCTGGCCGGGGGCAGCGCCCGCTCGTGGGTCCGCAGCGTGCCCAGCAGACTGGTTTCGTCGGCTTCCAGGGTGGCGGGCAGGGCCGCTTTCGCGGCTTGGGGCAGGGTATCCTCGTCTGGCGCGCGCATCAGGCGGGTGGCGCGGACCGCCGTGCGGATCAGGCCCAGCAGGCCCATCAGCAGCGTGAGGCCCAGCAGCCAGCCTGCCGGATCGAAGCCCAGCGCCAGCAGTACACCGAAGATCAGCAGCAGTGGAAAGATCACCACCGCGCCCAGTACGCTTTGCAGCGCCAGCTTGCCCAGTCCCGCGCCGCGCCGCGCCAGCCGGCTGGCCTGACGGCGCAGTCCCTCCGGACCATCTAGCGTCAGCCAAGGGTCATGGCCCAGTTCGCGCACGCCACGCAGCCCGCTCTGTCCCGGTCCATGCTGCGCGGGGCGAATCAGGGAACGCACCACGCGCGAGCCGGTGCGGGCCACAGTCAGGAGGGGGGTGACACGGTGCGCCATACACCCCAAGGATACGGGCCGGAGCTGAGGAAAGTTCCCGCCTCACGCCGGTTCGCGTTCAGCGTTCGCTCAGCCTCAGGCCCTCCCGTACCTCGGCCACCCGCGCCCCCAGCGCCTGCCACGGCTCCAGTTGAAAGTAGTTGTGGCCCAGCGGACTCGTGCTGGGCAGCACCCAGACCTCCGCGCCCTCCAGCGTCTCGGTCTGCGGGCCGTACGGCAGCTTGCCGGTGGGTTTGCCCAGCGTCTCGGACGCGCCGCGCTTGCTGGTAAAGGCGATGATCTGCGGGCGGTACGTCCTGATCTTGGCCCGCAGCTCGTCCGGTTGCCATGCCTCGCCGGGGAGGACCGCATCCACCCCGCTGTGCCGTTTGGCCACATCCGTCAGGCCGATGCCGTAGTCCAGCACCTGCGCGTACTCCTGCGGCGCAAGTTGGCGGGGCGTCAGGCCCACTTCGTGCAATGTGGGCCAGAACTTGTTGACCGGATTGGCGTAATACGCCCGTGCGGCGGCGCTGATCCGGCTGGGCGCGGTGCCGACCAGCACGAGCGCGAGGCCGGGTTTCAGAACGTCTGGGACGAGGTGGCCCTCAGCCGTGAATGAGCGAACTTCCACTGTTCACACCCCGCTCAATCATCGTCGTAGCGCTGTTCCTGAAAGGGATCGCCGCGCATGTGGTAGCCGTTCTTTTCCCAGAAACCCGGCTGATCGGCGGCCATAAATTCGAGCCCGGTCAGCCACTTGGCGCTTTTCCAGAAATACAAGTGCGGTACCACCAGCCGGAGCGGGCCACCGTGCTCGGCTTCCAGCGGCTCACCGTTGAAGGTGTGCGCCAGCAGGTTGTCCGGGCGCGTGAAATCCTTCAGCGAGAGATTCGTGGTGTAGCCTCCGACGCTGTGCTGCATGACGTAGGCGGCGGCCGGATCGAGCTCGATGTGCTCCATCAGGTCCGTGACGCGCACGCCGGTCCATTCGGTGTCGAGCTTGCTCCAGTGGGTCACGCAGTGGATGTCGTAGGTCAGGGTGGTCTGCGGCAGCGCCAGCAGGTCGGCCCAGGTAAAGGTCTTTTCGCCGGCCAGCCCACTGATGCGCACGACCACCTCGGACGCGTCGTAGTGCTGCGCAGGGCCGTAGGTCAGCACCGGGAAGCGGGCCGTCAGGCTCTGGCCGGGGGGCACGCGTCCACCCATGTCATCCGCCGGTTTCTTGAAGAATTTACCAAGCATGAGGCCATTTAAGCGCGTTGTTCGCGTTGCCGACATAGGCCGCGATACGTTTTGGGCTTCAGAGAGCACTGAACATGAAAAAGCTGCGGAGGAGGCCCTTTCGCCCCCTCCGCAGCCCCATTCAGTGCGCGCTCAGCCCGGTTGCGATTTGCCCTCGGCCAGTTCGCGTTTGTTGGCCCTCACGCTGGACCAGACCGACGCCACGATAAATGCCACCCCGATCAGTCCCGTGACCAGTTCGGGAATATGCACGTTGCGGTTGGTGCTGGCGAGCATGATGATGGCCAGCGCCAGGATGCCGTAATGCGCGCCGTGTTCCAGGTAGCGGTACTGCGCCAGCGTGCCCTGGTGAACCAGGAACAGCGTCAGCGAACGCACGAACACCGCGCCAATCGCCAGTCCCGCCGAGATGATCACGATCTCCTTGGTCACCGCGAAGGCCCCGATCACGCCGTCCAGCGAGAACGAGGCGTCGAGCACTTCCAGGTACATGAAGGCTGTGAAGCCTGCCGCGCCTGCCTTGGCTGCCATGTCGTTGGGATCAAACAGGCCGCCGATGGCGTTCATGCCCAGGTAGACCAGCAGGCCCACCAGTCCCGCCGTCACGGCCGCGAGCTGCTCGGCGGGCGCCACGAAGAAGTGCGTGATCGACAGAAGAACCACGCCCGCAATCAGGGCCTGGACGGTGTCCAGCTTGCCCAGCCCCGAGAGGCGGCGCTCAAAGCCCGCCAGCCAGTGCTCGTCCTTCTCGGGGTCCATCAGGTAATTCAGGGCCACCATCAGCAGGAAGGTGCCCCCGAAGGCGCTGATCACGACCTCGGCCTCTTCCAGATACTCGCCGTAGCGGGCCGAGTCGTTCAGGGCCAGGTTGGCGACCTCGCCGAAGCCCAGGCCCGCCGTGATCGCAACAATGGCGATCGGGAAGACCAGTCGCATCCCCACCACGGCGATCAGAATGCCCCAGATCAGGAATCGACGCTGCCACTTCTCGGTCATGTTCTTCAGCACCGAGGCGTTGACCACCGCGTTGTCGAAGCTCAGGGACACTTCCATGATCCCCAGCACCACGGCGATGACCAGGAAATTCAGGGCCACGCTGATGCCGCCGACGCTGAAGCCATACCACGCGGCCAGGATCAGGGCGATGATGGTGACCCCGAAGGCGAAGCCAAACTCTCTTTGAATCACTAATGTTCTCCTTGCCGGCTGCCCGCTCGGTGGTGGGCAGGCCAACTCTTCCAGTTCGCGGCGCTCTCGCCACTCAACAGGCACCCGGCCTCGCTGGAACGGGTGCCCGCTGGAGGATGCTCAGTTTAAACGTTGACGCCGTAGTTGCGGGCCAATGGCCCCAGGCCACCGGTGTAGCCCTGGCCCACGGCGCGGAACTTCCACTCGCCGCTGTGGCGGTAGATCTCGCCGAAGATCACAGCGGTCTCGGTGCTGAAATCCTCACCCAGGTCGAAGCGGGTCAGTTCCTGGCCGTTGTCCTCGTTGACCACCCGGATGAACGCTCCGCCCACCTGACCAAAGTTCTGACGGCGGGCCTCGGCCTCGTCGATGGTCACGCTGACGGCAATCTTCTGGATCTCGGCGGGCACCTGCGTCAGGTTGATCTTGATGGCCTCGTCATCGCCGTCGCCCTCGCCCGTGCGGTTGTCGCCGGTGTGCTCCACGCTGCCGTCCTGGCTGCGCAGCTGGTTGTAGAAGATGAAGTCGTGGTCGCCGCGCACCTTGCCGCCGTCATTCAGCAGGAAAGCGCAGGCGTCCAGGTCAAAGGCCTGTCCGTCGGTGGGGCGTGGGTCCCAGCCCAGGCCCACGATGATGCGCTGCAGGTTGGCGTCCTGCTTGCTCAGGGAAATGTTGCCGCCTTTTTTCAGTGAAAGTGCCATGTCATTCCGTCCTTTTGTGTTTCTTGGCGGCCAGTTTCAAAGGTGGGCCGTCTGGGGTGAGTATGCGCGTTGGGGGGTGTAGGTTCCCGGACCTTACAGGTAAGCCTTGATGTCTGGCAGGTTGTCCTGGTACGTCCGTCCGCGTGAAGGGGCTCCAATGGCGGTCATCGTCCAGTCGTTGCCCTGGCGCTTGAGGCTCGCCAGGATCATGGCGCTGTGCTGGCCGCCCGCCGACAGGTCATAGCGGGCCACCTCGGTCTCGCCCTGGGTGTTGACCAGGCGGCAGTAAGCGTTCTCGATCTGGCTGAAGTCCTGTCCGGTGAAATTGTTGACCGTGAAGACCAGTGTGCTGATGTTGGCGGGCAGGCGCGTCAGATCCACCGTGATGGTCTCGTCGTCGCCGTCGCCAGCACCAGTGCGGTTGTCGCCGCTGTGCTTGACCGAGCCGTCCTTGCTCTGAAGTTGACGGAACCACACCACGTCCAGCAGGCCGCCCGCCGCGTCGAACATCAGCGCATTGGCGTCCAGATCCACCTCGGCCTGACCGCCGCCGAAGCCGAAGAAGCCCTTTTTCTTCACCGCGTCCCAGCCCAGGCCCATGCGTACCGTGCTGAGGCTGGGGCCGGCCTCCTTGGCGAGGCTGATCTGCTGTCCTTTCTTGAGGGAGATGGGCATAGCGTTGTACTCCTTATGGGGAATGTGGCTGAAAGATGTCGAAGTGTCCAAGGGCCAGAGAAGATGGTGTGGATGGGGGTTTCTACAGGCTGACGCTCAGGCCCGCAGGATGCCTGCCGCCCGTGCGTCGCGCTGCCAGCCGTCAAGCTCATTGAGCAGCAACTCGAACAGTTCGGCATCCGGAATCCGGATGGGTGCGGGGACGCGGAAGAAGTCGGCGTTGTCGACCACGCGGCCTGGTAGGTCATCCAGCTTCTCCAGGAAGTCGAAATTGACCCGGCCCTCCTCGATGCCCATGAATTTCCAGAAGATCGGCTCCTGGGCCGCGTCGGTCATCTGGCGCACCACGACGGCAGGATTGCTGGTGCCGCCGTCGGTGATGAACAGCACCAGACACGGCAGATCATGGCCCCCGCGGGCGGCGTCCTCGCGGATCAGTTTCATGACCGGGCTGTAATGGGTGCCGCCCTCCAGCTTGACCTTCAGGCGGTCCACGAAGCCCGAGACGTTGTCCAGCGAGAGGGTGCCGCTGCGGTACGCTCCGATGCCGAACAGGTAGACCTCCACCTCGCCGTCATCGTCCAGGCGGGCGGCCAGGGCCAGGGCACGCTCGGCCAGGGCCTGCACTGCGCCGCTGCGGTACTCACGCTGCATGCTGCCGCTGATGTCCAGCACCAGTTTGACCCGGTAGCGGGCCTCCGCCAGCCCCCGTTTTTCCAGACTGACGCTAGCCGTCTTGATCAGGCTGACCAGTTGTGGCTGCTGACGTTCGGCCTTCTCCAGCAGAACCCGCTGGCGTTCCTTGCGGAGATTGACGGCGGTTGGAGGCGGGGTGGGCGTGGACGCCCCAGCCTCCTCCACCTCGCCGCCGAAGTGCCGCACCAGGGCGTCCAGGCCGCCGTTGAACCCCTGTGCCACCGTCGCCAGCCGCCAGCCGTCGGCGTGGCGGTACAGCCGCACCAGCATGACGGCCTTCTCAGCCTTCAGGTGGGGCTTGACGTCGAAGGTGGCCTGACCCAGCCGCACGGACAGCGCCCCCGCTCCTGCAATCGGCTGGCTGTCGTGCGTGGCGGTGAAGTAGAGCTCGGTCACGGCGGCGGGCAGCGCCGCGAGATTGACATTGAAGACCGTGTCCACGCCCTGCCGCGCCAGTTCCAGTGCGCCTTCCGGGCTGCGCGGCTGGTTGAAGAAAACCATGTAGCGGTCATCGGCCAGCTTGCCGTCCTGCAGACCGAAAGCGGCGATGTCCGCGCCGTCCAGGGTGCAGTGGATCTCCACGCTGAAGGGCTGCCCCAGGCCCAGACCGGTCAGCGGGACGCGCTGGCCTGCCTGCAGAACTGTCGGCCCGGCCATCTACTTGCTCCCCGCCGTCCAACGGAAACCGAAGCCGAAGTGCTGATCGGCCTCCTGGTGGTCCTTGAAATACCGCTCCTCTTTCGTGATCTTGACCTCGCCGCCCGCGTTCTCGATGCTGGCAATCGCGCAGAATGTCCGGCGCATGTCGGGATTGCTCAGCTGCACCGTGATCTCGTTGCCACGCGGGTCTTTCATGGTCAGGCGGCCATTAACCTTGGTGAAGTCCGAGGTGCCCTGGTAGATGAAGGCGAAGATGACCACCGTGTGGATCAGGTCGGGACGGAAGATGATCAGGTTTTCGCCGTCGCTGGACGCGCCGCTGCGGTCGTCCTTGTCCAGCAGGATGAACGGTTCAAAGCGGTCGCTGCCGAAGGAATTGCCCAGCGCCTGGATCACACCCTTCTGCCCGTCCTGCATCACGAACATGCAGCCCAGATCCAGGTCAGCCCCCGGACGCAGGAAGCCGCCGCCCTTGTCCCAATTCAGGTTGACGCGGATCGGGTCTTTCTGCCCGTCCTTGCGCAGCGAGATCCTGGCGCTCTGCCCCTGCTTGTCCAGCGTGATCTTGCCCAGATTGACGGTGGGCGCGGGACGCGGCGCGGCGGGAGTGGGGGCAGGAGGCGGCACAGTGACAGTGGGAGGCCGCCCGGCAGGTGTGTCGGCCACCGTGCCGCCGAAGTGGTTCACGAGCGCTTCCAGGCCGCCGTTAAAGCCCTGCCCCACTGCGCCCACGCGCCACACGTCCTTGAAGTAGAGGTCCAGCAGCATGACGGCCTTCTGCTGCTGAAAATCCCGGCCCGTCACGCGGTAGGTCATCAGGGGGCTGCCGGCACTGCTCAGCGTGACCTGGGCGTGGTCGATGGCGTTGAATGCGCCGCTGTCAACTGTTGAGGCCAGGCTCAGGCGGCGCACGCTGGCGGGCAGGCGCGACAGATCCACCTGAAACACCTTCTCGTTACGGGCCCCGCCGCGCATCTCGATGGCCCCTTCGGGGCTGCGCGGCTGATTGAAGAAGACCATGTAACGGTCATCGCTCAGCTTGCCTGCCGCGTCCAGGCCGAACAGGATCAGGTCGTATTCGGAGGCGGGGCCAGTCACCTGCACCGTCAACGTCAGGTTCGTTTGTGGGGTCAGGGT
Source organism: Deinococcus humi (assembly GCF_014201875.1). Taxonomy (NCBI): domain Bacteria; kingdom Thermotogati; phylum Deinococcota; class Deinococci; order Deinococcales; family Deinococcaceae; genus Deinococcus; species Deinococcus humi. The sequence goes on along the minus strand of NZ_JACHFL010000001.1, from coordinate 543,232 downwards.
GCTCAGTTGGGCTTTCTGCCCGGTCTGGAAGGTCTGCATGATCTCCTTTGCGCGTGGCGATGTGGAAAGAAGGGAGGCCGGAAACCATGTTCCCAACCTCCCCAACATCTGTGCTGTGAACTGCTTTAACGGCTCAGACGTTGACGCCGAAGTTGCGGGCCAGCGGGGCCAGACCGCCCGCGTAGCCCTGACCAACGGCGCGGAACTTCCACTCGCCCGCGTTGCGGTAGATCTCGCCGAAGATCACGGCGGTCTCGGTGCTGTAGTCCTCCGAGAGGTCATAACGGGCGATCTCTGCGCCGCCGTCCTTGTTGATCACGCGGATGAACGCGCCGCCCACCTGGCCGAAGCTCTGGCCGCGCGTGTCGGCCTCGTCAATGGTCACGGCAATCGCAACCTTTTCGATGTCGGCGGGCACCTTGTTCAGGTCGATGTCGATGGTCTCGTCGTCACCCGCGCCCTCACCGGTGCGGTTGTCGCCGTTGTGCACCACGCTGCCGTCCGAGGAAGTCTTATTGTTGTAGAAGATGAAATCGCCGTCGGCGCGCACCTTGCCGTCAGCCTTCAGGGTAAAGGCGCTGGCATCCAGGTCGAATTCCTTACCGTCGGTGGCGCGGGGATCCCAGCCCAGACCCACGGTGATGGCGCTGAGGCCGGGGGCCTCCTTGCTCAGGGAAACGTTGCCGCCTTTTTTCAGTGAAACTGCCATGTTGAACCTCCTAGAAGGGAAATGATCTTGGGAAAAACGGGGCGCTTAAACGTTGAATTCAGAGGGGTCCAGCTTGAGGGCCTGCGCGATCTGGCGCACCACGCCCATTTCCTTCTCGTCGAATTCGCCGTCCGCGTTGGCGATCACCACCGCGAGTTGCACCACTGCGCGGGCCTGATCCGGCTTGCCGGCCACCTTGCCGATGGCCTGCATCAACTCGATCTTGCCGAAGTCGAAATCGGCGGTGATCTTGTCGCAGTAGCGGTCGTACTTGTCGCGCAGGTCAGCGACATTGAAGGCCTTGAGCTTGTCGCTGGTGGTGATGAACTGCGCGGTGCGGCTGCGCTCGTTCTGGTCGATCTTGCCGTCTGCCGCGCCGATCAGCGCGCAGGCCGCCATGGTGGCGTCCGCAAAGGCGCTGTTGTTGAAGCGGCTCCAGGTGTCCTGCGCTTCCTTGCCTGCCTGCGCGCCCATTGCCTTGAGCCGATCTAAAAAGCCCATACCGTGTTCCTCCTGAATGTGGAGCCGAGAAAGGCGAGAACTTTGAGGCCAGAAAAGTGCTGACCTTACCCTTGAACTTATCAGGACTGAGATTGAGACTCCTTTAAATTGTTCTCATAAAAGCGAAATACTGCCGACACTTTTCAGACGGAAGAGGGTGTCCTGGACGGCCCCCATACGCCCTCAGAAGTGCAGGGCCTCGTGCCTCTGTGGCTCCAGCACGCCGTACAGTCCGGCGCGGCTGAGGATGTCGCTGGCCCAGCGACTGTGGGTGGCGGGTTCACACATACGCCCGTTCATCTGAAACACCGCGGGCGCGTCCGGCGCGAGAATGGCCTGCGCCTCTAGCAGGTCTGCCTCGACCACCCGGTAGGCGTCCAGCACCGTGCCCAGTTGCGCCGGATGGATGATGGTCTTGCCGCACAGGCCGTAATCCAGATCCTGTTCCAGCTCGCGGGCCAGGGTGGGCAGGTCGCCGAAGACCTCGTAGACCGGGCTCGACAGCGCAAAGCCGTGCGGTTTGAACACGCCGAGCAACATGCCGATGACCCGCTCCAGCGGTCCCTCGTACAGGGTCCGCCCTGGCTTGCGGCGGACCCCCAGGGCCTGCATCAGGTCATTGCCGCCAATCCGCAACGCGGCGACGCGTGGGCTGTGGCCACCTTCCAGGATCAGGTCACGCAGCTGGGTCATGTGCACCTCGCTCAGGGCTTCCGGGGTTTCCAGGGTCAGCAGCAGGGGGAGGTGGGGCCACGCCGAATCGTCGAGCACCTGCAAGTACGCACCCAGGTTGCCCGCGTGAATCTTGGGTAGCACAACGGCGCTGATCCCGCGCAGGTCCAGCGTCAGCACCTGCGCCAGCACCGCCGGATTCCGGACGCGAATCAACCGCAACGGCCCCACCTCTGGCGGGGGCAACAGCGGCAGCGTGCGCGCCAGATTATCTAGCGCCAGGGGCAGATCGGCCTCCAGCACGGCGTCCTCGGTGCAGTAGATCAGGCTGGTCAGGGTGCCGTAGCGTCCGGTGCCCAGCGCCAGCAGATCGGTGCGGGTGGCGGGGGTGTACAGGCTGGCCCCCAGTCGCCAGGGGTTCAGGGGAAGGGTGGGCGACAGCGGGGTGGTCATGCGTCCTCTGTGGTGCGCGGGCCGGGAGCGATCAGCGCCGCCGCCAGGTACGGCAGCTCAGGATGCAGGGTGACGGGAATGCCTGCTGCGCGGGCCAGTTCATTCAGGTGTCGGGTGTCCGGGTGCGCGGCGTCGCGCAGCAGCAGCCCGGCCGGCTGACGGCGCAGAAAAACGCGGGTGGCCTCGCCCACGCCAGGTTTGACCAGATGCGGATCATGGACGCCCACACTGGCGGCCAGTGCCAGTACCGCGTCGTAGGGACGCACGGGCCGGGGGCCGGGGTCCAGTGGCTGGTCTGCAGCCCTGTCAAAGCTGTCCAGCGCAGCCAGATACGCCCCCGTGACGTCGTCGGCACGCAGATGATCCTCGGTGCGGACACCATGTAATTGCTGGCCGCTGTCCCTTCCCTCCTCCACGAAGGTGCGGCTGAGCAGCCCGCTGACCGTGGCGTTCAGGACGGCGTGCGGCAGCAGCAGATCGTCATGGGTGGCGGCAAAATCCGCCACGCCTGCCGGGTCGCTCAGGACGGCCAGGAGCGGCGGCACGCCTGCGGGCAGACTTGAGGCCAGCGTCCCGGCGATGCTGCCCTTGCCGGTCCAGCCGTCCACAAAGACCAGTGTGGCTCCCGGATGTGCCCGTTGCACCTGGCGCAGCGCCTCCTGATCGATGCCGCTGCCCCGGATGATGCTCAGGGTGTGATGTGGAAGGCTCGCTCCCCGCCGCCGCGCGAAGCGGGTCATGGCGCAGCCCACCGGCGTGCCTGCGCGGGCCAGCGAGACCAGCGCCGGCTGCGGCACCTGCGCCAGCAGCTGCGTGGTCAGACTGGCAATCAGCGCGGCCATGCGCGGGCCATTGCGCTCCAGGGCGTCCCGGTAGGCAGCCAGTTGTACTGCGCTGGGCCGGGTTTCGGGAGTCAGAAGCTGACCATAGGACACCCCTTGGCGCAGCAACTTCTCCTTCTCGACAAGGTCTACCAGTCTGGGTCTGGCGGGGCGCAGATGCACGATCACGTCGGCGGGGTCAAAGGTGTGACAGAGGGTCTGGAGCTGCGTCATGCCTGGGTCTGTTCCATGCGAGTGGGCACCCTCGAAAGTGCGTGTCCAACAGTGTGAGCGGGGTAGGAGACTCCTGAACCTGGGGAGAGGAGCAGGTCCGAATATGTTACGCGAGTCGATCTGGCCTGACTCTGACTTTGAAACCGATCTCACCGTTCGGGCTGACGGTTCTGTCCTCTAGGTGGGAGTGCCCGTCCTTCCACGCCTCCTCTTCAGATGTGCGGGCGCTCCCGGCCTTCTCGCCTCGACTTCACAGCCCTGGACGTACAGGCGAGGACCGAATCCGGCGTCCGCCCAATCCTGTTCCCAACTGGGCACCCACCCAATTCTTTCAGAACTTAGGACGATCTGCCCATGCAGATGAGGCCGGATCAGCTGCTGCCCATCCCTGACTTAACAAAGACTCATCCTGACGGCCTTAAGCGATTCATTAACGCGCGCGAACCAATATTGGCTGCTGTAGCGGACCTTTTTTCTCTTCCCCCATCTGGGGGTAGAGCTTCGAAGGTATCAAGATTTTCACAAATCAGGATACGTTGTGTATGTTTTTTCTCGAAAAATCCTCGCTCTGATCCCCCCAAATCGCCTTCGAATGCACTGTCAAGCCTTCTTTCTCATATTTGTTCTGGAGAACATTTCATGACTGTTGCCACCCAGACCAGGGCTCCTCACATCGCGCTGTACACCGAGGGCACCTATCCCCAGGCCCACGGCGGCGTCAGCGTGTGGGTCGATCAGCTGGTGCGGGGTCTGGACGATCACCAGTTTGCGGTGCAGGCCATTTCTGGCCTCCCGTTTACGCGCGCGGCCGTGCCGATGCCAGAGAATGTGAGCTTCACGCAGGTGCCGCTGTGGGGTGCGCCGCCACCCGCGCCCGCCCGCCCGGACGCCGCCCGCCGCCGCGAGGTCGAGGAAGCCTATTTAGCAGTGCTGGACGGACTGTGCACGTTGGACCTGGACCTGTTCGGTGCGGGCCTGCAGATGCTCAGTGGCCTGGGCCAGCGTGGGGGGTTCACGGCCCTGCTGGACACGCCACGGCTGGCCCGCTTGACCCTGGACACCTGGGCCGGTCACGCCACGCGGCAGGCGCTGGGCCGCCAGCGCGACGACGCCCGCCTGCCGCTGCCCACCGTGGCCGATGCCTTGGATGCCCAGACGTGGCTGGAACACGCGCTGCGCCCATTGGGCCACCCCGCCCCCCAGGCCCAGGTGGGGCACGCCGTCAGCAACGGCTTTGCCGGCCTGCTGGCGCTCCACGGCCTGTGGTCACACAACACCCCCTTCGTGCTGACCGAACACGGCGTGTACCTGCGCGAGCGTTACATGGAGTTTCGTCGCAGCGCCTACAGTTCCGGTTTCAAGGGCCTGCTCCTGCGCTTCTACCGCCTGCTGTGCAGCCTGGTCTACCGTGAGGCCACCCTGGTGCTGCCGGGCTCGCACTACAACCGCCGTTGGGAGGAGCGTCTGGGAGCACATCCCGACAAGATTCACTGCGTGTACAACGGCATCGATCCCGAGATCTTCCCGCCCGCTGAGCAGGAGCCGGTGGAGAGCGTGGTGAGCTGGGTGGGGCGCATCGATCCCCTCAAGGACATCGAGACGCTGATCCGCGCCTTCGATCTGGTGCGCCGCCGCAACGCTGGCGCGCAACTGCGACTGTTTGGCGGCACCCCGGCGGGCAACGAGGACTACCTGTTCCGGTGTCAGAGTCTGACCCAGCAACTGAACCTGACCGAGCACGTGACCTTCGAGGGCCGCATCGACGACATCACCGACGCCTACCGCGCTGGGCAGGTGGTGGCCCTGACCAGCGTCAGCGAGGGCTTTCCCTACACCGTGATCGAGGCGATGGCGATGGGCCGCCCGCCGGTGGCGACCCGCGTGGGCGGCGTGCCCGAGGCGGTGGGCGACGCCGGATTGATCGTGCGCCCGCGCGATGTGATGGGCGTGGCGAGCGCCCTGACCCGGCTGCTGGACGACGCGCCGCTGCGCGCCCGCCTGGGCCGCGCCGCCCGCGAGCGAGTCATGGAACTGTTCACGCTGGACGGCTGCCTGGACGCCTACCGACGGGCCTACCCGCTGGTCATCGCCGGGGAGGCCTGGCAGTGACCGGATCTCGCAACCGCGACGTGGTGCGCGGCGGGCCGTCCGGCTTGACGGGGCAACGGGAAGAGGTGGGGCTGAGCAGTCCTGCAGCACACAGCCCAGAGCACTCGCCCGTTGCACAGCCTGTGCAGTTCAGCGTGTTCCAGGAGATGGCGGAACTGCACGCCGCAGCCCGGCACGCCGCCCCCCGGCGCGCCACGTCTGCGGCGCTCACCGCGCAGCACACCGGAACGCGGGTCAGCACCACCAGCACCCGGCTGCAACTGCCCGGCGAACTGCCGGAGCGGCTGCGCGAGGTGGACCTGAAGCTGGCCGCCGACCGGGCCAACGCGGTGGACGCCGAGGAACTTGCCGCCTACCTGGAAGCCGATGGACTGGGCGACGAGGTGCTGCGCGACCGCTACGGCGCAGACGGCCTGTTCGACGCCGCTGAGAGACTGTACCGGCAGAAAGGCACCGGGGGAGCGCTGGACCGCCTGCCCGCGCCCGTCACCCCAGCCTTTCCCTGGCGGATGCTGTTGCGCGGACCCATGTATCTACTGCCGGGTCTGGCTGGTCTGCTGATCGCGGGGGCGCTGGGCGCAGGGGCCGAGAGCGCCTTCGTGCTGGCGGCAGCTTTCGGTTGGGGGTGGACCATGGCGGTGGCGGGGGTGCGTTACACCGAACCCTTCGCGGTGCCGGGCCGCGCCCTGCGATTGACGCTGGTGATCAGTGCCGGGACTGGGTTGCTGAGCGGAGCAGCCATTGCCGCAGCGATGGGCGGCGACGTGCTGACCGGCGCGCTGGTGGGCGGCGCGGTGGCCCTGTCCAGCGGCGCCGCGGGGGTGCTGCTGTCGCTGGGGCAGCTCGGGCAGTTCGCCGGGGCTTTTGCCAGCCCGCTGCTGGCCGCCGGAATCGTCCTGTCACTGCCGTCACGCGCGGCGGCGCTGTTCGCGCTGGCGCTGCTGGCCGCAGTCCCCACCTTCTCCGCCCTGAACGTGACCCGTTCGCCCGGCAGCCTGAACGCCAGCCTCGCCACCCTGCGGCCCCACCTGCCCCACGCCGCGTACGGCTGGGCGATGGCCGCCGCCTTCGTGGCCCTGAGCGTGCGGCTCGGCACCTGGCCGCTGCTGCCAGTGATCCTGGGCGCGGGTTTACTGGAAGCGGGCGTCTGGCACGCTCAGGAACGCCTGCAGGTCGCGGCCCGGACCCTGCGCACCCTGCCCGAACTGCGCCGGGTGGGCTTGCCGACCGTCCTGCTGGGCGCGGCTGGCTACGGGGTGGCCCTCGCGGCAGTGCTGGCCCTGCTGTCGTTGCTGCCCCTGCCGATCAACCTGCCGGCCACTCTGGAAACCGTCACGCTCTATAGCGCCGGGCTGCTGCTCAGCTCCTGGCTGGCCAACCAGCGCCGGCTGGCCTTTTTGACAGCGGTCTGGACGCTGGGTGCCGCCGCTCTGATGCTGGGTCTCCCTCCTCCGATGTTCGCCCTACTCTCGCTGCTCGCCTTGCTGTTCCCCACCCTTCACACCCTCTCTGATCCCAGGAGTTACCGCTGATGACCCAGACCACCCTGCCCCGCCCCATCGCCCCCACCTCTTCCCAGCGCCCGCTGGTGGCCGTGACCGGCGCGGACGGTTTTATCGGCTCGCACCTGACCGAAGAACTGGTCCGTGCGGGCTACCGCGTGCGGGCCATGGCGATCTACAATTCGCAGGGTTCGTACGGCTGGCTGGACACCGTCTCTGCCGAGACCATGCAACACGTGGAGGTGCAGCTGGGCGACGTGCGCGACGCAGGCAGCGTGCGGGCGCTGATGCGGGACGCGCAGACCGTGTACCATCTGGCCGCCCTGATCGCCATTCCGTACTCCTACGTTGCGCCCCGCTCGTACGTGGAAACCAACATCACCGGGACCTTGAACGTGCTGGAGGCGGCCCGCGATCTGGGCACCGGGCGCGTCGTCCACACCTCGACCTCCGAGGTTTACGGCACCGCGCGCACCGCGCCCATCCACGAAACGCATCCCTTGCAGGGCCAGTCCCCGTACTCGGCCACCAAGATCGGGGCGGACAAGCTCGCCGAGAGTTACCACCTGAGCTTCGGGCTGCCGGTGGTCACCTTACGGCCCTTCAACACCTACGGCCCGCGCCAGTCGGCCCGCGCGGTGATTCCCACCATCATCAGCCAGGTGGCGGCAGGACGGCGCGAGATCAGACTGGGCGACCTGCGCCCCACCCGCGACTTCAACTATGTCGCTGACACCGCCCGCGCCTTCCGCGCAGTGGGCGAGGCAGGCAGTGAAGTGCTGGGCCGCACCCTGAACGCCGGATCGGGGCGTGAAATCACCGTGGGCGATACCGTGAAATTGATCGGCCAGGTCATGGGCGCGGACCTGAACGTGACCCAGGAAGACCAGCGCCTGCGCCCCGAGGGGAGCGAGGTGATGCGTCTGCTGGCGGACCACACCGAACTGAGCACGCTGACCGGTTGGCAGCCTGAAGTGACGCTGGAAGAGGGCCTGAAGCGAACTGCCGAGTGGTTCACCAACCCCATCAATCTGGCCCGCTACCGCGTCGATCAGTACACAGTCTGAGAATTTTCTGAGTGTTAATTAACGGGCTGAAACCTCTCTGAAACGCACCTGATGTTCAGCTGACTAACGAAGACAACAGAGCTTCACTCAAACCTCACCCCAGTTTCATTCCTGTTGCCCATGAGGACAGGAAAGGAGAAGCCTATGCACGCAGTTATCCTGGCCGGAGGAAAAGGCACCCGCCTGCGCCCCTACACCACCTGCGTCCCCAAGCCGCTTGTGCCCATCGGGGACACCTACTCGATTCTGGAAATCGTGCTGCACCAGCTGCGCGTGCACGGCTTCACCTCGGTGACGCTGGCGGTGGGGCACATGGGTCACCTGATCCGCGCCTTCGTGGGCGACGGCAGCCGTTACGGCCTGACCGTGGACTACACCGACGAGGAAACCCCGCTGGGCACCATCGGCCCGGTGCTGAACGTGCTGGACGATCTGCCCGAGCATTTTCTGGTCATGAACGGCGACGTGCTCACCAATCTGAATTACGGCACCTTCCTGCAGCGTCACATCCAGTCGGACCGCCCGGTGACAGTGGCAACGTACAACCGCGAGATCAAGAGTGAATTCGGTGTGCTGGACATCAACGAGGCCAGCAACCAGATCGTCGCGTTCCGCGAGAAGCCCACGGTGCATTTTCAGGTCAGCATGGGCATCTACGCCGTCACCCGCGAGACCCTGCGCGCCTACACGCCGGGACAGGTGCTGGGCTTCGACACATTGATGCTGGACCTGCTGGCGGCCCAGCAGTTTCCCGGCAGCGACCTGTTCGGCGGTTACTGGCTGGACATCGGTCGCCCGGAGGACTACGACATGGCCAACCGCGAGTGGGAGGAAATGTCGGCGATCCTGCTGCCGCACCTGACGCTGAGCGCCGCCGATTAACATGCCTGGCGCTGGCCTCTTCGCCCTCTCCCTGTCTGGTCCGGTGCTGGTGCTGGGCGCACGCGGCTTTCTGGGTACGCAGATCGTGGCTGACTTGAGGGCGGCCGGGCAGACGGTACGCGTCACCCCGCCGGGCGATCTGACCTCGGCCACCCGTGCCGATTGGGACGGTTTTCTGGGCGAGGTCTCGGGCGTGATCAATGCCGCCGGACGCACCGTGGGCACCCCTGGCGAACTGACCCGCGCCAACGCCCTGCTGCCCGCCCGGGTGCTGGAGGAGGTGGCGCGGGTGAACGTGAAGCTGGTCCATCTGGCGTCCGCCGCGGAGTACGGCGCGGTGCCGGAGGGCCACGCCTCGCATGAGGACGATCCGGCCCGGCCCCTGTCCCCCTACGGCGCGTCCAAGCTGGCCGGAACCGTTCTGATTGAGGAGGCCGTCCGCAGCGGGCGGGTCCAGGCTGTGGCGCTCAGGGTGACCAACCCGCTGGGCGCGGGCATCGGTGCCGGAACCCTGCCGGGCCGCGCCGCCCGCGAGTTGGCCCAGGCCGCACGAGACGGTCAGGACACGGTGCGCTTCGGCCCGCTGGGCGCGCGGCGTGATTTCGTGGATGCCAGGGACGCCGCCCGCGCCGCCCTGCATGCCCTGACCTCGGACCTGAGCGGTGTGGTCAACGTGGGCAGCGGTGAGGCCCGCCCCGTGCGCGATCTGGTCGATGGACTGGTGACCCTGACGGGCTTCCGGGGCCAGATTCTGGAAGACGCGCCGGGCAGTCCGCGCAGCGGCGATGTGCCGTACCAGCGGGCTGACGTCTCGCGGCTGCTGGACAGCGGCTTCACGCTTCAATACCGCTTTCGGGACTCTCTGGCTGCGCTGCTGTGCGAGCTGCACCCGGCTGGGGAACGGTCCGCCGTGCTGGGCTGAGGGTCTCGCCCGCTCGCCCCGCTGCCCTTCCCGTTCACCTGTCCCGCCCCCCTCCAAGGAATCTGCCTGTGAATAAAAAAGTCCTGCTGTCCGCCCTGACCCTGTCCCTGCTGCTGGCCGCCTGCAGTACCTCGCCCTCGTCCACAACGCCCGCGGATCTTCCTGACGGTTCGGGCCAGACCATCGTGCCGGGCAGCGACTACAACCGGGACCACAGCGAGGAGCACAACGACGAGATCACGATCATTCCTCCCGAGCCGAAGCCCGGGAACCTGCCCACCCGGGCGCGTCTGGGTGAGGCGACCATTCCAAAAGGCACACGACTGAGTGCCCAGGCTCTGCCTGCCAACGCACAGACCGACAAGGTCGAGCTCAGGGTGCTGGTGCTGAGCAGTGGGGCAGGTGACTATGGCCTCGACAGTGCCACGGCGATGTTGCAGCAGAGCGGCGTGCCCTATGACGTGCTGGACGCCAGCCAACAGACGCTGGACCAGTCCCGGCTGATCAATGCCGACGGCACAGGGAAATACCAGGGCGTGATCCTGACCAGCAACGCCTTGGTGGCGGAGACCAGTCCCGGCGTGTACACCAGTGCGTTGGACAGCGGCGAGTGGGAGACCCTATTCCAGTACGAGGCGGCGTACAAGGTGCGGCAGCTGGCGTTGTACGGCTACCCTGGCGTTGCGCCGGAGGATTACGGGCTGCGGGCGGTGCCGGGGGCGGAGACCTCCACCACCTCCATGACCCCCAGCACCGCCGGGCTGGGCGTCTTCAAGGATCTCAAGGCCAGCGCAACGCTGCCGGTCCAGTATGCCTACAGCTACCCGGCCACGGTCACGCCAGTTGCTGGGGTGACCACCACGCCGCTACTGACTGATCCAGGGGGGCGGGTCCTGGCCGCCACCAGCACCGCTGCCGATGGCCGTGAGCGTCTGATGCTGACCACGGCGCAAAACCCCTATCTCCGCCACACCCAGCTGATGGGTTACGGCTTGGTGCAGTGGTTGACCAAAGGAGTGCATCTGGGTGAACACCGCCGGTTCCTGCAGGTGGACATCGACGACTATTTCCTGGATGGGGATCATCTGAATGCGCAGACCGGTCAGGTGTATGCCACCCCCTTTCGCCTCAGCGGCAGCGACGTGCTGTCGGTGCGGGATCAGCAGATCGGGATCGCAAAGGACTACCCGGTGGCGGCCTCCTTCCGCTACGCGATGGCCTTCAACGGTGGCGGCGCGTTTCCCAACGCTCCAACCTCGTGCAGCCTGGGCATCAGTACGCCAGACCTGCTGACCAGCGTGACCAAATGCGTGATGAGCAGCTTCGACTGGGTGAATCACACCCGCGATCACCAGCGCATGGACGTCATGGACCTGGAGACCGCCCGCCAGCAGATCAGCGGCAACCTGACGATTGCCACCAAACTGGGCCTGCCACTGAGCAGGAAGGGTCTGGTGACCGGCGAGCACAGCGGTCTGGGCAACATGGACCCGAATGACGACGGCACCCACAACGACGAGGGCACTGTTGGCCCCAAGCAGGATCTGGGACTGGGCCGCAGCAACCCCAACATGCTGTCAGCCGCCGTCAGTGCCGGCATACGCTTTATTGCCTCGGATCACAGCGTCGCCAGCCAGCGCGATGACACCTGCGCCACCTGTGGGGTGCAGCACCCGCTGAACAGCAATATCTTCCTGGTGCCGCGCTGGCCCACCAACGTGCACTACCACGTCACCAATCCTGCCGAGGTCACGGCGTCCTACAACAGCATCTATGCGCCCGGCGGCATCCGCCCGTACTGGGACCACGCGCTGAGCTACGCCGAGGTGCTGGACAAAGACAGCGATCTGTCCCTGAACCACATCCTGGGCGGGTACGCTTTCCCGCACTACATGCACCAGCCCAACCTGGCACAGTACGCTCCCGGCAAGAGCCTGGCCAGCGATTGGGCACGTGCGGCCCTGGACAAGTACAGCCAGTACAGCACCCTGCCCCTGAACACCTACAAATGGGATCAGCTGGGCGAGTACCTGAAGAGCCACACCCAGGAGGAGAAGGCCAAGGCGGCGCGAACCGTGCGCGGGGTGTGGGACCGCAAGACCAGCGCGGTGGTGTTGAGCAACCTGTCGGCCAGCACGACCCCTCTCACGCTGACCGGCGCGAGCACCGGAACACCCTACGGCGCGTACCGAATTGCCTCCCTGAACCTCAGCGGTAGCAAAACGGTGGCCGTCTCCCCCCAGTAAGGCTCGGGCACCGCACGATCAGCCCTGCTTTTCCACACACATCACCCGAAAGCGTGGTCGCTTTTCAGGAGTTTCCATGAAACCACACCCCCTGCTGTCTGCCCTGTCCCTGACCCTGCTGCTGGCCGCCTGCGCTGGATCGCCGCCACCCGGTACAGGGGGTGGCGCGGAGCCAGTGCTCGGTTCCACCGAAGATCTCAATACCCGCCCCAAGGCTGTCGCACCGGATACGGTGGAACCTGCGTTTGACAATGTGCCCATCGTATCGGGGCATCTTCATGTGCTGGAGGCTGCACCAACCCTCCGTAACCTGCCGAAAGATGCCCGGCTGGGTGAGGCGAGGATTCCAAAGGGCACCCGACTGAGCGCTCAGGCGTTGCCCGCCAACGCCCAGACCAACAAGGTCGAGCTTAGAGTGCTGGTCCTGAGCAGTGGGGCAGGTGACTATGGCCTCGACAGTGCCAAAGCCATGTTGCAGCAGAGCGGCGTGCCCTACGACGTGCTGGATGCCAGCCAGCAGACGTTAGGTCAAGGCAACCTGATCAATGCCGACGGCACGGGGAAATACCAGGGCGTGATCCTGACCAGCAACGCACTGCTGACCCAGCCCACGCCTGGCGTGTACACCAGTGCGCTGGACAGCAGCGAGTGGGAAACCCTATTCCAGTACGAGGCAGCGTACAAGGTGCGGCAGCTGGCGTTGTACGGCTATCCCGGTGTCGCGCCGGAGGACTACGGGCTGCGGGCGGTGCCGGGGGCGGAGACCTCCACTACCTCCATGACCCCTAGCAGTGCGGGCAAAGGGGTGTTTACGGATCTCACGGGCACGGCCGTGCCCGTTCAGTACGCCTACAGCTATCCTTCCGCCCTCGAAGCTGTCCCTGGGGTGACCACCACGCCGCTGCTGACCGATCCGGGGGGGCGGGTCCTGGCGGCCACCAGCACTGCTGCCGACGGTCGTGAGCGGCTGCTCATCACCACCGCCCAGAACGCCGCCCTGCTGCACACCCAGCTGATGGGTTACGGCCTGGTGCAGTGGTTGACCAAGGGGGTGCATCTGGGCGAACATCGCCGGTTCCTGCAGGTGGATATCGACGACTTCTTTGCTGCGGGGGATCACCTGAACGCGGCCACCGGGCAACTGTATGACAAGCCCTTCCGCGTGAGCGCTGGCGATTTGATCTCGGTGCTCTACCAGCAAGAGGAACTTCGCAACAGTTACAGGGTGGCCCGGCAGTTCAAGTACGGGCTGGTCTTCAACGGCGGGGGCGCAAAAACCACGGCTCCCGCGACCTGCCTGTTCTACTGGCTCAGCTCGGACCAGCTGACCAGCATCAGCCGGTGCCTGAAAAACGAGTTCGACTGGGTGAACCACACCCGCGATCATCAGCGCATGGACGTGATGGATTTCAAGACGGCCAGCGAGCAAATCGCGGGCAACTTCGCTATTGGCGACAAGCTGGGGCTTCCCGTCAATCGCAAGGCCCTGGTGACCGGCGAGCACAGCGGTCTGGGCAACATGGACCCGAATGACGACGGCACCCATAACGACGAGGGCACCGTCGGCCCCAAGCAGGATCTGGGACTGGGCCGCAGCAACCCCAACATGCTGTCAGCCGCCGTCAGTGCCGGGGTGCGCTTTATCGCCTCGGATCACAGCGTCGCCAGTCAGTGGGATCCGTCCTGTGCCACCTGCGGCGTGCAGCATCCGCTGAACAGCGGTATCTTCCTGGTGCCGCGCTGGCCGATCAACATGCACTACCACGTCACCAATCCTGCCGAGGTCACGGCGTCCTACAACAGCATCTACGCGCCCGGCGGAATCCGACCCACCTGGGATCATGCCCTGAACTACAACGAGTTCCTGGACAAGGAGAGTGATCTGGCCCTCAACCACATCCTGGGCGGCAGCGCTTTCCCGCACTACCTGCACCAGACCAACCTGAACCAGTACGCCCTGGGCAAGAGCGTGGCCAGTGACTGGGTGAAGGCCGCGTTGACCAAGTACAGCCGCTACAGCACCCTGCCCCTGAACACCTACGACTGGGACCAGCTGGGCGAGTACCTGAAGAGCCATACCCTGGAAGAGAAGGCCAAATCGGCCGGCACGCTGGGGGCCGTGTGGGACCGCAAGAGCAACGTGGTGGCGATCAGCAGCCGCGCAGGGCGCCTGCCCGTCACGCTGACCGGCGCAAATTCGGGGACGCTCTACGGCGCGTACCGGGCCATGACCGGCGCAGTTGACGGCTCCGTCAGCGTCACGGTCACGCCCAGGTAAGCGGGAAGTTTGCTCACCGTCATTCCTCCACTCTCGCCCCACCTGCCCCTGAGCGTCTATTACGGCCTGCCCACTCCACAGGCCCTACAGACGCTGGGCAACTTCCAGACCGCCATCGTCCAGACCACCCTGTACACTCCCGCCCAGCTCAGCGGGTTACGGGCGGGTGGGACGCGGGTGCTGGGTTACCTGAGCGTGGGCGAGGACCATCCACACGGCGAGTACGCATGCACTCCCGGCTGCGCGGCCTACCATCTGACGGTCAACCCGCAGTGGGGCAGCGTGGCCGTGGATGTCAGTCACCCCGAGTGGTGGGCCGAGGTGCTGCGCCGCGCCGCGGCCGAACTCCAGCACGCCGACGGCCTGCTGCTCGATACGCTGGACAGCGCGGAGCCGGCGGCAACCCTGGCGCTGGTGCAGACGCTACGGACCGCGTTTCCGCAGGCAACCCTGCTGGCAAACCGGGGCTTCGGGTTGCTGCCGGGACTGGCGCGGCTGGTGGACGGCGTGCTGTTCGAGGGCTTCAGCACCACGCATACCCCGGCTTACGCCGTGTTGGACACGCAGGGGCTGGACTACACGGCCCACTGGCTCGGGGAACTGCGCGCCCTGGGCCTGAACGTGTGCGCCCTGGATTACGCCGACACCCCGGCGCTGGCCCAGGCGGCACGAGCGCGGGCCGAGCGCCTGCATCTCCAGACCTTCGTGACGGACCGCGCCCTCACGCTGGCCGGAGGTCTGGACGGAGCGCAGTCCCTGGGAGGTCGGTGCAGCGAACCAGAAACAATGGGGGCGTCAGCCGTTTCTTGCTGACGCCTCCGTGTCTTGCAGGGACTAATCGGCGCTCAGTTCCAGTTCCTCCCGTTCGCCTGCGCTGACCCCGGCGGGCCGGAGTTCGGTTTCGGGCAGGTTGCGCTTGACCTCGCGAAGGGCCGAGTGAATGATGCCCAGGGCCACGCTCATGGTCAGCATGCTGGAAAAGCCGAAACTGACCAGCGGCAGCGGCACGCCCGTGACCGGAAAGAACCCGGCGGCGACCGCCAGATTGACGAAAGCCTGACCCACGATCATGAACATCGTGCCGGTCGCCAGGATGCTGGCCCCGTGGATTTCCGCCGTCATGGGCCGGATGCGCGCGGCCAGCTGGGAGGTCTGCAGCGCCACCGACACGATCAGCCAGTAGCAGAACAGCAGCGTGATGACGCCCAGCAGCCCGGTGGTGAAGCCCACCGAGGCCACCACCATGTCGGTGTGGGCGGCGAAGTACTCGTAACGCCGTCCGTCCGGTCCCTGGCCCCACCAACCGCCCCACGTCAGGTCACGGTGGGCGAAGCCGATCTGGTCCAGGCCCACCGCCCGTTCCTCGTCGCGGGCCTGGTGGCCCTGCCAGCGCGCCAGAATGTACGGATGTCGTTCCAGATACCTGGAGAACAGCGGCAGGGCCATCAAGGCCAGCGCCAGCATGAAGCCGGTGATGTTGCTGATCCGCACCCCGGCGGCGTACATGAGGATGATGCCCAGCCCGAACATCAAGACGCTGCTGCCCAGATCCGGCTCGGCGAAGACCAGCCCGGTGGTGATCACGATCATCACGGTGGCGCTGACCAGCTTGTTCTGCACGCCCCGACGCGAGAAGAACGAGGCCAGCATCATGACCAGGCCCAGTTTCGCCAGTTCGGACGGCTGGAAACGGAAGGGGCCCCCGAAGTCCAGCCAGCGCTTGGTCGCCGAACTTTCCTCGGTGCCCACCCCGACGAAGAGAACTAGCAGGAGCAGGACCAGGGTCAGCGCCCAGAACGGCGGTCCCAGCTTCAGGAAGGTCTTCGGGCGCAGCCGGGCCACCAGAAAGGTGATCCCCAGCGCCAGCACCGTCTTCCAGGCGTGTTCCACGATCAGGTCCGGGCGCGCGGCGGCCACACCCAGCAGCCCCAGCACCATCAGGAGTACCTGCGCGATGATCAGCTGGATGCTCATGCCCCGGCCTCCGCGGCTGCGGGCGCGCCGTCCGTCAATGCCAGTGCCGCTCGCCGGAAACTGTCGCCGCGCTGGGCGTAGTCGCGGAACTGATCGAAACTGGTGCCCACCGGGGCCAGCAGCACTGTGCCCCGATCTCCCAGGGCCTCCAGCCCGGCGCGCGCGGCGGCCCGCATGGTCTCGTCACCGTCCGTGCCGGAAGCGGTCACGAAGGGCAGCCCCAGTTCGCGGGCCAGCTTCTCACCGTCCTCACCGAACGCAATCACCGTCTTCACGCGCCCCTGCGCCGCTTCCCGCAGCGGGGCGAGATCTGCCCCCTTGTCGCGTCCGCCCACCAGCCAGGCAATGGGCACTTCTGCGCGTTCCAACGCCGCCTGAACGGCGATGGTGCGGGTGGCGATGCTGTCGTCGATAAAGCGCACATTGCCCCGCTGCGCCACCGTCTCGAAGCGGCCTCTTTGCGGCTTCGCGGTCCGCAGCGCCGCTGCCAGGAGGTCCGGCTGCACCGGGCGCCCCAGCCGGACGAGCATGGCCTCGGCAGCCAGCAGCGCGGCGGCGGCATTGGCCGGATGAATGGACCCGGGCAACTCGGCGGTGGGCAGGACTTCCTCGCCGCCCCTCAGGACCAGTCGCGCCGCGCGGAAAGCCTGGACCCTGGCTCGCGTGCGAACCTCCATCCCCTCGGGGACGATCAGCACGTCCCCGTCCTCCTGCCCGGCTGTGATGTTCAGCTTGGCAGCGTGGTAGGCGTTCACCGTGCCGTGACGGTCCAGGTGATCGACGCCCAGATTGGTGATCACGGCCACCGGCAGGCGCAGGCCCGGCACCCGCTCCAGCTGAAAACTGGACAGTTCGGCCACCGCCACCTCGGCCGCGTCCACCACGTCCAACAGCGGGGGATCGATGTTGCCACCCTCGCGCGCGTTCACGCCGCAGGCCCGCAGCAGCGAGGCGACCAGCACCGTGGTCCCGCCCTTGCCCGCCGTGCCAGTCACGCCCACGATCGGCAACCCAGGGCGCAGGCGGGCGGCCAGCGCCACCTCGCCGATGATTTCCGCGCCGCGTCCGCGCAGGCTTTGCAGGTCCGGGTGATCGATGGGCACGCCGGGGGCCGCCACGACTGTCGCGTAAGAGCTCCCCACGTCGCCACGGCTGAACTGCAGATCGGCCATCAACGCCTGGTCCTCGGCGGAGGGCCGGGCGTCATGCCACTCCGCTCGCCAGCCCTCTGCAGCCAGAAACCGTGCCACACCGCGTCCACTGCGCCCCAGACCGTAAATGAGCAGGTGCCCACCTCCGGCCGTTGCGCTGCCCATCCCCTGTTCCCCAGTCACGTCCCCAACATAGGGGAAAATCATGAATCGGGGCGGAAAATGACCGCCGGCGGGCACCAGGCATGGCCATCTTCAGACTGGGCACTCTGCAGACCGATCTGTCCTGAATCGGCCGGACTGGAAGCGAGTGGTCCTGGCCGTGCTGGACACGACGAAGCTCACATACTACCCAGATTGACGTATACCAAAGGCAGGTGAATTTGACCCCCTCTGATGCATTTTTCCTGCCTTTGAGCTATGCCTCAAAACGAGGTGTTGCATCCACCCTTTGGAAGAGAAGTCGGGCGCTCAGTCCTCTAACTGCACCGCTACGGCCGTGCCCTGCGGCAGAAGGTAGGCGCGCAGGACGCGGCGTTCCAGATCGGCGATGACATACGGCACCGGGTAGGCCGCCAGGCGGAGGTCGGTAAGGCTGGGCCGCGCCGGACCGTGCGGGTGGCTGTGATACAGCGCCACCAGCGCCAGACCTCCTTCCCTCATGGCCTTGAGCGCCCTGAGGAGATGCACCGGGTCCGCCAGGTATTCGCGTTCGGGAATGGGGGAGATGTTGGGCAGCGGGTACAGCGCCTCCGTGCGGACCCCCTTGCCCCCTGTCTCTTCCGCCGTCCACCCTGTGCCGCCCAGCGCGCCCACGCACTCGCGAGGGGCTTCGCGGGTAGCGTGCGCCCACAGCGCGTCGGCCAGGACGGCAGGGAGGATCAGGGACACGGCCGCATTATGTGGTGTCTGTGCCGGGCCAGGGGCAGGCCGAGGAGCTGTGACGCGCGGCCAGGGCTGCCTGATACCGAGGGAGCGTTTGCTGGTGACGATCTCAAGTGCGTACTGGACGACTCAATTCCCAATTGGTCCGGGGCGCTTTGCGTTACACTGCCGCCTATGTCAAAGGCCCGCGCCAAAAGTTCCCCTCCGGTCAGCCGCTTCGACGGCGAGGCGCTGGGCCTGGTGCTGTTTGCCGTGGGTATTTTCCTGGCGGTGACCCTGCTCCTGCCGGGCGAGGCGGGCATCGAGAGCGGCGTCCCGATCACGCCGGGCAGCGGCGGGACGACCGGGTTCATGGGCGGGGCGCGTTCGCTGCTGCTGGACGGGCTGGGCTGGGGCGCGTATCTGCTGCCGATCATTCCCGTGGCTTATGGCACGCTGGTGTTTCTGGGCCGCGACCTGCGGAACCTGACCCGGCGGGTCCTGGGCGGGGTGCTCGTGGTGGTCTCGCTGCTGGGGCTGCACGAGGTCTTTCAGCCGGGGGCAGCGGGTCAGGGGGCCGAGACGGTCATGCGGCCGCTGACCACCACGCTGAGCTACGCCGCGGCGCTGCTGCCCCTGGTCATGCTGACCCTGGGCCTGGAGCTGATGCTGCGGCTGGCTCCGCTGAGCATGCTCAAGGCGGTCTTCCGGCAGCTCAGCGTGTGGCTGGGCGGCGCGTCCGCTGGGGTGCAGGGGGCCATCGAGGCCCGGCAGGACGGCATCGAGTCGGCGCGCGCCCGCGGCGGGGTCCGCGCCGGGCTGATGGCCCACGGGCGTGAACTGGAGACGCTGCGCCGCCTGTACCCCGATTCCAACGAACTCAAGACCCAGCAGGCCGAACTCAAGGCCGCCGGGCGTGAGGTGCGCCATCAGGACGAGGCGGGCCTCAAGGGGCTGGAGCGGGACCTGAAGCACTGGCAGGAAAGCGTGCGCCTGTTTGTCGGCAACGCTGCCCGCGACCTGCGCGAGCTGGTGGCGCGCGAGGCCCCCGACGCCGGGGCTGACGCCGAGGCCCGTGCCACCGAGATCCGTCAGGGCCGCCACGAGCTGAGCGTGGCGCTGCCCAGCACCCAAGCCAGTGACGCGCTGGAGCGCCTGCGGCGCAGCATGGTGTCCGAGATCCAGCGTCTGGCCGGGCGGGCGGGCAAGCTGGAGCGCGAACGTCTGGCCGCCGAGAAGGCGTTGGTTAAGGCCGACAGCGCCACGCTGGCCCGCGAGTGGCCGGCCCACCGCGAGCGCCAGATAGCATGGCAGGAGATCAGCCGCGACTTCACGGCCTGGCGCTCGCGGGCCGACGTGTATCCCGGCTGGCCCGATCTGACCGCCGCCTTTGACCGCGCGCCCACCGAGGTGGCTGGCGAGCTGGCTGCGGCGCTGGCTGAGGACACCGACGGCACCCTGCGTGACCAGGACCGCTGGCGTACCCGCCTTGCCCAGGCCCGCGAGGAAGCGTTGCGCCGCGCCGAGGCGATCACCGGCACCGCGATCCCGGAGGTACCTGCCCCCACCGCGCCGCCCGCCCTCGACTTCGACTTTGTGAACGATGGACCACTGGAAGAGGACACTTTCATTGAGCCTGCCCCCGCTGCCCTGAGCGGCCCCACCATCACCGCCACAGTTGACCCGGCCATCTGGGGAGCGCCGCCCGCCGCCGCCCTGCAGACCGCTTCCAGAGCTGAAGGTGAGGAGACGGGTGTCCTCGATCCTTTCGCCGACTGGGACGACGACGATCTGCCGTTCGGTCCCGCACCGTCCCAGAGCGGGCGTGCCCTGAATGCGGTGCCAGCCCCTAAGGCCGAGCCCATGCTGGGCAGCAGTGGCGTGCGTGCAGGTGCGCCCAGACCAGAGGCCACATCAGAGACGCTGCCGTGGGAGAACGCGGCCACAGGTCAGGCCAAGCCGCAGCAGCGTCCCAGCAACCCCATCGGCGCCATCGCGCTGGCCCTGCCTGACGACGGATTGCTCGATCCCATCCCGGCGGCGGCACACAACACCGCGGCGCTGGAGGTCTCGGCGCGGCAGCGGGCCGGGCTGATCGACGAGACGCTGCGGCACTTTGGCCTGCAGGCCAGGGTGGTGGACTACGCGCGCGGCCCCACTGTCACGCGCTACGAGATCGAACCCGCCCCCGGTGAGAAGATCAGCCGGATTGCCAGCCTGTCTAACGATCTGGCCCGCGCCCTGGCGGTAGGCGGGGTGCGCGTGGAGGCCCCGGTGCCCGGCAAGAGCGTGATCGGTCTGGAAGTGCCCAACGCCGAACGCGAACCCGTGACCTTCCATCAGGCGGCCTCGGCCCCCAACTTCCGCAATACCCGCGCCAAGCTGCCGGTCATTCTGGGCAAGAGCATCGACGGCGAGCTGATGGTGGGCGACCTGGCCAAGATGCCGCACCTGCTGGTGGCAGGCAGCACCGGCTCGGGCAAATCGGTGTGCGTCAACACCCTGATCACCTCGCTGCTGTTCAAGTATCTGCCGAGCGAGTTGCGCTTCCTGATGATCGATCCCAAGATGGTGGAACTCACCCCCTACGACGGCATCCCGCATCTGGTCCGCAGCGTGGTGACCAATCCGGTGGACGCGGCGGGCGTGCTGCTGGGCGCGGTGGCCCACATGGAACGCCGCTACAAGATGATGAGCGCGGTGGGCGCGAAAAACCTGGAACAGTTCAATGCCAAGATGCGCCAGACCGGCGAGACCGAGCTGCCGCATCTGGTCATCATCATCGACGAGCTGGCGGATCTGATGATCACCAGTCCCAAAGAAGTGGAATCCGCAATCATGCGCCTGGCACAGATGGCGCGGGCCACTGGCATGCACCTGATCCTGGCGACGCAGCGCCCCAGCGTGGACATCCTCACCAGCCTGATCAAGGTGAACGTCCCGGCCCGCATCGCCTTTGCGGTCAGCAGCAGCCACGATTCGCGCACCATCCTTGACAGCATGGGAGCCGAACGCCTGACTGGTATGGGCGACATGCTGTTCTACCAGCCCGGTCAGGTCAAGCCTGTGCGCCTGCAGGGGCCGTACATCAGTGAAGCCGAATCCGCCCGTATCAGCGACGAACTGCGCCGGATGGTCTTCGAGGACGACTTTGTGGAAGCTTACGGCGCGGATTTCGAGGGCGAGGTGATGGCCAGCGGCCCAGGTGACCGCAGCGGCATGGATTTCAGCGATCCGCTGCTGCGTCAGGCCGCGCAGATCTGCATTGAGGAGGGTCAGGGAAGCGTGTCGCGCTTGCAGCGCCGCCTGAGCGTGGGCCACGCCCGCGCCGGGAAACTGATGGACCTGCTGGAGGCCATGGGGATTGTCAGCAAGCATCAGGGCAGCAAGCCCAGGGATGTGCTGGTGACCGAGGCAGATCTGCCCGAATATTTTGGCTAATCCGGCCAGCCATCACCGTCTTTTCTAACGAAAAATTGCTGTGTGACCTCACCGCCCAGAGAGTGAGAATGAGGGCCAAATGAGGGTCAGGTCAAACGGGCTGACCCTTTCGTTTACATGACCTGTCTCAATCCTTACGCAGGTTGCATTTTCATCTAGCGTGGTGAAGATTGAGTGCCGGACTATCAACAACCCATTTCGGTTCAGAGGTGAATTCATGAAGAAGCAGACCAGTCTCGTTACGCTTGGCTTACTCCTGGCAACCCCCGCCCTGGCTGGCGGTGCCGGTGCGCCGGTGGCCCAGCCCGCCCCCGCTTGTAGGTCTATCGCGCAGATCGTGGCCAGCGATCCCAATTTCAGCACGCTGGCCACGGCGGTGGAAGCGGCCGGGCTGACCGAGACGCTTCAGGGCGGCAGCTACACGGTTTTCGCCCCCACCAACGCCGCCTTCGCCAAGCTGCCCAGCGACACGCTGGCGGCGGTGCTCAACGACCAGGATATGCTGAAGGGCATCCTGCTGTACCACGTCGTTCCGGGCAAGGTCACCGCCAAGCAAGTTACGGGCATGACTTCTGGCAAGACGGCGGAAGGGTCTAGCTTCCTGGTCACGATCATGGACGGCAAGGTCATGATCGACAATGCCACCGTGACCAAGGCCGATGTGGTGGCCTGCAACGGCATCGTCCACGTAATCGACACCGTGTTGATGCCTGCGCCTGCTGTTGCTGAAGCACCAGCCACCACGGAAGCACCAGCCACCACTGAAGCCCCTGCTGCCACCGAAGCGCCTGCGACGGCTGAAGCACCGGCTACTACTGAGGCACCGGCCACCACCGAAGCGCCTGCTGCCGAGCAGCCGGTGGCCCAGGCTGCGCCGGCAACGCCCACTGCCCCACCCGCCGTGAGCATTGCCGACATTCCGGCCCTGCCTCTGAGTGGCGCAACCGTGAACGCCGACGCGGCAGCCACGACGACGACAGACACCGCCGCGCCCACCGATACTGCGGCTACTACCGACGCGGCGACGACCACGGATACCACAACAACCACTGACACCACGACGACGGACACTGCGGCCACGACGGATACGACCTCCGCCGATACGACCCCAGACGCTGCCACCACCGATACGGCCACCACCGACACTGAAGCAGCTGCCGACGCCAGCGCCAGTACCGCCGAAGTGAGCACCAACTCGCTGTACGACGTTATTGTGGCTGATGACCGCTTCAGCACCCTGCGCGATCTGCTGAGCGATGCGGGCCTCACCGACATCCTGATGGACAACGAGTACACCATCTTCGCGCCCACCAACGAGGCGTTCGAGGCCGTTGATCCTGAAGCCCTGGCCCTGATTGCCAGTGATCCGGACACCCTGCAGCAGGTGCTGCTGTACCACGTTGTTACGGGCAAGATGACCGCGGATCAGGTCTCGGCTGAAACCCAGCTGCGCAGCCTGGAAGGCAGCAGTCTGGACCTCAAGAACGAGGCAGGCATCCAGATGATCGGCGACGCCAGGGTGAGTGCCACCGTAGATACGGCCGACAACGGCATCATCTATGTGATCGACAAGGTGCTGCTGCCCCCCACCCTGAAGCTGCCTGCCCCGCCCACCCCAGCAGAAGCCCCGGCAGCAACAGCGCCAGCGGCAACCACAACGACTGACACCAGCACTGCCGCGGCGACCACCACAACCACGACCACTCCTGCAGCGACGACGACGACCGACACCAGCGCAGCAGCGGCGACCACCACAACTACTCCGGCGGCGACTACGACTACGCCGGCAACGGCTCCTGCAGCCCCTGCACCTGCGCCCGCCCCTGCGGCAGCGGCAACAACCACAGCCACTGGTGCCGAAACGCTGGTTTCGCGCCTGCAGGGTGAAGCGCAGTTCAGCACGCTGGTCAGCCTGATTCAGAAGGCCGGCCTGGCCGATGCGCTACTGGCGGCGGACGTGACGATCTTCGCCCCTACCAACGACGCCTTCGCCAAACTGCCCCAGGCCACCCTGGACGCGTTGATGGCTGACGACGCCAAGCTCAAGCAGGTTCTGACCTTCCACGTTGTCTCCGGCCGCGTGACCGATGCCGAGCTGATGGGAACCCAGCTGCGGAGCCTGGAAAACAGCAGCCTGGATCTGAAGACCGAAGCGGGCGTCCTGCAGATCGGTGTGGCCACCAACGGGGTCATTACCGGAGCGACCGTGAACACCACCCCAATCGTCGTGGGCAACAACGCCATCTACCCCATCGATACGGTGCTGATTCCCCCGACTCTGACCCTGGGCCAGGCCACTCCAGCGGCTCCTGCCGCGACGACGCCCGCTGCGCCCGCCGCCACCGCTCCTGTGGCCGTGCCGCCTGCCGCCCCCGTTTCCCCGACTCCAGCCGCTGTCACGGGCGCCATGACCCTGGAGCAGCGTTTGGCCGCCGAGCCGCAGTTCAGCACCCTGCTGAGCCTGCTCCAGACCGCTGAACTGACCACCCCACTGATGGCGGCCGACGTGACGATCTTCGCGCCCACCAACGATGCCTTCGCCAAGGTGCCCAAAGAAACGCTAGACCGTCTGATGGCCGACAAGGCGCTGCTCAAGCAGGTGCTGAGCTTCCACGTCGTCTCCGGTAACGTGACTGACGTTGACCTGAAAGCCACGCAGCTCCGCAGCCTGGAAGGCAGCAGCCTGGACTTGCAGGACAAGGCTGGTGTGCTGATGATCGGCGTGCTGCAAGGCAGCGACATCACCGGGGCAACCGTGAACATTACCCCGATCATGGTGGGCAACAGCGCCATCTATCCCATTGACTCGGTGCTGATTCCCCCCACCTTCAAGTAAGGCGTTCTTCTCTGACCTGCCCGCCCTTTAAGGGCGGGTTTTTTATGCCCGGCGGACGGGGAAATGTCTTTGCAAAAAGGTGTTCCAGGTCCGGGTATTGCGTGGTGTGCCCGTGTCCTCGGTCCACTGCCAGTACGGCGTGTACAGGCTGCGCGACGTGAGGACCTCCTCCCTGAAAATCTGCGCGCTGAGACCGGTGTCGAGCAGGCCGCTGCTGCCGAAGCGAGCCAGCACACCGGCGCGGTCATATGGCACGGCCCGGAATTCCGTCTCCCACCCTTCCGGGCTAGACGTCAGCAACAGGTACTGGGCCCGCGGATCGCCGTTGGCGGGCGCCCCCACGGCCCCGGTGTTCAGCACCAGCACGCCGCCGACCTGCGCCTGGGCCGGGCGGTGAATGTGTGAGCCGATCAGTACACCGTGGCCAGCGCTGAGTTCCTGAACGCGCTCCGGTCTCGTTCGCTCGCTGAGGCCCTCGCGGTAATGCAGCGGAGAGCCGTGGGCGATTAGCACGGGTGGCAGGCCTGACTCCGTCAGCGTGTGGGTCATGGGCCAGTCTGCGGGAGCGTGCAGCAGGCCTGCCCGGTCCAGTTGCGTGGCGCTCCAGTCGGTGGCGCCCCAGAAGGGATCGCTGAACCATTCGGCGGGCAGGCCCGGGCTGCGGGCCTCCCACAGCCTCAGCAGGTCATCGTGGTTGCCCAGCGTGAAGCTGACGTCATCGCGTGCCAGCAGCGTTTCCAGCGCCGCTACCGAATCCGGCCCCCGGTTGACCACGTCGCCGTTGACCACGATCTGCTCCGCGCCCTGTGCTTGCGCGTCGGCCAGCACAGCCCGCAGTGCGTCTAGGTTGCCGTGTATGTCTGCAATGATGGCCAAACGCATCTGCTGTGGATTCTAGCCAGTGGGGCCTGCGCCTATTGCGGTCCTGACCCCATCGGCAGTCTCATGCTTGTGGCTGGGTCATTAAGACTGCCCGGCATTCAGTCAGTCGCTGTCCTACGGCGCCACCAGTGCGGATCGACGCGACTGAAGCAGCAAGGGTTTAGCAATATTCATGCCGCGAGTCTGACTGGATGGCCCACTTTCAGAAATCCTCACCTGCGCACTGCGGCCCGCTCGCCACCTCCCCTAAACTGCGCCCATGACCACTGCCCCTACCATTACCGTGATCGGCGCGGGCCTGGCCGGCTCCGAGGCCGCGCTGGCCGCCGCCCGTCAGGGCGTGCGCGTGCGGCTGCACGAGATGCGCCCTGTAAAAATGACCCCCGCCCATCGCTCGGGCGGCTTTGCCGAACTGGTGTGCAGCAATTCGCTGGGCGGCGAGGGCGAGCGCCAGAGCAAGGGGCTGTTGCAGGCCGAACTTCGCAGCGTGGGCGGGGGCATCGTGACGGCAGCGGACGCTTCCAGGTTGCCCGCCGGAAACGCCCTGGCCGTCGAGCGTGACGAATTCAGTGCACGAGTCACGCTCGCGGTGCGCGAGCATCCCCTGATCGAGGTGGTGGAGGGCGAGATGGAAGCCGTCCCGGAGGGCATCACCGTGATCGCCTCCGGCCCCCTGACGAGCGACGCGCTGGCCGCTGACCTTGCCCGGATGACCGGCAGCGAGCGCCTGAGCTTCTACGACGCCGCTGCCCCGGTGATCGACATCGCCAGCATCGACATGAGCGTGTGCTGGCGGGCCGGGCGCTACGATCAGAGCGCCGATTACATCAACTGCCCGTTTACAAAAGACGAGTACCTGGCCTTCTTCGCCGCGCTGGAACAGGCCCGCGCCCACACTCCGCACGACTGGGAAAAGCTGGAATTCTTCGAGGGCTGCATGCCCATTGAGGAAATCGCTCGCCGGGGCGTGGACACCCCGCGTTTCGGTCCCATGTCGCCCAAGGGCCTTGATGACCCGCGCACCGGGCGCTGGCCCTACGCGGTGGCGCAGCTCCGCCAGGAGGACCGCGAGGGCCGCCTGTGGTCCCTGGTGGGCTTCCAGACCGGCTTGAAGTGGGGCGATCAGAAAGCCGTGGTCCAGCTCATTCCTGGCCTGAACGACGCCGAGATCGTCCGCTACGGCGTGATGCACCGCAACACCTACCTGAACGCGCCGCAGGTGCTGGACTCCACGCTGCAACTGCGTGCCGACCCTCAAAAGCTGGTGGCAGGTGTGCTGGCTGGAACGGAAGGCTACCTGGAGAGCGCCGGGACAGGCTGGCTTGCCGGAACGAACGCGGCGCGGCTGGCGCTGGGACTGGCCCCGCTGACCCCTCCGGCCGAGTCCATGCTGGGCGGGCTGGTGCGTTACCTTGCGAGCGCCAACCCCAAGAACTTCCAACCCATGAATGTCAACTGGGCGCTGGTTCCCGAATTGCCCCTGCCGGAACCAGGGCCGAATGGCAAGGTTCGCAAACTGGGCAAGCACGAGAAACGCCCGGTGCTGTTCCGGCGCGGCCTGAACGCCTTCATGACCTGGGCGGCAGGGGAGGCGGGCCTGCCGGTGACACCGCCGCCCGTCCCTCACGAGGAGGAAAGCGCGGAGGCCCAGGCCCAACCTGTGCTGCGTTAAGCGGGGGGAAGAGCGTTGGCCTGTGCTTTCAGTGCGGCCAACGCTCCCGCTTTTGCTAGATCGTGGTGCGAATCCGCGCCGCCAGCATGTCCAGCGCGGGCTCGTTCATGCCGCCGTGGGGAATGATCACGTCCGCGTACCTCTTGGTGGGTTCCACGAAGCTCAGGTGCATGGGGCGCACGAATTCCAGGTACTGCGAGATCACGCTCTCGGGGGTGCGCCCGCGTTCACCGGTATCGCGCAGCAGCCGCCGGATAAAGCGCACGTCGGCGTCGGCGTCCACGAAGACCTTGAGGTGCATACGCCTGCGCAGTTCCTCGTCGTACAGCGCGAAAAAGCCCTCCAGCACGACCACGCTGCCGGGCAACACCTTCGTCGTTCGCGCCGAGCGGGTGTGTTGCGTGAAGTCGTACTCGGGCATGTCGATGGGCACGCCGGCGAGCAGGGCGTCCAGATGCGTGCGCAGCAGTTCCCAGTCGAAGGCCGCCGGGTGATCGTAGTTGGTCTTCAGCCGGGTCTCGAAGGGAATCTCGTCCTGATTGCGGTAATAGTTGTCCTGTGCAAGCACGGCCACGCCCTGCTCGCCCACCGTTTCCATCACCCGCCGGGTCACGGTGGTCTTGCCGCTGCCCGAGCCGCCCGCCACGCCGATCACGAAGGGGGTGCTCATGGGGTGCCTCCGGCCTGCGGGCATCTTTGCATCAACTGCCTCCCCTCCATCATCCACCTCATCACGCGCGCCCCAGGCTGCCGATCAGTTCAATTCGCCGCTCGGCCATACGGCGGGCGACGACGCTGGGGGGCTTGCTGTACTGCTCGGCCACATGGGTAATGCGGCTGACGATCTGGTAGACCTGCTCGGCCGCCGCGTTCATGTCGGCCCCGGTGGCGGCGGCGATCAGGCCCGCCGAATTGATGGCGAAGTCGGGCATGTACACGATTCCAGCCTCCTTGACAGCTTCCTCGCCCCGGCGGGTCAGCGGGTGATGTTCGCCCCCCGCGATCAGGCGGCACTGCAGCCGGGGCACGTCGGCGCTGTGGACGCTGTGCCCGAAACCACAGGGCGCCAGAATGTCTCCAGGCACGTCCAGCGCGCTGCCGCAACTCACGACGTTCACGCCGCTGAGGCTGTCGGCCAGGGCCTGGGCACGTTCGGGGCGGTCATCGGCCACGGTCAGTTTTGCGCCCTCGCGGTGCAGGTGGGCGGCCAGCGCGCGCCCTACCGCGCCTACACCCATGATCACCACCCGCACGCCGCGCATACTCTCGGCGCCCAGCGCGAAACGGGCGGCTGCCTTCATGCCTCGGTACACGCCGTAGCCGGTGATGGCGCTGGTGTCAGTGTTCATGCCCAGCGTGGCCGGGGTTTCCTGCGCCACGAAGGCGATGTCGGCGGGGGTGACCCCGATGTCCTCGGTCAGCACCGCCCGCGTCGCCAGCGGCCGGACCTGACGGCCCAGCGCCCGGAACAGCGCCTCGCGCGTGTGCGGGTCATCCACGCCGGCCTCGGGCATCATCAGCACACAGGCCCCGCCGCCGTAGTTCAGCCCTGCCAGCGCCGCCTTGAGGGTCAGGCTCTCGGACAGGGCCAGTGCGCCGCGCACCGCCAGCTCTTCATCCTGCTCGCGCAGCCGTACGCCCGCAATGGCTGGCCCCAGCACCGTGGAATGCACGGCCAGCGCCGCCTTCAGGCCGCTGGGCGCGTGGTGAAGCAGCGTCAGGCTCTCGTGGCCGCGCGCCTGCATCTCGTCAAGTATCAACATGGGAGCTCCTGTGGCCGCGTCCCGCCGCCCGTAGCTTCAAGGCCCCGGGGGGCGAGGCTTGCACGGGTGGCGGGCGCAGCGACACGGCCCGTAGCCTAGCATTCCGTCTTCCAGCCCTGCCAGAGCGTTAAAACGTTCCTGCTGGGCAGCGCCGCAGCGCAGGCTGTGGGGCGGGGTCGCGCGGGCAACGTGAGGAACTCCCTCCGGCAGCCGTACATTGAAAGAACGCTGTCAGACCGGGCGCGGCACTCTGCATTCATGACCTTGCGCGTGTCTGCCCTGCTGTTCCCCCCGGATGGGAACGGGGCCAGCGCGCCGCACGGCCGTCCATGAGTCTTGACATGGGCGCGCAAAGGGGGATGGGAATGGAACAGATTGCTCCGCTCGCCAGGATTCTGGCAGAAGCGAACGGCATTGATTGGCAGCAGTTGCGGGGGTCTGGTTCAGGCGGAACGGTCGTCGAGCAGGACATCCTGAACTACCTGTCGCGCATTATGAGCGGTGAGGAAGAGCCGCCCTCCACTCCGGTTGACGATATGCCCGAGGGCTGGACCGGCGATGAGCAGCTGCCCGCCGGGATGTTCAGCGCAGCTCAGCTCAGCGAGGCTGGGATCGACAGTGACATCGCCGATTTCGTCACCCAGACCCGCGCGCCGGAGGTGCCTGCCACCCCCAGTGCCCCCAGTCTGAGCCACGACGCCATGGATTTCGAGCTGGACGACGAGGTGAGCGATCTGGACGCGCCGCTGGCCGCCGAGCCGCAGCCCGTCGCCACCGACTGGTCGTTTGCCCCGGCGCAGTCCCACGCGCCGCAGGCCCCTCACGTCGACGCGCCGCAGCCCATGGCTCCGGCCCCCGAACCCGCCTTCCCCAGCCTGAGCGCCCCGGAGCCTGTGCCCGCGCCCGAGGTCCAGATGCCTGCTGCTAGCGCTTCGGCCGACGTCGCGGCCCCACCCGCTGCCGCAGGCGGCCTGAGCGGTCTGCTCTCGCGCCTGTACCGCAAGGACAACGAGGCCCCGCCCGCGCCGATGCCCGCGCCCCAGCCCGAAGTCCAGCAGCCAGCCAGCCAGCCGGCTCCCTTCGCCGGACAACATGTTGGAGCCGAGACCGCCGCGCTGGACTTCCAGGCCCCGGTCGTTGAAGCGCCCGTCGTTGAGGAACTGGTCATCGAGGCCCCTCTGGCCGAAGCGCCGGCTGCCGAACTGGCCGAACCCGAAGTGGTGGCCCCGGCAGTGGAAGTTCCAGAACTCCAGGCCCCGGAACCCCAGGCCGCAGAACCACAAGCCGCACAGCCGCCGGTTCCAGTTCTGGAAGACGATCTGGCTCCCAACATCGTCGCCGAACAGCAGCCCACGCCACAGCCTGTCGCGGCCAGCCCGGCCATGCCCGCCAGCGCCGTTTGGTTTGGCACCTACCTACGCCGTGACGCCCAGGTGGGCGCAGCAGACGATCTGCGCGCCCAGCTGTCCGAGGCGCTGGGTCAGGACGTCTCGCTGGCCTTCCTGGTGGCCCGCGCTGCCCAGCGTCACGCCGACGTCCTGGGGCTGGACCTGGGCACCGTCGCCCTGCACAGCGCGGACGGTCAGAATCACACCGTCACGGGCGGTGCCTTGCGTGACGCCGTGAACGCGTTGCACGGCGGACAGGACAGTGCGACCGATCTGCTGGTCACCGACGCCGGGGCACTGGGCGTGGACGATCTGCATTACCCCCACACCCTGACCCTCAGCCTGGGGCGCGTGCAGGATGGCCGCGCCGCCCTGAGCCTGAACGGCGATGTGGAGCCTCGCCAGGCCGCGCAGTTCCTGAGCCGTGTGGCTGAGGCTCTGGAAAAACCCATCGCCCTGGTGCTGTAAGCGCGCAGAGCGTAAGACTCAAAGTCTGAGGCCCATCCCTGGCAGCTGCTGGGGGTGGGCCTCTTGCTCTGCTTCTTGATGTCCTGTGCCGGGGTCCATGCGGAAGTCTGACGTTACGGAAATGGAGCTTTCCCCCTTGTCCACTCACCGTCCGGTCCTCCTGCCCAGTGCCATTCGCCGCCGCCCGGACGTTGCTGAAGGGCTGCCCTGACGGTGTCCAGCGGCACGCGGCGCGCGAAGCGGGTACGGGCGTGCCAGCCCGCCAGAAAGCCGGTGCTAAGGGCGGCTCTAGGATCAGCGGGCCGCAATCCGCGCAGGGCGGCCCAGGCACGGTTGACGGCCAGATCGAACAGGGCGTCCGGGGCGGCGGCGGCAGTCTGCTCACCCCGTGGATTGGCTTCGGTCAGGAAGGGGCGTTCCTCGGCCATGGCTCGCCGCTAGGCCAGGCGGGCGCGATTCGCCAGAGCGGCGATCTGTCCGGCGTGCCAGGCCGTGTGACGGGCATTCAGCCGCAGCATCTCGGTGACGGTCATGTCCTGGCCACTGTGGGTCAGGCGGGTCTGCAGCGCGTCGGCGTTCAGGGCGCGGGCAGCGTCCACCTCCCAGGCCATCAGGCGGGTCAGGCCGGCCGCGTCATCGGGGGCGGAGGTGCCGGTGGCGGCGGCGATCTGCGCCCAGAAGTCGCGTTTGGTGGCGCTCAGGTGACTGGTCAGCCAGCCCACGCGCGGGTGCGGCTGACCGTCAATGCCTGCCAGAGCAGCTCGCACGCTTTCCCAGGGGGCGTGATTGGCCTCGTCCAGCAGGGTGGCCAGCTCGTCGGCACCGAAGCTCATGCGCGGCTCCCTGGGCGCAGGGAAAACGATTCGCCGTCGCGGGTCAGTCTGCCCAGTTCCAGCATCCGGCCGGTCACGGCACGGGCCTGGGTCTCATCCAGCGGGCTGCTCTCGGCCAGATCGCGCAGGGTAAATACGCCGCCCTTGCGCCACGCCAGGCGGTAGACCATGCGCTCCTGCACGTCGGGGCGGCCCGGCTGCGTCTGCTTGCGCCCGAAGACGCGCCACACCGCGTAGCCCACGGCCAGCCCCACCAGCAGCGCCAGTGGAATCAGGCGGGCCGCCAGCACCGGATCGCCCACCTGCGCGCCCAGGGTCCGGAGAGCGTCGTGGGCCGCCGCCACGGCCGCAGGATCTGCGCCGCCCTCGGTCAGTCGCCGAAGCGCGCCTCTGGCCCGCAGGTAGCCCATGACTCCGGCCATGTCGCCGCGCACAAACGCGGCGCTGTAGGCCACCAGCGCCGCCGCACAACCGGCCAGGGCAGAAAGGATGATTCTCAGTGCGTTCACGGCTCTATGCTAGGCCAAAACAACCGGAGAAATGTGCGCGGAGGCGAAAAGGGAAGGTGTCGGCTGGCAACACCCGCTTTGCGGCTGGGGTGAGCCAGACACACGGGCAGACGCGTTCGGCGCAGACCATCTAGTCGCCCGGCAACGCCACGATGTTGGCTGCAAGTTTTTGCAGGCCAGCACCACGGTGTGGGCGGAGGTCAGGCCTGCTGGTCCGGGGCGTGGATGCCTACCTGGGCAGCCACCCCCAGCGAGAGCGTCAGCGTGTGGGGCGCCGTTCTTCCCGTTGCGGGCGGCAATTCGGCACTTAGGGTCCCCAGCGCGGCGTCCACGCTCAGAATTCGCAGCTGAACGCCGGGGGTCAGCCCTGCCTGGACCAGGGCGCGCAGCTGTCCAGCATCGGCGTCAGGCACGCGCGACACAGTGCCGGTGTCCCCAGCGGCCAGCTGCGACAGGCGGCGCTCGGCGCGGGCGGGCACCTCGCCGCTCAGTGTGGGGATCGGGTCACCGTGCGGATCATGCGTGGGGTCGCCCAGCCACGCCGCGATATGGGCTTCCAGGCGCTCGCTCAGGGCGTGCTCCAGGCGCTCGGCTTCCTCGTGCACCTCGTCCAGTGGCACGCCCAGCGCGCGGTGGAGGAACAGCTCCAGCAGGCGGTGATGCCGCAGCACTTCCAGGGCCACGCGCTCACCCTCGGCGGTCAGGGCCGCACCCTGGTACGGCGCGTGCGACACCAGCCCCTGCTCGGTCAGCTTGCGTAACATGCCGGTCACGCTGGCGGGGGCCACCTCCAGCGCGTCGGCCAGCGCCTGGGTACTGACCTTGCCCGAAACCTGATTTGCCTGCCCCAGCATGTAGAGCTGCTTGAGGTAATCCTCGGCAGAGCGGGAGAGGGAAGTGCGGGCAGTCATGGAAACAGTGTAAGGCAGACCCTGGAGGCCCGGCCTGCCCGCCCCGGCCAGGGCGCCGTTGAGTCGCCCAGCGGTAGGCATGGAAAAGGCCCGGAACTTTTTTTCATCTCGCGCCCTCTAAGGTACGAGGTGAGCTTGCGTGACCCCCCGGCCCCCAGCCCAGTTTCCGTCCACGTATCGGCGCCCGACGCGCCGGAAGTCTGCGATCTGGACCTTGCCCGCCAGGCCGCGCATGATGAACGGGCTTTCGAGGCGCTTGTGAATCGGCACGCGGCAGGCGTTCACCGTCTGGCCGCCGGAATGGTGGGGCCGGGGGCGGCGGACGACGTGGTGCAGGAAGTCTTCATGGCCGTCCACAAGGGACTGAGTGGGTTTCGGGGCGAGGCAGCCTTCAGCACCTGGCTGCACCGCATCGCGCTGAATGCCTGCCACAAGGCGATCCGCGGCAAGGGCCATCCAACGGTGTCGCTGGGTGGCGTGTCCGAACCCGCCGCTCCCCACGATCCGGTCCACGCCGGTGAGCAGGCCGACCTGCGCGCCCGGCTGGCCCGCGCTCTGCAGACCCTGCCCGAGGACCAGCGCGAGGCGGTCTCGCTGCGTGAGCTGTCGGGCCTGGACTATGCCGAGATCGCCGCGATTACCGGCGCTGAACTGGGCACCGTCAAGAGCCGCATCAACCGGGGCCGCGCCGCGCTGCGGGCGTACCTGACGGGACTGGGAATCAGGCCGTGAGCCGCCCACCCTCCTCTCCCGCCCGACAGAGGACCGTCTCATGAATGACCACGAACTTGATCCCACCAATCTGGACGCTCTTTTCGCCCAGGCCCGCGCCCCAACGCCCGCCGACGCTGGGGCCGCCGAACGTTTTCTGAGGGGCCACCGGCACAGACGCTCCCGGCAACGCGCCCGGCGTGTGGGCTGGGTGGGCACGCTGCTGGCCTCGGCGGCGGCGCTGGCCGGGCTGACTGTGCTGCGGCCCGCGCCGGAACTGCCGGCCAGCGCAGCGTACGGCGTGTATCAAAGTGCCTGGGGAGAGGGCTGGTGAGACGGGTGCTGCTGGGCGTTCTCGCCCTGTCGGGCGTGGCGGGCGCGGCGAATGTGGACGATCTGCTGACCGCCCTGAAGCGGGCCCGCACGCTGGAGGCGCGCGGCACGGTGGAGGTCACGGTGCTGTTCCCGCCGCGCGAGGTGCCCACCAAGACGGCGGGAGCATTGCCACGCGTGCCGTTCCGCCCGTCGTTGCTGGCACGTAACTTCGAGGTCACGGAGGCGGGGAAGGAAAGCGTCGCCAATCGCCCCACCACCCGCTACGAGCTGACGCCGAAAGTGGGGCAGGCCGCGCGCTGGACGCTGTGGATCGATCAGGAGTGGAACATCCCGCTGGCGTATCAGGAGAATTTCCCGGACGGGACCGTCGCCCGCCGCGCCGCGTTTCTGAAGGTCAGTCCCAGGCCCGCTTCGGTGCAGATTGCAGTTCCTGCCGCGCCGCAAGGGTTGCGCGCCGCGCTGCTCTCGGCGCTGCCCGGCCTGCGGCTCCCTGGCGGATGGCAGCCGGTGGCAGTCAGGAGCCGGCCGAACGGCGGGGCCGAGGTTGACCTGACCGACGGCGTCAACGTGTTCGCGCTGGTGATCGCCCCCAGGGGGGTGCGCGCCGCGCCGGGCATCGCCTCGCGCCGGGTGGACGGCAGCTTCGTGTGGCTGGTGGGCAACCTGCCCCAGGGCGTGCTGAAGGCGGCGCTGGCGAAGGTTAGCCGGGTGAACACGGCGGGTCTGGGAACTTTTCTGAAAGTGAATGCCTCTAACGTTCAGCCCAGCCCAGATCAGCCGTCCCAGAAGGAGAGCCCGTGAGCCTGCCCCCCTACCCCCAGAAGCTCAGTCCAGAGGATGCCGCCCATTTTCTGCGGCGCACCGCTTACGGCGCCACCGACGCGCAGATCCGTGCGCTGGTGGGCAAGGACGCCCACGTGGTGGCCAGAGAGGCCCTGAAGTTCGATGCCCGCACGGCGCCCGACAACCCTTTCGATCCTTCGACGGGCGCGACTCCTGGCGCAATGGTGCAACTCACCCGCGCTGCCTGGTTGTTCGAGTTGATGTACAGTCCCCAGCCCCTGCGCGAGAAACTGGCGCTGACCTGGAGCAACCACTTTGTCATCGGCACCGACAAGGTCAAGAACCACCCAGCCCTTGCCGCCTATCTGGGCCTGCTGAGACGGCACGCCGTCGCACCCAGCTTCGAGCGCTTCACGCTGGAGATCGCGCAGACGCCCGCCATGCTGCGCTATCTGGACAACGACAAGAACAAGAAGGGAAGGCCCAACGAGAACTTTGCCCGCGAGCTGATGGAGCTTTTCACCCTCGGCATCGGTGCCCCCGGCAGGCCCAACTACAGCGAACAGGACGTCAAGGAGGCCGCGCGGGCGCTGACCGGCTGGAGTTTCGTGGGTGGGCGCGGCAATCCCAAAAACAGCTACCTAGAACCCGTTGAGGCCAGCTTTAACCCCGGACAGCACGATGACGGCCCGAAGACGTACCTGGGCCACAGCGGCAATCTGAGCTTCGAAGACGTGATCTGCCTGTCCACCACGCACCCGCAGACCGCCGTGTTCGTGTCACGCAAGCTGCACCGTGCCTTCGTGGCCGACACGCCTGACGAGGGGGCCGTGCAGGGCAGCGCCGAGACCTTCCGCCGCACGAACGGCAACATCGGCGTGGTGCTTGAAGAACTGTTGTCCAGCTCGGTCTTCTACGCGCCGCAGCACCGTGCCAGCATCATCCGGGGGCCGGTGGAGTACATCGTGGGCGCAGTCCGCACGCTGGGCCAGCCCAGGCTGGAGGTCAGGCAACTGCTGAACCTGGCCCAGACAGCGGGCCGAATGGGCCAGCTTTTGCTGCAACCCGACACGGTGGGGGGCTGGGACGGCGGGCGCGAGTGGATCAACGACTCCACATTGCTGACGCGCATGCAGGTGGCCGCCGCCCTGACCCTGGGCAACGCCGCACCCAGACTGGACGCTCCGCCCGGTGACCTGGCCCTCTTCGGCAGCGAGAAGAACCCGGTACAGGCAGCGCTTCAGGGCCTCAACCCCAGGCAGCGGGTGTATCTCGCACTGGTCAGCCCCGAATTCCAGCTGGCGTGATGAGCGCGTGCCCGGCATCTGGCGGTTTCAGGACCGG
Source organism: Deinococcus humi (assembly GCF_014201875.1). Classification (NCBI taxonomy): domain Bacteria; kingdom Thermotogati; phylum Deinococcota; class Deinococci; order Deinococcales; family Deinococcaceae; genus Deinococcus; species Deinococcus humi. The sequence goes on along the minus strand of NZ_JACHFL010000001.1, from coordinate 506,970 downwards.
ATGATGGGGAGCTTTTCATTCAAATCTTCAGCCCTTTGAGCCATTGACAAGGAGTTCCCCATGCCCGACAGACGTGATTTTCTGAAACTTTCCGCCCTGGCGGTGGCCGCCACCACCGGCATGCCTGGTTTTCTGGCGCGGGCGGCGGCGCAGGCAGACGGTGACAGGACGTTGGTGGTGGTTCAGCTGACGGGCGGCAACGACGGCCTGAACACGCTGATTCCCTACAGCAACGGCGCGTACTACGCCGCGCGGCCCACCATCGCCATTCCCAGAAAGGACGTGCTGACGCTGACCCCGGATCTGGGCATGCACCCCTCGCTGAGGCCCCTGATGAACCTGTGGGACGGTGGGCAACTGGCCTGGATGGAGAACGTGGGCTATCCCAATCCCACGAGGTCACACTTCGCCAGCATGGCGATCTGGCACACCGCCGATCCCACGCAGGCCGGGGCCGACGGCTGGATCGGGCGGGTGGCCGAAAAAATCGGGGATCCGTTCTGCGCCTCCAACATCGGTTCGTCCACGCCGCGCGCCCTGCAAGCCGATACCTTCAGCCTGCCCAGCATCGACGGGGTGGACACCTTCGGGGTCAAGCTGCCGCAGGGGGTAGACGGTGCCTTTGACGCGATGCTCAGCGCCCCACGCCAGGGCGAGGCCGACTACCTGCTGCGCGCCACCCGCCAGATGATGAAGAACACGGCGCGGGTGCAGCAGAACGTCAAGAAGTACAGGGCAGGCGTGAGCTACCCGGAGCACCGGTTCGGCGCCCAGTTGCGGGACGCCGCCCGGTTGATCGCCGCCGGGGTGGGCCAGCGCATCATCTACGTCTCGCTGGGGGGATTCGACACCCACGCGGGGCAGCGTGCAGAGCAAGACGAATTGCTGGGGACGCTGGCGGGTGGTCTGAGCGCCTTTTACGCCGATCTTCAGAAACAGGGCCTGACCGACCGGGTGGTGGTGATGGGCTTCTCCGAATTCGGGCGGCGGGTGGCCGAGAACGCCAGCGCCGGCACTGATCACGGCCAGGGCAGTGTGATGTTCGCGCTAGGCAACGGCGTGAAGGGCGGCATCCACGGCAGCAGTCCGGATCTTGAAGACCTGTCAGGGGGCGACATCAAGTACCGCCAGGATTTCCGGGGCGTATATGCCGAGGGCCTGCAGAAGTGGCTGAATCTGGACGCCCGCTCAATCCTGGGCGGCAACTTCACGGGGCCAGGATGGGTGGCCTGAGCGTCCGCGTGGCGGGAAGCGCGCTGGCGGCGCTGGTGCTGCTGGCCGCGCCTGTGGCCCTGGCGATGCCCAGATACCGGGCCCAGGCCATCGTGCAGCTTCACTACGATACGGGCAATCCGTTGTGGGCACTGGACCGCCGGGTCATGGCCTGTACCTTCTGTCACGTCAATGAGGGCGGCGGCGCACCCTGGAATGGGTTCGGCGAGGCCATCCGCGCAGGCTTCAGGGCCGACGCTGTGGCAGGTCAGAAGGGCAAGTTCTCCGATGTGCTGTACGCCGTTCTGCAGGCCGATGGTGACGCGGATGGCGACGGTTTCCCGGACGCGCTGGAAATTTTCGCCCGCACCCTGCCGGGCGACCCGAAGAGCAGGCCGGACCAACCTCTGGCGGTCCTGCGGTCCGAGTTCGTGGCGGCGGGCGGCGCGGCGCAGTACGCGCCGAAAGCACCGAAATCTTCGGGCTCGACGCGCTAATGCTCGCTGGGAATTCCCTTCGGGTGTCCGCATCTGCGTCGTCCAGGACCAGCCTCGTTGACTGTTGACCCAACATCGGCGCATGACGGTGTGTTCCGCACCCGGGTTTGCGCAGGACCGCCCCTCGACGCCCCCTGCCCTCACGTCCACCGGCTGCGCGGCAGGGCCTCGGCACATCATGGAATCCCTTCCATGATCCGGGGTATCCTGGGCCTCCAACCATGAAAACCCCCACCATTCAAGACGTTGCCCAGCGCGCTGGCGTGGGTGTCGGCACCGTGTCACGGGTGCTGAACAACCACGCGGCGGTCAAGCCTGCAACGCGCGAGGCCGTGTTGCAGGCCATTGCGGCCCTCGATTACACCCCCAACCCGCACGCCCGGCGTATCGCAGGGGGCAAGAGTTACACCATCAGCGTGCTGCTGCCCGTGCTGACCACCGAGTTCTATGCCCGGCTGCTCGACGGTCTGGAGACCGCCTTTCAGGAGGCGCGTTACGACGTGGCGATCTTTCCGCTGCTGGACCGCTCGCGGCTGGAACGCTACCTGGCCTCGCATACGCTGGCGTATCAGGCCGATGGTCTGGTGATGGCGACCTACAATCTGACCAAGGTGTTCCACGAGCGCCGCTTGCGGACCCAGCAACCCACCGTGCTGGTGGACGCTTACACCGACGACGCTGATTGCTCCTACATGGACAATCTGGCGGGCGGCATGCTGGCCGGGCAATACGCCGCCACCCTTCCGGGGACGCTGTACGCGATTTGGGTGGAGACCGAACTGGACCAGCTCTTCACCACCCGCGTCTTCGAGGACCGCCGCGCCGGATTCCACCAGGGGTTGGAAGCTGCCGGTCGCCGGGTCACTGCCGAGTACACCGCCAGCTTCGACACGCTGGCCGCCCGCAACACCGCCGCCGCGTTGTTGGACGACGTGCAGCGCAAGGAGGGCGGCCTGCCCTGCACGGTCTTTGCCTCCGCCGATCTGCTGGCCGGGGCGCTGCTGGACGAGGTGCGGGTGCGTGGGCTGACGGTCGGGCAGGACGTGCGGGTCATCGGGTTCGACGATCAGCCGTGGGCCGCTGCGCGCGGCCTGACCACCCTGCACCAGCCGGTCGAGGCGATGGGCTATGAGGCCGCTCAGCTGCTGCTCTCGCGTCTGGGCGGCTACCGTGGACCGCCACGTGCCCGCCGCTTTGAACCGCATCTGATGCTGCGCGACTCCGCTTAGGGCATGGTTTGACCGGACCTGCGCCGCGCCCGGTGCCCGCGCTTACAGCCGGATCCGCAGCCCCAGCAGAAAGCCTCCCGTGAACGCGCCCGCGAAGGGCAGGTTCGCCAGCAGCACCCGCTGGAACCACGCCAGGCCCTGTTCGCTCCCCTGGCGCAGGGCGGGTTCGGCCACCGATTGCAGGTGCAACCAGTTGATGCTGATCACGTCGAAATACGACAGCAGTTGCAGCGCGATGAACAGCAGCCCCACGGCGATCAGCACGATGCGCCCCACCGCCTTAACGGCCAGAGCGGTGGCAAAGCCCAGCAGCGCGCCCACGCTCAGCTCGGGCAGCAGGGGACGGAGGGCCTCAAGGAAGCCGGGGGTCTGGGGGTCAGTGGTCATGGGTGCAGGGGTGGTCATGGATGCGGACCTGAGGCAGAGCCTATCAGGGCAGCCTCCTGGCGTGGCTGGCTAGGAGCCAGGTTCACACGGTCAGCCCGCCGGCGCAGCGGTGCCGTTCTCTCCTGGTGTCGACTCCACTCGAATCGTTCCCACCTCGCCTGTCAGGGGCGGTATGGTGGGCGGGACGTGACCTCGCCGCCCGATGATCCCTCCGCTGTGCCCGCCCCCCCCGCTGCCGATCTCGTCTCGCCGGAACTGCTGGAGCGGCTGAAGGCGGGCGACGAGGCGGCGTGGTACGCCTTCGTGCAGGAGTACGAGGGCCGCATGTACGGCTACCTGTACCGGCTGGAGGGCAACAGTGAGGACGCCCTGGACCTGACCCAGGAGGTGTTCTACCGCGCGTGGCGCAGCATTCACACCTTCCGGCCCGGCGAGCGGGTGCTGCCGTGGCTGTATCAGGTGGCGCGCAACACCCAGATCGAATCTCACCGCCGCAAGCAGTTGCAGCGTTTCAGCCTGGAGCAGGCGCGTGAGGATGTAGGTTTCGAGGTGACCTCCGAGGCGCGTTCCCCGGTGCGCGCGGCCGAGAGCGCCGACGCCCAGGACCGCGTGCAGCGCGCCCTGCTGCAACTGCCCGAGGACTACCGCGAGGCCGTGGTGCTACGCTTCGTGGAGGATCTGCCCTACGAGGACATCGCCCGCATTCAGGGTGTGGCGGTGGGGACGGCCAAGAGCCGGGTCTTCCGGGCCAAGGAGCAACTGGCCGAATTGCTGGCCGACGTGGCGGACGTGAACTGAGGGCCGCCCAATTACACCGAGGTGGCCTCGCCCCGCAGCCCAGGCTGCGTTTCAGAGAGGAATCCCGATGGCTGGCCCAGCCGGACGGTGGCCTGCAAGCCGCCGCCCGGGGCCGCGGCCAGCGTCACGTCGCCGCCGTGGGCACGGGCGTAGCGCCGGACCAATGGAAGCCCCAGGCCCTGGCCGCCGCGCAGGCCGCGGGGCCCCTCGTCGTAGGGCAGGAAGACCTGGCCGTACAGCGTGCTGCTCAGCCCGGGGCCGTGATCGCGCACCGTGATCTCCGGCTGGCCGCGTACCTCACGCAGGGCGACCTCGACCGGGCCGTCCGTGTACTTCAGGGCATTCTCGATCAGGTTCTCGACGATCTGGCGCAGCCGATCCCCATCTACGGGCCAGACCAGCGGCGCCAGCGGCAGGCTCAGCTCTACCCGCGGCGCCGCGAAGCGCTCCAGCAGCGGGCACAGGTCCTGCGGGCGGGGGCGCAGGGTCACGTCGAGGTACAGGTCGTTCAGGCGGGTCAGGTCCGCGCGGCTGGCGAGCTGGGCAGCCCCGTCCTCGATCAGGCCCAGCAGGTGCGCGCGCTGCTCTTGGGTCTCGGCGTGACGCAGCAGGTCGCTGGCGAGCAGCAGCGATTGCAGCGGGCGGCGCAGCTCATGACTGGCCAGGCTCAGGGCCTCGCGCTGGCGGGCCTCACGGCGGGCGCGGCGGTCCAGTTCGCTGCGCCACAGCAGCAGCGCCCGCAGGGCCGATGTAATGCTCAGCAGCCCCGTGATCAGCGCCGTGCCCAGCAGTACGCGGCGCATCAGCAGCAGCGCGGCCACGTAGCGGCCTTCCATGGCCTTGGCATACTGACCGGCCTGGGCATTCAGGGCCACCGCCTCGCGCGCGGCCAGCGCGGCGGCGTCGGGGGTGTCCTGCAGCAGGTAGCGTTCGATCAGCGACAGGCGGGCCTCACCATAGCCCTCAATTTCACGGAGCTGGGTGAACTGCGATGGATTGCGCGCACTGGACAGCGCCCGGTCCCGGACCTCAAGGCGCTCGGCCTCGCTCAGGCCCGGCGTGAGTTCGGCCACCTGATAGGCCTGGACGTCCTGCGTCAGCCCCTGATAGGCGTAGGGGGCCCAGCCGGTGCCGTTGTGGATCAGCGCCTGGTACGCTGGCTGGGTTGCCAGTGCCAGCAGCACCACCGTCAGTGCGGCGGGCATCGCGGCCAGCGCGATCTCACGCAGGGCCACGGACAGCCCCATCTCTCGCCGCCGGGTCACCGGGGGCCGCTGGCGGGTCACGGCACGGGTCCGAGACGCACGGCGAACCACACCCACGCCGCACTGTAGGCCGGAGTGAAAAAGCGTGCTGGCCGTCGTGGCAGCACCACCGTCAGCGGCCCTTTTTGCAGAACGGGAATGGGTTGCCCGCCTACACGGTAGGCCAGCATGACCGGTTCATTCAGGTAATCGTGCGCAAGGATGGTCGCCACAAAACCGTTGCTGGCGTACACCCGCACGTCGCGCCCCGCGAAGCCGCCGAGCGCCGCCAGATCACGCAGAGGCACGCCCTCGTACACGGCCTCCTGCTTCAGCTGCGGTTGCAAGGTGGTGTAGCGCACGGTAGGCAGCGCCTGCAATTGCCGCAGCGTGAAGGTCTGCGGTGCCCCCGGACCGTCCAGCTGGAAGATGACCCGCTCGTCCGGACGGGCCGCGGGGAGGGGCCGCGCACCATGCAGATACGTGAAGGGCGAGGGCGGCAGGGGGGGAACCCTTCCCCCGGCCCGGTTGACTGGACCCTTGGTGGTCGACGTGACGGCGTTCTGGGTGGCGCTGCCCGACGACAGCGGGATCAACGCAATCAGCGACAGGAGGACGCTCAGCCGGACACGCCTGTGCCAGGAGGCTGGATTGAGGGGGGCCACAGTTCCATTTTAATGCGCCGTCCCTCCGCCCTCAAGCCGACGCGGACGTGGGGCTGGGCGGCCGGGGCCATACGGCCCGTACCAACGCGGCTGTGGAGCTCTTAAGCACCCCTTCATGGGGTTTTGCTCAAGCGCGCGTCAGCGGACCGTCAAGCCGACCCTCAGCATCCAGGGGGCCAGATTCACGACACTGCGGGGTGAGGGCGTGAACACGGCGCCAGAACCAGACCACATTCAAAGGAGCAGAATCATGGGAAGCATTCAGAGCGTGATTGAGGACGTGAAAGACACCGTGCAGGATTCGGCGCAACGTCTGGAGGGCCGCGCGGCCCTGTCGGCAGGCAAGGCGATGGTCCGTGAGCAGGCCAAAATGGCGGCGATGCTGATGGAGCAGCAGAAGGAACTGAAAGAGGTGAGCCTGGAGTTGAAGAAGCTCCGCAAGCAGCGCAAGTCGGGCGGCGGTTTCCCCTGGACCCTGCTGTTGCTGGCGGGTGGAGCCTACGCGCTATACCGCAGCAATGCAGGCGTCCGCGATCAGGTTGATGCCTTGCTAGGCAAGGTGGATCCCGGTATCAAGGGCAACCTGAGCCGCGCGGTAGACGCCGTCAAGGACGCCGCCTCGGACGTCGTGGACGGCAACAGTCCCAGTGACGCCGTGAAACGGGCTGGCGGCGAGTTGCAGCGCGCCGGGGAGAAGGCCGTCGACGGGGTGAAGACGGCTGCCACTGAGGCGAAGCAGGACGCGCAGGCCAAGGCGCAGGACCTGGGCAACGACGCGCAGGCGGCGAGAAAGCAGAACTGAATTTCCCTGAATAGGGGAGTCGGCCGGGAGTTATTTTCCGGCCGACTCCTTCACTTTGGTGGTGGAAAGGTCTAGGTAGAGAACAGGGCGGGTCAGCCTCGGATCATCAGCGCGTCCCACACTCAGGGCATGAATCCTTTCCGCTTGCCCATCAAATCCACGCTGCCCAAGCTTGCCGTCGGCCTCAGCGTTGCGCTGGCGGCTGGCCTGTGCGGACCCGCCCACGCCGCACCCAAGATCAGCGCCCAGAGCATCATCGTGAATCCGGTGCCGACGACCGTGGACGTCAAGGTCTGGACGGACCGCGACAGCAGCGGCACCCACACCCCGTCGTACCAGCCCGGTGATCGGATCCGCCTGTACGCCAGCGTGTCGCAGGACGCCTACGTGTACTTGTTCAACGTCGACCCCAACGGACGGGTGGATCTGATCCTGCCCAACAAGTACCAGGGCGGCGCGAACTTCCTGAAAGCCAACACCGTCAAAGTGTTCCCGGAAGCGGGCGATCCCTTCACCTTCGACATCGCCGCGCCATACGGCCTGAACAAGGTGCTGGCCCTGGCGAGCAAGACGCCGCTGAATCTGGACCAGATCGCCACCTTCAAGAGCGCCCAGAACAGCTTTGCCGACGTGAGCGTCAAGGGGCAGCAGGGCCTGGCGCAGGCGCTGAGCATCGTGGTCACGCCCGTGCCGCAGAACACCTGGGACAGCGCCACGGCGTTCTATCAGGTGGTGGCCCGCCGCGCGGCAATCCCTGCGCTGCCCACCCAGCCCGGCAATCCCTGGGGTAACGCCCGCAAATGGCAGGTTGTGGTGGGCGTTCCTTCTGACCTGCGGGCCCTGCATGACAGCTACGCGGCCCGCCTGAAGGCCGAGGGCTACGTGCAGACCAAACTAAAGGTCAAGAACGACGAGATTGAGAGCGAGTACCGCCGCGGCGACGACGAGGCCGAACTGCAGGTCAAGCGTAAGGGGAGCGGCGTGGAGATCAAGCTCGAACGCGATTGATCCATCTGAATCTGAGATGAGGCCCCGTGAGGGGTCTCTCTTCCTGACCCCGCGCGGCGCTGACTGGTTCAGTGCCGCGCGGGGTCATCTGCTAGGCTGGGTTCACACTGATCCAACCCCACTGGAGCTTTCTGCCGATGCCCTTGCCTGCCAAGCCCACGTCCAACGAACCCAGTCGGCTGCTCAACCAGCGCCGCGCCCCTTAAGGCTGGACGTGGCCGCCGCTCCAGCGTGTCTGGGCGGCCTTTTCCCTTCATTTCTATGTTCACCGGAGGTTGCATGACCCGTTCTCAACCCGTGTCCAAATCGCCCAAATCCAGATCAAGCAAAGCCTCGCCGCCACCTACGGATGCCGCCTTTGACGCCGCCGCTGCCGCCTACGCACAGGCTGGGGACATGTTCCAGCTCATCGCGCCGGACGGCACGGTCACGGGCGCGGGCGAACTCCCTGATCCCGAGACCCGCCTTCGCCTCTACCACCAGATGCGCCGGGCGCGGCATTTCGACGAGCGCGGCTGGGTGCTGTACCGCCAGGGCCGCCTGGGCGTGTTTCCGCCGTTCGGAGGCATGGAGGCCAGCCAAGTGGGCACCGCCGCCGCCCTGAGCGCCGATGACTGGCTGTTTCCCACGTACCGTGACACCGGGGCGGCCCTGACGCTGGGCCTGCCCATCGCGCGGACGCTGGCGTACTGGCGCACTTCGCCGCACGGCTGGTCGATGCCCGAGAACCTGAAAGTGCTGCCGTTCTACATCCCGATTGCCACCCAGTATCCACACGCGGTGGGCGCGGCCCTGGCCGAGAAACGCAAGGGCACGAAGAACGTGGCGATGGCCTACATTGGCGACGGGGGCAGCAGCGAGGGTGACTTTCACGAGGCGCTGAATTTCGCGGGGGCGCTGGACGCTCCCTGCGTGTTCATTCTTCAGAACAACGGCTGGGCCATCAGCGTGCCGACGCGCACGCAGACCAAGGCCACCAACCTGTCCAGGCGTGCCGAGGGCTACGGCATTCCCGGCGTGCGGGTGGACGGCAACGACGTCCTGGCGACGTATCACGTCACCCGCGAGGCGGTGGAGCGGGCGCGCCGGGGCGAGGGACCCACCCTGATCGAGACGGTGACCTACCGGGTCAAGCCCCACACGGTGGCCGACGATCCCAGCCGCTACCGCACCGACGCCGATAATGAGGGCTGGGACGCCAAGGATCCGGTGCTGAGGCTCAAGGCCCATCTGATGAACGAGGGGCTGATGACCGAGGACTCTGAAGCGGCGCTGCTGAAGGAGGTGGCCGACGAGTTCGAGGCCGCCTTGCAGGAGGCCGACGCCTACCCGGACCCCCAACCCGCCGAGATTCTGGACCATGTGTTTGCCGAGCCGACGCCGCAGTTGAGGCGGCAGCGCGAGCAGATTCTAAGCGAGGAGAACGCATGACCGCCACCGCAGCCAGAACCGAGACCCGGACCATGACGATGGTGGCCGCCATCAACGACGCGCTGGACATCGCGCTGCAGCAGGACGACGCGGTGCATATCTTCGGCGAGGACGTGGGCGTGATGGGCGGCGTGTTCCGGGCCACAGACGGCCTCCAGGCCAGATACGGTGCTGAGCGTGTCTTCGACACCCCGCTGGCCGAGGCCGCGATCGTGGGGATGGGCATCGGCATGGGACTGGCGGGCTTGAAGCCAGTCGCGGAAATCCAGTTTGCGGGCTTTCTATACCCGGCGCTCGATCAGGTGCTATCCCATCTGGGACGCTACCGCCACCGCACCCGCAGCCGCTACCACCTGCCGATGGTGGTCCGTGCCCCTTATGGCGGCGGCGTGCACACTCCCGAACAGCACGCCGACAGCCCGGAGGCCATCCTGGCGCACACTCCCGGCATCAAGGTGGTCATTCCCAGCACCCCTGCCGATGCCAAGGGGCTGCTGCTCTCGGCCATCAATGATCCGGACCCGGTGTTCTTCTTCGAGGCCATCAAGCTGTACCGCAGCGTCAAGGAAGACGTTCCAGTGGGTGATTACCGCGTCCCGCTGGGCAAGGCTCGCATTGTGACCGTGGGCGACGACGTGACCGTGATTTGCTACGGCGGCATGGTGGAGGTGGCGCAGAAAGCCGCCGCCGCCGCGAAGACCGCCGGAATCGGCGTGGAGGTCATCGACCTGCGGACGCTGGTGCCGCTGGACACCGATACGATTCTGGCCAGCGTGCAGAAGACGGGCCGGGTGGTGGTGGTGACCGAAGCGCCGCGCACTGGAGGCTTCCACAGCGAGATCAGCGCCACGATTGCCGAGGAGGCCATCGAGTTTCTGCGCGCCCCGATCATCCGCGTGACCGGCTTCGACGCGCCCTACCCACCGTTTACGGCCATCGAGGACGTCTACCGCCCCAACGCGGTGCGGGTGGCACGGGCGATCAAGGCGGCCATGGGATACTGAGGGGCGGAGGGGAAGCAGCGGGGGAGACCATCTTGGTCCTCCCGCTGCTCTGTGCAACAGCAACGTCTGGCTGAGCCACCACGGATGTCCTTGGACGCCGGGCGGATTGTCTCCGGGGGCAGGCATCCCGAAGAGCCGCTGTCCGTCGCCTCACTTAGCTGGGTTCTCCTTCCACGCCTGCTCCCGCCTGCATAACCCTATTCCCCGTTCCTCACCCGCAGGCGTGACATACTCCCTCTCTGGAATGCCCAAGCGTACTGACCTGAACACGATCCTAATTCTCGGCAGCGGCCCCATCCAGATCGGGCAGGCCGCCGAGTTCGACTATTCCGGGACGCAGGCGCTCAAGGCGCTGAAAAAGGAAGGCTACCGGGTGGTGCTGGTCAACAGCAACCCGGCGACCATCATGACCGATCCCGACCTGGCCGACGCGACGTACCTGGAGCCGCTGACGCCGGAGTTCGTGGAGAAGGTGATTGCCAGGGAAAAACCCGACGCCCTGCTGCCCACGCTGGGCGGTCAGACGGCGCTGAACCTGGCGATGCAGCTGCACGAGCGCGGCACGCTTGCGAAGTACGGTGTGGAGCTGATCGGTGCGGGCGTGGAGGCCATCAACAAGGGTGAGGACCGCGAACTGTTCCAGGCCGCCATGAAGAAGATCGGCGTGGAGACGGCGCGCGGCAAGATGGTCCACAGTATGGAAGAGGCCACCGAGTACCAGAAGGAAATTGGCCTCCCCATCGTGATCCGGCCCTCCTTCACTCTCGGCGGGACGGGCGGCGGCATCGCGCACACCTACGAGGACTTCCTGAAGATCACCGAGGGCGGCCTGCGCGACAGCCCGGTCACTTCCGTGCTGCTGGAAGAGAGCATCCTGGGCTGGAAGGAATACGAACTGGAGGTGATGCGCGACACCGCCGACACGGTGATCATCATCACCAGCATCGAGAACTTCGACCCGATGGGCGTGCATACCGGCGACAGCATCACGGTGGCGCCGGCCCAGACCCTCAGCGACGTGGAATACCAGCGGCTGCGCGATCAGTCGCTGGCAATCATCCGCGAGATCGGCGTGGCGACGGGGGGCAGCAACATCCAGTTCTCGGTCAACCCGGTCGACGGGCGCGTGATCGTGATCGAGATGAACCCGCGCGTGTCGCGCAGCTCGGCGCTGGCGAGCAAGGCGACCGGCTTCCCGATTGCCAAGATCGCCGCGCTGCTGGCGGTGGGCTACACCCTCGACGAACTGCCCAACGACATCACCCGCGTCACGCCTGCCGCCTTTGAACCCAGCATTGACTACGTGGTGACGAAGATTCCGCGCTTCGCCTTCGAGAAATTTCCCGGCACCTCCGATCACCTGGGCACCCAGATGCGCTCGGTGGGCGAGGTTATGGCGATTGGCCGCACCTTCAAGGAGTCGCTGCAAAAGGCCCTGCGAAGCGTGGAAAGTGACGTGCGCGGGGCCTACGCCGCCATGTCGCCGGACGAACTGCGCGCCCTGCTGTACCCCAACCCGCGCCGACTGGAAGCGGTGATTGAGCTGCTGCGGCGCGGCGAGACCGTGGAACAGCTGTTTGACGCCACCAAGATTGACCCGTGGTTCCTGGGGCAACTGCGCGAGATCGTGGCCGCCGAGAGCGAGATCCTGGAACTGGGACCGATCGGGGAGTGGAAGTACGAGTACTGGCGCGAGGTCAAACGGCTGGGGTTCAGTGACGCCCGCATCGGCGAGATCGTGGGCCTGAGCGAACTGGACGTGCGTGCCCTGCGTAAGGAGGCCCGCGCCACCCCGGTCTACAAGACGGTGGACACCTGCGCCGCCGAGTTCGAGGCGCACACGCCGTACCACTACTCCACCTACGAGTGGGAGGACGAGGTCACGCCCACCGAAAAGCCCAAGGTGATCATTCTGGGCAGCGGTCCCAACCGTATCGGGCAGGGTGTGGAATTCGATTACGCCACCGTCCACGCCGTCTGGGCCTTGCAGGAAGCGGGCTACGAGACGATCATGATCAACTCCAACCCGGAGACGGTCAGCACCGACTACGACACGGCGGACCGGCTGTACTTCGAGCCGCTGACCTTCGAGGACGTGATGAACATCGTCGATCACGAGCAGCCCGTGGGCGTGATCGTGCAACTGGGCGGGCAGACGCCGCTGAAGCTGGCGCGGCGGCTGGAAGCGGCGGGCGCCCCGATCATCGGCACCAGTCCCGACGCCATCGACGAGGCCGAGGACCGCGCCAGCTTCAATGCGCTGTGCGAACGCCTGGGCCTGCCGCAGCCGCGCGGACTGGTGGCGAAGACTCCGGATGAGGCGCAGGCTCTGGCCGAGAAACTGGGCTTTCCCCTGATGGCCCGCCCCAGTTACGTGCTGGGGGGCCGCGCCATGCGGACGGTGCGCAGCATGACCGAGCTGACCACCTATCTGGACGAGGTGTACGCCGCCGTGGAAGGGCAACCCAGCATCCTCCTCGATCAGTTCCTAGAAGGGGCGCTGGAACTGGACGTGGACACGCTATGCGATGGCCAGCGCGCGGTGGTGGCCGGGATCATGGAGCACGTCGAGGCCGCCGGGGTTCATAGTGGCGACAGCGCCTGCGTGCTGCCTCCGGTCAGTCTGAGCGAGGAACTGCTGGCCCGCGTGAAGGCCGACACCGAGCGGCTGGCGCTGGAACTGGGCGTGAAGGGGCTGATGAACGTGCAGTGGGCGGTCAAGGACGACGTGGCGTACATCCTGGAAGCCAACCCGCGCGCGAGCCGCACCGTGCCCTTCGTGAGCAAGGCCGTGAACCACCCCCTGGCCAAGAGTGCCGCCCGTATTGCCGTGGGTCACACGCTGGAGCAGATCGGTCTGTTGGAAACCCCGGTGCCCGCCATGTACAGCATCAAGGAGGTTCACCTGCCCTTCCTGAAGTTCGCGGGCGTGCTGCCGGTCCTGGGGCCGGAGATGAAAAGCACCGGCGAGAGCATGGGCATCGACGCGGACCCGTACCTGGCGTTCTACCGGGCGCAACTGGGGGCCAAGAGCAACCTGTCCCTAAGCGGCACCGCCTTGCTGCTAGGCGATGGTCTGGACGACGTTGCAACCACGCTGGAGGGTGCGGGCCTCAAGGTGATCCACGCACAAGACGGCGACAGGTTGCCCGACCTGCTGATTGACGTGACCGGAAGCCGCCTCCTGAGAACGGCGCTGGAACGGGGCGTGCCCATCGTGAGTACGCGCGAGGCCGCCGAGTGGACGGCGAAGGCGATTGCCGGAGCTGTGCAGGCTGGCGAACTGGACGTAACGAGCTTGCAGGAGTGGGTCAAGGGCTGACCGTATTTTCGGTCCTTGTTGACCAGACATGCCACTGTACCCCGCCGTAAAATCAGTCCATGTCCACCACGCGCAAGATCATTCATGTGGACATGGACGCCTTCTACGCCTCGGTAGAGGGGCGCGACGACGCGCGCCTGCGGGGGCGTCCGCTGGCGGTGGCCTGGGGTGGGCGGCGCAGCGTGGTCTTGACCGCCAGTTACGAGGCCCGGCCCTACGGCGTCCGCAGCGCCATGCCGCTGTACCGGGCGCTGGAACGTTGCCCGGACCTGCTGGTGGTGCCGCCCCGTTTTGAGGCCTACCGCGAGGTCAGCACCCAGATTCGCGCGGTGTTTGCCCGCTACACGGCGCTGGTGGAGCCGCTCTCGCTGGACGAGGCGTATCTGGATGTGACCGAGCCCCTGCGCGGCGGCCCCAGCGCCACCCGTATTGCCGGGGCCATCCGTGCCGATATCCGCGCGGAGACGGGCTTGACCGCCACGGCAGGCGTCAGCGTCAATAAGTTCCTCGCCAAGCTCGCCAGTGGTATGAACAAGCCCAATGGACTGACTGTGCTGCTGCCGCACGAGGTGGATGGCCTGCTGGCCTCCCTACCCGTGGGCGATTTTCACGGCATCGGCCCGGCCACTGCCGCCAGGCTGGCCGCGCGGGGCATCCACACCGGGGCGGACCTGCGCGCCGCCTCGCCTGAAGAGCTTGCGGCGCAGTTTGGCAAAAAGGGCGAGCACTTCTGGCGCATTGCCCACGGCCTGGATGACCGCCCGGTGGAGGCAGACCGCCCCCACAAGAGCATCGGCGCGGAGGAGACCTACAGTGACGACCTGAGGAGCGTGGAGGCCGTTCTGGAGCGCCTCCCCGTGCTGTCGGAGGCGGTGGAGCGGCGGCTGGCGCGGGCCGGACTGGCCGGGCGCACCGTGGTCCTGAAGCTCAAGTTCAGCGACCGCGCCATCGTCACCCGCCGCGTGACGCTGCCTGCCCCGGTCCACTTTGCCCCCGAACTGGCCCGCGCTGCGGCGCACTCGCTGACGCCGGAACTGCTGTCCGGGCGGGGGGTGAGGCTGGCCGGAATCACGGCGGCGGGCCTGTGCGGCGTGGGTGAGCGGGTGGGCCAGCCAGGGTTGTTCGATTGAGCCAGCTTCCGTCAGAGGCGGGCTGTCAACGCCTGACACTCCTCCTCGACGCGCGACGCGGCAGGCAGAACGAAATCACGGATGATCCGCAGGTTCTCGGCGTCATCCTCTGGCCGGGCGTGGCCACGCCGCATCGCGGCCACATCCACGGCCAGGTCTTCCAGCACACGGCGGTAGAAATAGAACGCGAGGACCTCCACGTCCAGCCGGATTCGGCGGCCCCGCGCCGCCTCATACACGGGCAAGATCTCGGGCAGCCGGGAGTGAAGCATCCACAGGTCATGTTCAGGGGGAGCCAGGCGCGCGCTTTCCCAGTCGATCACCCACAGCTCACCCGCCGCGTCCCGCATCACGTTGCCACCGTGCGCGTCGGTATGGCAGACCACGGGGTCATACGGCTGAGAACGAATCACCTTCTGGCTCTTAAGTGCGAGAGCCAGGAGATGCTGGAGATGCTCGTCATAGGGGGTCAGCAACGCTCGCAACTCGTGCAGGGCGGGGCGTGCATTCGGTCTGAGCCCCCTCAAGGCTCGCAGGTCGTCGCTCAACTCGGCCATGAAGGGCAACCCGAAGTCCTCCGGCGGCATGGGCAGCGTGCCTACACGGCCCATGAGCTGCGGCGTTCCCCCGTGCAGGCGGCCCAACAGCGGTGCGAGTTCAGGCAGCGCCGCCTCCCAGGCAGATGAGAGATTCACGGCATCGATCCAGTCGTACACAGCCACCTCAGCGCCCCCGACGGTGGCCAGCTGTGCTCCGTCCAGCGCCCGCAGCGGCTGGGGAACCCGGGGCAGAATCTGTTCTTCGCGCAGCGCCCGCAGCAGCGGCATTTCGACCCGGATTCTGGCGCTGGCAGCCCGGCCATACGGCGTGTCGGGCAGCAGTTTGACAAAGAAGCGCCCACTCGGCCCCTCGGCGCGGTAAGCGGGAGCTGTGCCGAGGGGCACAAAGGTGGCGTTTTCCAGCCTCAGCCCATAGTTCAGCCGCAACGCCTCAAGAAGACGGCGAGGATCGAGTTCAGGTTCAGCGCTCACGTCGCCTCTGCGGTCCTCACGCCGAGACTCGCATCGCTCTCAGGCGGGCACAGCGGCATGGTCACACGGGGCAGCGTTGGGGCGTCCCGAACGCATTGCCGCGAGCGGCCATCACCGGACAGCCTGAGGTACGTGTGCACGAACTCGCGTTGCACAGACATGACTTCTTGCGATTTCAGGTCGTCTCCCATTCGGTCAACGCAGGGAAGGGTCAGACATGGGGCCGGCTGAAGTGCAGCGCCGTTTCTGAAGATCTACCGACGTTCCCGGTATCGCCTGATCAACGTGTTCGTGGAAGAGTCATGCTCCAGCTTCGGTTCCGCGCCCGCGTTCAGCTCCGGCACGATCTTGCCCGCCAGCACCTTGCCCAGCTCCACGCCCCACTGATCGAAGGAATTGATGTTCCACACAGCGCCTTGCACGAAGACCTTGTGTTCGTACAGCGCGATCAGCGCGCCCAGCGTGCGCGGCGTGAGCCGGTCGGCCAGCAGGGTGTTGGTGGGACGGTTGCCATCAAAAACCCGGTGCGGGGCCAGCGCCTCGTCCACACCCTCGGCCAGCACGGCGTCCAGCGACTTGCCAAAGGCCAGGGCCTCGGTCTGTGCGAAGACGTTCGCCATCAGCAGGTCGTGGTGGGGCGGGCCGTCCGGCGTGGGCAGCGGGTTGAGGGTCTGGCAGAAGCCGATGAAGTCGCACGGGATCAGCTTGGTCCCCTGGTGGATCAATTGATAGAAGGCATGCTGACCGTTGGTGCCCGGCTGCCCCCAGATCACCTGGCCGGTCTGGTAGTTCACCGCCTGCCCGTCCAGGGTGATGTGCTTGCCATTGCTTTCCATGTCCAGCTGTTGCAGGTAGGCCGGAAAGTATTGCAGGTACTGGTCATATGGCAGCACGGCGTGAGACTGCGCGTCGAAGAAGTTGTTGTACCAGACGCCCAGCATGCCCATCAGCACCGGAAGATTTTTCTCCAGCGGCGCGCTGCGGAAATGCTCGTCCATGTCGTGGAAGCCCGCGAGCAGTTCCGAGAAACCGTCTGGGCCGATGGCGAGCATCACGCTCAGGCCAATCGCGCTGTCCATGCTGTAGCGCCCACCCACCCAGTCCCAGAAGCCGAACATGTTGGCGGTGTCGATGCCGAAGCCCTGCACGGCGTCGGCGTTGGTGGACACGGCGACGAAATGCCGGGCGACGGCGGCCCCGTCCTTCAGCGCCGAGAGCAGCCACGCGCGGGCCGAGGCCGCGTTCGCCATCGTCTCCTGCGTGGTGAAGGTCTTGGAACTCACGATGAACAGCGTTTCCTCGGGGTTCAGATCTCGGGTCTTTTCCACCAGATCGGTGCCGTCCACGTTGGACACGAAGCGCACGGTCAGGTCACGCTGGGCGTAGTGCTTCAGCGCCTCATATGCCATCACCGGCCCCAGATCGCTGCCCCCGATCCCGATGTTCACGATGTTCCTGATAGGCCTGCCGGTGAAGCCCAGCCACTGCCCGCCACGAACGGAGTCGGCAAAGGTTGCCATGCGGCCCAGGACCTCGTGAACGTCCGGGACGACGTTCCGGCCATCCACCATGACGGTCGCGCCTGCTGGCTGACGCAGGGCGGTGTGCAGCACAGCGCGGTTCTCGGTCACGTTGATGCGCTCACCGGCGAACATGGCGTCGCGTTTTTGCTCCACCCCGGTCTCACGCGCCAGGTTCAGCAGCAGCTCCAGCGTCTCGTCCGTCACACGGTTCTTGCTGTAGTCCAGGTAAAGGCCCGCTCCCTCAGCGTTCAGGCGTTCGCCGCGCCGATCGTCATTGGCGAATAGGTCCACCAGCAGGGTGTCGTTCATCATCCGGTGATGCTCGGTCAAAGCTGTCCAGGCGGGCAATTCTGTCAGTAGGGTGGTCATGGGGAACCTCGCTGCGGGTGGGGGTGGGGTGGTGGGGGCAAGCCGTTTGGAACCGTCCACCGGAGCATAGCGCCCGTTCCCGGAGCGGCGCATTGGCCATTCAAACACCTGTGCCCGGCCCTGATCCGGTCCTTCTTTAATCGGAAGCGCAGCCTTTCATCCATTCACGCGCGTCAGAGCGTTGTGCGAGTGGGTTTTCTAGAGTAGGTTTCATGATCAGGTCTTTCGATGTGGACAGGCAGTGGAACCTTGAGAAAAGGACCGTTCTGGGCCGTCCCGAACTCCAGGATTACCGGCCTGCGTCGCCGCTGGCCCAGCCTGAGCCGGCGCCGCTGCAAGTCTGTCCCGAGAGCCTGACCCGCGCCCTGATGGCCGAGGAACACCGCCAGACCCTGAAACTGGTGGGCCGCCTGCGTTGGGCCAGTCAAGTGGCCAAGAACTGAACCAGCCGCCTGTACTCCACACAGCCCACAAAAATTGCCCCCTCTCGCCGCCCACACGGTGGCCGAGGGGGCAATTTTTGTGGGGATCTCCTTGGTCTGCTTGATCATGGGCGGCGTGCTGGGCGTAAAACGCTGGATGAAGCGTAGCAGGTGAGCCCTTGACTGCCCCTTTCGGACTTGGCGTTACTCTGCAGGCATGACCACCACCGAATCATCTCCCACCTCCGATACCATGACCGAACTGCGCCGGCGTCTGGGCCAGGTGTCCGATCTGGCTGCTGCGGAAGCGCTGATGTCCTGGGAGCAGGAAACCAGCATGCCGGACGAGGCCGCCCGGGTGCGCGGCCTGCAACTGTCCACCCTGGCAGGCCTGACCCACGCGATGTTCACGGACCAGCAGACTGGGAAGCTGCTGGAAACCGTCGAGCCAGCCAATGAGACCGACGGGGCCATCGTGCGTGTGGCCCGGCGCGACTACGACAGGGCCACCAGGCTGCCCACCGAGTTTGTGGAGGCGCAGACCCAGGCCCAGAACGAGGCGCACCACGCCTGGCTCGCGGCCCGCAAGGCGAGTGACTTCGCCACCTTCGCTCCGCATCTGGAGCGCATGATGGAGCTGGCCCGCCGTGAGGCCGACCTGCGTGGTTATGACGAGCATCCCTACGACGCCCTGCTGGACAACTACGAGCCG
Source organism: Deinococcus humi (assembly GCF_014201875.1). Classification (NCBI taxonomy): domain Bacteria; kingdom Thermotogati; phylum Deinococcota; class Deinococci; order Deinococcales; family Deinococcaceae; genus Deinococcus; species Deinococcus humi. Next base: position 488,184 of record NZ_JACHFL010000001.1, on the reverse strand, counting down.
GGCATGCGGGCCGGGACAGTGGGGACCATCTTCGCCGACCTGCGGGACCGGACCCTGCCGCTCATTAGGCGCATCGCGGCGGCGGGCGATGCGGCGGATTACAGCGTGCTGACCCGGCCCTTCCCCGCTGAGGCGCAGAAAGCCTTCGCCTGGAAAATCGCGGGGGAGGCCTTCGGCCTGGAAGGCTCGTTTGCGCGCCAGGATGAGAGCGCCCACCCCTTCATGACCAATTTCAGCCGCTCGGACCTGCGCATCACCACGCGGGTGGAACCCTACTGGCCCGCCTGTCTGTTCGGAACGTGGCACGAGACGGGGCACGCCATGTACGAGCGCGGCGTCTCCGGACGGTGGGAGCGTACGCCGGTGTCGGGCGGCGCGAGTCTGGGGGTCCACGAAAGCCAGTCGCGCCTGTTTGAGAATCTGCTGGCGCGCAGCCTGCCGTTCTGGAACCGTTACTTCTCGCAACTGGCGGAGGCGGCCCCGGAAGTGACCGCCGGACTGGACGCGGCTGGCCTGTACCGCGCCGTCAACCGCGTCAACCCCAGCATGATCCGGGTGGAGGCTGATGAGGTCACATACAACTTCCACATCATGCTGCGCTTCGAGCTGGAACTGGCGTTGCTAGAGGGCAAGTTGAAGGTCGCGGACCTGCCCGAGGCCTGGAACGCGAAGATGCAGGACTACCTGGGCCTGACCCCGCCGGACGACGCCCAGGGCGTGTTGCAGGACGTTCACTGGTCCGCGGGCCTGATCGGGTATTTCCCCACCTACGCGCTGGGCAACCTGTTAAGCGTGCAGTTGCTGGAGGCGGCGCAGGCCGATGCGAAGATTGCAGGGGGCAGCCAGAACGCCGAGTACGGCCCGTTGCTGTCCTGGCTGACCGAGAATGTCCACCAGTATGGCCGCAGCCTGACCCCCACACAGATCACCGAGCAGGCGACCGGACGCCCGCTGAGCGCCGATCCTTATGTGGCCTACCTGCACCGGAAGTACGGGGAGATCTACGGGCTGGAAGGGTCACGCCGCTAGAAGGGAAGGCCCGCAATCTGTCATCCGGGCCCTTTCCTGCTTAAGTTGCGTCAGATCGCGTGCTTGCGTTCTGCCTGGGTGACTAGATAGGCGCGGGTCGCCCCCAGCCAGCTCTGTGCCAGCGCCGTGTTGGGATGGCCACGCTCGCGCAGGGCATGTGTTCCCCGGCACAGCTGACGCTCGATACGGCGCACGGCCAACAGGCCGCCATCGTTCTCGACCTCTATTAAAGTGTTCAGGACGGTGGTGGGGTGAACGTAACCCACGCGGATACTCTCGGCAATCGTGTCCAGGGCGCGCATATGGTGGACTCCTTCCAGCCCGAGGGGGCCGCGAGGTGGAATAGATGGAAAGGTGGACTTTGGAGAAATACTTCTGCTGATTACGATCATAGCAGAGCAGTCGGCGGCTGTGCAAGAACTTTTCCCTATGGATTCTGTATTGACCGTATTGAGGCGGGGTGTTACACTCCAACCAAGGCTGCCCGATTCTGCCCACAGGCAAACGCTCCCAGCGGGGCCGCGCCTACGGCCGGAGCGCAGTCCCAGGCGGCACGCCGACTCTGTTTTTCTGCGCTCAGCACGCATAAAGGGCAGTGACGGTGAGGCCAAGCCGCAGCCAAGGAGGTGACACATGAAATTGCACGAAAGACTCCGCGAGCTCCGTAGCGAACGCGGGCTGCGGCTCAAGGACGTCGCCGAGACCGCCGGGATCAGCGTCCCGTACCTCAGCGATCTGGAACGGGGCCGGACCAATCCCAGTCTGGAAACCCTGCAGACTCTGGCCGGATCCTACGCCATTACGGTTCATGATCTGCTGGAGGGCGTCGAATTCTACGGCGCGTCCACCGAGGGCTCCATGCCCAAGGGGCTGGCCGATCTGGTGGCCGACCCCACGCTGGGGCCGCAGATCACGCCCGACTGGGTGCAGACCCTATCGCGCATCGAACTGCGCGGCAAGCGTCCGCGCGACAAGGGCGACTGGTACGAGATTTACCTGCACCTCAAGCGCATCTTGAACTGAGTTGAGGGTGTAAGACAGAAGGCCGGAGACGTGGTGCTCCGGCCTTCTTCTTTGGGATGGCTGTTTATCACTCCGGGGGTGCGGGCAAACGTATTGGACAGAGGGGGGCTTCTACGCGGTCCGAACTCCTCCACGTGCCAGCAACAGCGTGCCCGCACCCCACGCGCCGCCGATCACGGCCAGCCCAAAAGCCAGTGGCGGCTCGCTGAGGCTGGCGGCCACGGCGCTCAAGCCCAGCATGGCCCCCACGGCGTCGGGAACGGGCAGGCGCAGGCGGTAGGCCAGGGCGCGTCCCAGGTCATAGGCACTGACGCTCAGGCCCATCGCGAGAATCACCACCGCCAGCGCGGCAGCCACCAGGGCCGGCCCCAGCAGCCCGGCCAGCGCCAGCGCGAGGGAAGGTCCGCCCAGAGCGGTCAGAGCCAGGACCCCCAGTGCCAGCGTCCGCATGGGGGCATGGCGCTGTCGGCGGGCCAGCGTGGGGGCCAGCCCGGCCACAAACAGCAGTAGCAACGCGCCGCCGGTCAGCGTGACGAAGATCTGCGGCCACGCGGCGCTGCCCAGCCAGCCCAGCAGTGGCCTGAAGGCGGCGGCGGTGGCCATGCCGATCCCCTGCGGAGGGGCCGTTTCCAGCGCGTCCAGATCATCCGGCGCGTGGCCCAGCAGCGCGTTGACTCGGCCGCTGACCTGCGCCCCCGGATCGCGGCGTACGTCGCCCAGCAGCGTGACCACCTCGCCCTGCACCCGCGCCCCAGCTTCCAGCCGCACGTGTCCTCCCACCGCGATCACATTGCCGTCCACTGGTCCGCTGACCACAATGTTCTGCCCGAAGCGCACGTCTCCGTGGGCGGCCAGGGTGTACAACGCGGGCAGGGTCAGTACTGCGCTCAGGGCGAAGGCCCCAGCCCCCATGCGCTGCATGGTCGGGCCAGGGCGCCAGCTGACCAGCGCACTGGTGAGCAGCAGCAGCGCCAGCCCCACTCCGGCCAGCGGCGACACCTGGGCTAGCAGCGTCCGAAGCACCAGTGCCCCCGCCGCCAGATTGGGCCAGACGGTCGTGACGGCCAGCAGGGTCAGCCCAACCATCAGGGCCACCACCAGGGCCAGCGGGGCAGGATTGTGCCGGGGCTTGAGAGGAGCCATGAAGTTGCTCGCCGCAGCTGAAGCGGGGGCGAAGTCGGGAGGAGGGGCGGCAAGGCTCTCCATTTCCGGCTTGGCAATACGGGCCGCCACTGCCGTGGCCACCGAACGTGGCGGCGTGGGCGTGGGGGCATGAAGCCATCCCCCCCACGCGATATCGGAGGCGACGGCAGCGGCCACGCTGGACGGCATGGGAGGCGGAGCCGCGCCAAGTTGACGCGCCGCCCGGATGTCCCCTATAACCCCGGCCGCAAGGCTTTGGGGCAGGGAGGGAACGGACGACCTCTGGAGACGCTGGGCAGTGGCGATGTCGGAAATCACTGCGTCTGCCAGTGAATGGGGGAGCTCTGGACGATGAACGCTCAGGCGCGCGCTCCACGCCACATCTGCGGCCACGCCCTGGGCCACACTCGCGGGAAGGTCCTGTGGCGGCAGGGCGCTCAGCTGGGCGGTGGTGGTTGCCAGCCGCCAACGCCAGGTCGCCAATTCCTCCTGATTGGGCAACGAGCGCAGCGCCGCCGTCTCGGCGAGTGTCAGATCGCCTTCAGCCTCGCGGTGCAGCAGGTCCAGCCAGTCAGACGGGCCGTCTTGTGGCCCACCCTCCCGGTTGTGTCGCTCCATGCCCATACTGTTCCCTTACGATAGAGGATTCCGGGAAGTTCCCGGTGACTGTCTAGAGAGATTGAGGAGCGCAGTAGTCGCCGCTCTTGCCCCCGGTCTTGCTTAGCAGCCGGACCCCCGTGATCTCCAGCGCCTTGCTGGCCGCCTTGAGCATGTCGTACACGTTCAGAGCTGCGACGCTGGCAGCGGTCAGGGCTTCCATCTCCACCCCGGTCGGGGCGGTGGTGCGGACGGTGGCGGTAATCCGTACGCCCGCATCTTCCAGCGACACCTGCACGTCCGCACCCGTCACGGGGATCGGGTGACACAGCAGGATCAGGTCCGCCGTGCGTTTGCTGCCCGCCAGTCCCGCCAGCCGCGCCACAGTCAGCGGGTCCCCCTTAGGATTGGTCCCTGCTTCCAGCGCCGCGCGGGCCTCGGGGGGCAGGCGCACCCAGGCCTCGGCGGTGGCAGTGCGGGTGGTGGCGGCCTTCCCGGTCACGTCCACCATGCGCGGCAGGCCGTCGCGGAAATGGGTCAATTCAGGTGCTGGGGGGTCTGCCGCCATGCTCACTCCTCTGGCAGGTCCAGGTCGCGCAGTCCAGCGAAGGGGGTCTGCCTGGCGTGGCTGGCGCCCAGGGGAATGCCCAGTTCGTCGTCGATCTCCTCAACAGGCACCGCCGCCATATGCTCGCAGGGACCGTCGTTCAGGTCATGGCCGCAGACCTGACACAGCCCCTTGCAGTCGGGCGCATGCAGCACGCTCAGCGGCGAGGCCAGCAGGGTGGTCTCGGCCAGGTAGCCGCTGAGGTCCAGGTTGGGATCACCGAAGACCAGCACCTCCTCGCCGGTCTCAGCTTCCTCCAGGTAAGGGGCGTCGGCGGACGGCTCGTAGCGCATCAGCGTGCCGAGTTTCAGCTCCAGCGGCACCTCCACGTCGCGCAGGCAGCGGGCGCACTCCATGGTGACGGTGGGTTCGAAGCTGCCCTGCAGGTACAGCTCATTGCCACCCAGCGGGTTGACGTTGATCTCATAGGGAGCAGGCTCGGTAAAGGTCAGGGTCAGGGTCTGGTTGCCCTGCTCGTAGTTCAGGTGGTCCAGCTCACCCGAAGCGTGCGCGTCCTCGGAGGACCGCAGCAGGGAACCCAGGTGAATCAGGGGAGAATCGCTCATGGCCTGATGATAGGACGCATGCGCTCAGACAACCGCATTGCCGGCACGGTCAGACGGCCGTCCCTGCCAGTTACGCCAGCGCTGACATGACTTTCTGATCGGTGGACAGACAGCAGACAAGACCTGCCGGATCACACTGTCATGGGCAAACAACGTCACACTCCGCAACCGGATCAGGCCGTCTGGCCCGAAGGGCCGCTGGAGATCCAGTGCCCCCCGATCGCTCACACCAGTTCCACCACGCTGGCGTCCGAGATGATCATCTTCAGGGTGCGCGGCATTTCGCGGCCCCCACGCACCTGTGCCCGCACGCCGATCAGGCAGTCCTGCAGGCGGCGGTAGGTGTTCTCGATAATCACCTGGGAATCGACGACGCTGTGTTCGACTTCAGCGTTGCGAACCACGCTGCCTTCCCCGATGCTGGTAAAGGGACCAATGTAGGCGTACTCGATGACCACGTTCTCGGCCAGCATTACCGGCCCCACGATCTGGCTGCCTGTGACCCGCGCCGAGGCTGGAATCACCACCCGGCCAGAGATGCGGGATTTCTCTACCGTGCCCTGAATGTCCGTTTCCAGGCCCTCCAGCAACAGGCGGTTGGCATCCAACAGGTCTTCCGGACGTCCCGTGTCTTTCCACCAGCCCTCAACACGCTGGCCCAACACCGTCTGACCGCCGTCGATCAGGCCCTGAATGCCGTCTGTGATCTCGTACTCGCCGCGCGCCGAGGGCGGCATGTGTTCCAGTACGCCGAAAATTTGCGGCGTGAAGCAGTACAGCCCGGCCACCGCCAGATTGCTGGGCGGCACCTTGGGTTTTTCCACCAGCCGGGTGATCTGGTCCCCGCCGTTCAGCTCGGCCACGCCGAAAGCGGTGGGATCGGCAACCTCCACCAGGGCGATCAGGGCTGCCGGTTTTTCCTGCTGGAAACGTTCGACAAAAGGCTTCGCGCCGAACTCGAACAGATTGTCGCCCAGGTAGACACAGAACTCCGAATCGCCCACCCACTCGCGGGCGGTCAGGACCGCGTGGCCCAGTCCCAGTTGCTCATGCTGGTTGATCAGCGTGATGTTCGCGTCCGCCACCTCGCGCACGGCGTGCTGAATCTCGCCGCGCGTGATGTCCGAGACCACGATGCCGATGTCGGTGATCCCGGCGGCCATTAAGGTGTGGATGGCGTGCCGGATGATCGGCTGCCCGGCCACCCGCAGCACGGGTTTGGGGCGGGTAAACGTCAGGGGGCGCAGGCGGGTGCCCAGTCCAGCAGCAGGAATAATGGCCTTCATGCTTGGCAGTCTAGAGGCTGCCTCCCACCTTCTCTCTGACGCAGCCTTGGGATTGCTCATCCGCGGCCTGAGCTGGCCTTAAGGCTTGGGGGGGCCTTCACCTTCGCTGCTGGCCCTGGACCGTGCTGGACGCGGCGTGCGCTCCGCTTGTCCCCATACCCCCAGTGTCGGGGCCGTGCAGAAGGTCCCACCTGGCACGGTAGAGTCCGGAATATGCAGACCGTCCAGACCAGTCCAGACCTGAGCGCCTCCGGGGCGGCGACCGCGCCGTTCGTGCCGGTGATCCTGGCAGGCGGCAGCGGCGAACGCTTCTGGCCGCTGTCGCGCCGCCACCGTCCCAAACAATTTCTGACCCTGGACGACTCGGGGCGCAGCCTGCTGCAGGCCACGAGTGACCGGCTGGTGACGCTGTGCGGCGAACCCGAGGGCCTGATGGTGGTGACCGGCAACGACTACCGCTCGCAGGTGCTGGAGCAGCTTCCCGACATGCCGCTGGAGAACCTGCTGGTGGAACCTGCCGCCCGTGACACGGCCCCCGCTGTGCTGTACGCGGCGCTACGAATTGCCCGCACCCAGCCCGGCGCGGTCATGGGCGTGTTCCCCGCCGATCACCGCGTCACCGATTCGCAGACCTTCGGGCGGGTGGTCCAGCAGGCCATCGCGCTGGCGGCGAGCAGCGGCCGGCTGGTCACCATCGGGATCACGCCCACCTTCCCGGCCACCGGCTACGGGTACATCCAGCGCGGTGAGGCGATGGGGGAGGGCGACGAATTCACCGCCTACACCGTCACGCGCTTCACCGAAAAGCCCGACTCCGGAACGGCGCAGGGCTTCCTGGCAGATGGGGGCTACACCTGGAACAGCGGCATCTTCGTATGGAAGGTCTCGGCCATTCTGGACGCTTTCCGTCAGCATCAGCCGGAGTTGTATGGGCTGCTCTGTGAAGCGATGGAGGCCGACAGCCGTGGCCTGACGAACCGCGCCCTGCGCGAGACCTTCCCCACCCTCCCCAAGATCAGCATCGATTACGCGATTCTGGAGAAATCGGACGCCGTCAGCGTGATTCCTGCCGAGTTCGGCTGGGATGACCTGGGCGACTGGAACGCACTGGAGCGGCTCCTGAAGGGCGAGGGCGAGAACGTCGCGGTGGGTCGCCATGTGGGTCTGGACACCGGGGGCGCGATCCTGTACACCACGGACGGCGATGACCTGATCGCCACCATCGGCCTGGAGGACGTCGTCGTGGTCCGCGCCAACGAGGTCACGCTGGTGGTGCGCAAGGACCGTACCCAGGACATCAAGCGCGTGGTGCAGCAGCTCAAGGCCCACCCGGAACTGGAACGCTTCGCCTGAACCCTTCCTGCCCTCGTAGCGGGCCTCCTGCGGTTAGCGCTGGGGCAATTTCGCGGCGGTCACAGTTCGCAGCAACTGCCCTCCTGGAGGCGTGATCGCCAGATCACAGGCGTTCATGAATCCCAGATCGCTCAGGCTGTCGCCCAGCGCCAGCGTCAGCGTGGCGTGCGGGAACTGCGTCTCGCGCAGATGGCGTACCGCCTCGCTCTTGCCCAGCCCCCGCGGCAGCACGCTCACGTTGTTGGCGTTGGCGATGACGTGCAGCCCGCTGTCATAGGTCCTTTCGACGTGCTTCTCCAGTGCCAGTTGCATCTGTTCCAGCTGGGTCGCGTCGGCGTCTGGGTGCTTGAAGACGGTCATGAAATGGGTGCCATGGGCGGTGTGGCGGGTCAGGCGGCAGCCGTGTTCGGCGGCCAGTCCAGTGACGGCGGCGGTGCAGTCGGCCAGTGCATCCTGTAACGGTTCGAGCTGTGTCAGTACGTATGTGCGCCAGTCGAGGTCCACCCCTCCGTCCGGGCGGAGCAGTGTCAGCCCGTGGTCCAGGATCCGCCACGAGGTAAATGGAAGCGTTACCCGCGCCATCGCCGCCTGATCGCGGCCCGTGACCGGGATGAGGGTCACGCCGCTGCTGGCAAAATGGGCCAGCAGGGCCGACTGCGCGGGCGTGCAGAAGGAGTGTGGCTGGCCGTCGCGGCCCAGGGTGGCCGGGGTCAGGCCGTCCATCCCCAGTGGCAGCTTGCGCCGGGTCTGGAACAGCGTGTCGTCCAGATCGCTGAAGGCGACGATCACTGCGCCTCCAGCGGACTGAGGCAGACGGCTTCGGCCTTCTCGCCCAGCAGGGCCATCAATGCGGGATCGGGAAAGCAGCGCCCCTCGTACGTGACCAGGATGCGGGTGTAGAGGTCCGGATTCACGTTGTACAGGTAATTGGGCATGCCGTCGCCCGCGTTGTCGCTGAAGCTCAATTTGCTGGTCATCGCCAGTCCCTTCAGCACCGGACTGCGCGTGGTGGCCGAGAAGGCGCAGGATGACACCGCTGGCTCGATGTGCTGGGCCAGCGCGAAGGCCGGGTACTGGTACTCGCCCGTCCCCAGCACCAGCACCCGGTCTGTGGCGCACAGGTCCAGATCGGGCCAGCTCAATGCCACGGCCTGCCCGTAGCGCGGCCCGGCGCTGGGCAGCACCGCCGATTTGTCGGCCCCGTTGCCGGTCACAGCGGGCAATTCCGGCGGCTGCCAGTCGGGAGCAGGCGTGAAGCTGTAGCCCCCACGCGTCAGGCTCACGAAGGTCACGGGCAGGGCCAGCGCCCGCTCGATCTCGTCGCGGCGCGAGCACCAGTCAGTCAGGCTGACCATCACGACGCGGCGCAGGTGTGGGTGCAGCCTGTGCCACTCGCGGGCCAGATTTTCCAGCGTGGTCCCGGTGGACAGCTCGTCGTCGATCAGCACCAGATCGGTGGCGGCGCGGGCCGCCGGGCCGGGATCGTACAGCAGGTGGGCCGGGGCATGCGAGTGCGGTTCGTCGAAGCGCAGCAGCAGGGGACGGTCCGTCTGATAACGCGTGGTGTGCTGAAAGGTGGCGGCCTGGCCTGGATGCTGCCCGCGCCACGCCTGAAACACGCCCTCGCCCAGCGCGGTGGCCGTTTCCGCCAGCCCGACGAAATGGGGGGCAGTCAGGGTGGGCAACGCCGCTGCCAGCGTCCTATACGTCCCCGCCGCCACCAGCGGAGAAACCGGGATGTGCTTGCCCAGCACCCGGCTGACGAACAGAAAGCCGCGCCTGGGATTCTGCCGCACCGCGTAGTCCAGCAGGGTGTCCAGCGGCGGATGCGGCGCTTCCAGCCACAGTTTCAGCGTGCCGCTGGGCAGCGTGACCGTGTGCTCGGTCCGGGCAGGCGAGGCAGGGGTCAAGCTGTTGCCTCCGCGCCCTGGACGACGCGGGCCACCTTGTCCTCGGCGACGCGCAGCCCAGTCTGGACCGGAGGCATTGCGGCGCGGTCCAGGACGCCTGTCGCGGCGTCGAGCAGCAACAGCGGGAAATTGACCCCCGCCGCCAGGCTGTAGCGCAGGCCACCGGAGGCGCGGGCGTTGATTTCCAGCATGTTGGGCCTGCGGTTGCGCCCCTCGTGATCTGGCCCGTCCTTGGTCTGGAAGTTGAAGATGCCGCTCAGGCCGTAGCGGGCGCTGATCTGTCGGGCGGCTTCCAGCAGATCGGGGCGGTCCTCGATCTGCTGGCCTCCCTCATTGCCTTGGCCGCTCTTGCGGCGCACCACCGCGCGCAGCAGCTCGCCCTGCCACGCCACGCAGTCCACGCTGCGCTCAGCGCCCTCCAGTGTGTGCATCAGCAGCATGGTGGGCAAGTCGCCCTGTGCGGTTCCCTGGGCGAACAGCTCACGCGCCGCCGCTTGGCTCATCTGGTACAGCTCGCCCGCCAGGAACGACTTCAGGTCTGGCGTGTCCAGCAGGACCCGGAACCCGCTGGCGTAGATGCCCCGCGCGGGCTTGACGCACAGGCGCACGCCCGGCTCACGCAGGGCTGCCACCGCCTCATCAAACGTCTGGAGGCTGTCAAAGGTGGTCCAGCGCGGAATTGGCAGGATATCGGTCTCCCAGTCGCGCAGGAACTCGTCCTTGCGTTCCAGATGGCGCTGGGTGGCCTCCGTCGCGGGCACGATCAGCGTGACGCCTGCTGCCTCAAACCGCCCTGCCCAGCTCGCCAGCCGTTCGCGCTCCTTGCCGGGAATGACCAGACTGATGCCGTGCTGCACGCAGGCGTTAAGCAGCCACGCCGCGTAGTCGTCGCCCAGCAGGCCGCGCGGTTCCAGAAAAGTGTGATCCGCCGCCGCCAGCATGCCGTGGCCTGGATCGGTGTGACTGGCCCAGACCGTGTAACGGGTGCCCCTCAGGGCTTGAAGCTGGGCGGCGGTGACGCTGAAGTTCTTGGTGAACAGGATATTCATGGGCTGGAGCCTCGTCGTGGAGTGAGAGAGTCGGGGTTTGGGGTTTCTGCTGTGACTGCCGTGGCGCATGGTGGCTGGGAGCGAGGCGGTGTGCTGATCAGGGCTCAGCAGGCTCCTCAGCGCTTTCGCGGCCAGCTTGGGGGCAGAGGTATGGGAGGAGGGGAGACCGGACCCCTCGCGGATGGAGGAGTCGCGGCTGCCCCTATCCCCTGCGTCCCACCTCGGCAGCCAGTTCTTCGGCCAGGTCTCCAGCACGGCGTAACGCCTCGGCTTTCAGGCGCTCGCCGTGCCCAGCCAGCAGCGCCCGCACGCGGGCCAGCTGATCGACATTCAGGTGGGCGCGCACGCCCTCAGTGGTGGTCTCGGCACGGTGTCCAGTCAGGCCAAAGATCAGTCCCAGCAGCACGCGCTTTTGTAACTCGTCTGACGCGCGGATGATGCGTTCAGGGTGGGTGAGCAGGTGGTGGCGGTGCAGTGTGGCGGCCAGCAGACGGTCGGCCAGAGAGCCACGGCCTGCCAGCAGCACGGCGGGGGTGACCTGCCGGGCGGCCTGCCGGTAATCGTCGGGGTTGCCGCCGTGGGTGTAGGCCCAGCCGTCGGCGCGCACGTCCACCAGCTTTTCGGTGTCCACGGCCTTCAGCAGTCTGGCCAGCTCGTCTTCGGTCAGGTCCGTGGCATCCACCAGACGGGTCAGGACGTCGTCCTGTTCGGGCTGGCCGATCCGGGCCAGCAGCGCCGCGCTCTCACGCCAGCGGTCCAGGGCCGAGAGTTCCTGCGAGACGGGCAGGCTGGCGTCCAGGTCATACAGCGTCAGGTCATGGGTCTTCAGGTGGGCCAGCAGCAGGCGTCCAGCGTTGGTGCGTTCGCCGCCCACCCCCCGGCGGTACAGGTGCAACAGCTTGCGCCCCCGCTCCAGGTGGGGGTCTTGCTCACGGGGCTGATCGGGAGCGGTCATGGCACCCCGTCCTGGGGCCGGAGGAAAAGCGACATCAGGTCACAGTCTAGAACGTTCGCTGGCGCGGCGCTGCCAGGATTGGACGGCTGTCTGGAGGTCCGGATGCCGCGTCCACGCCTTGCCTCGGGCTTCGAGGCCAATATTGGGTGGGCGTCACATGCGGATCACGGCGCGCAAGCTGGGGCGGGGGAACCTCAGAACATGCGCTGTGCTGAATATTGGTTCCATCGTCTGGACTGTGTGCGATCTGGGCTAGGTGGCCACGTTCTGGACGGCAGAGGTTGCTGGCGCTACGGACCGGATGCCGATCGAGGAGTGCTGGTCGGTCTTAACCGCAACCGCTTCCGTGGGATCCAGAAGCCGGCGAGATGGTTTCGTTACCTCGGTGGTCAACGCTGAGGGGCGCTACAGAATGCATTCCACGCCCGCGCTAGCCTGCCATCATGGGCAAGAAAGACCGCAACACCCCGCGCCTGGCCTTCGCGTCGCTGCGTGACATGCCCGGCACCCGCGTCATGTTCTGGGTGGTGGACGAGTGCCCGTACTGCAATGAACGCCACATGCACATCGCTGGAAACCTGCGCCTGGCCGATCCAGGTGAGTCTCTGGGCGAGTACCCGGCCCCCTGCGATCCTTCCCGCGTGTACGAGGTCACCCTGCCGCCACGCCCCAAACGCAAGCAGGGCAAAGAAGCCCGTCGCAAGGCAAGACGCGAGGGCCGCGACGAGGTTCTGGACGACGACAAGTGGTAGGCGGTAGATGGGCGCTTTTGCCTGCTAATTCTTGCCAGCCTCATCCCCGATGCGTTTCCAGTACAGCCGTGTCCCGGTCAGGCCACCGTACGGCTTGAGGGCGTAGTCGGGCAATTCTCCGGCGAAGGTGTAACCCGCGCGCTCGTACAGCCCCGCTGCTCCACCGTCCGAGGCGGTGTCCAGCACCAGCATGGTGCGTCCGTGGAGTACGGCCTGTGCCTCGGCGGCCTGCAGCAACATCGTTGCCACGCCCCTTCCACGCCAGCGGGGATGGGTCATCATCTTGGCGATCTCGGCGCGGTGGGGCTGATTAGGTGGCGTGTTCAGGATCAGGGTGACTGTGCCGATCAGCTGTGGTCCGTCCCAGCCTCCTAGGATGATTCGTTCACCGCGCTCGGCAGCGGCCAGCGCCCCCGCCCAGAAATCAGTGGCTGCTTCCAGCATCAGCGGGTGCATAAATCCCACCGAACCTCCTCCGGCCACCGTTTGCATCAGGAGTTCGGTCAGCTGCTCACGGGTGTCTGGCGTAGCGCTCAGTGGACTGAGATCTACTCCTCTCACTGACGGATCTGCTGCCTAGCGGTGACATATGCGTCCAGCTTGGTGTTCGCGGTCGGTGTGAAGCCCTGGTAGTTGCATCCAGTCAGCATCTTTTGCTCCTTGCGGTCCACAGTAAGCGGTTTACTCCAAACTTCTGTCCGACTCTACTCCGACTGGGATGTAGGAGTTGTCCTCCTGAAGACCATGTCCTGTATATGTCGCGCGTGGACCTGATCACCCTGCGCGCTCTCACCCCACTGTGTTTTCTCATGTTTTTACAGCAATCTTGGGAATGATGTGGACTACGTCTGTGAGTCCCATGCTCTCATGAGCCTCACCCTGCTGTGGCCCGTCAAAGGACAGCTTGGCCCGGCCGGGTGGGGCATATCGTCCTCATCCCTTCCCCTAAAGTCGTAGGATGTGCCGACGCCCGCCCTGGACGTGTGGAGTTTCCCTATGCAAGTAACAGCCATGACCACGCTAAGCGGCGCAAGCGCCACCTTCATTTCTTTTGTTCTGCCTTTTGCCGTCCTCTGTGGAGGGCCGTGGCCCTCCGGGAGTCGGTTGAGCCTTATGAATCGTGCCCCGGGTAGGGCGCGCCTCCCGTGCTGGCTCCGGAAGTCCGCAGTTGTGGGGCGCTGCGAGTGAGCGTCTTTCCACCTGAAGAAGTAGCCAGACGCCGTGCGGCGCCAAACCCAGCTCCAGAGTCGGACAATGAGATCGAACTAGGAGCGCTCTTGCAGGGCATCCGGCGTCGGCTGCCCTGGATTCTGGGGGCTACTGTGCTGGTCACTGTCGGTGTGTATGTCTGGTCGAAGACGCAGCCGGACGTCTACGAGGCGTCGTCGAGTCTGGTGACTGCGGGCAGCGCCAACACCGGCACTCTAGGTGATTCCCTGGTTACTGCCTCGGCGTTGCCACAGGGGGCCCTGCAGGAGGCCTTGCAGGGCCCTATTGTGCTGGGCGAGATCATCCGCCGGGTCGGGGCGGTGCCGACCATTGCCCCTGAAGTACGTCGTGAACTGTCCCGTGACCTGCAAGAGCAACTACAAAAGCGCAAACTGACTTCCGTAGAATTGCAACCTCGTCTGGATCCGGGGGGCAACGGAATCTATACGGTCACGGCCCAGGCTCCTACGCCCCAGGCTGCTGCCACGCTGACCGATCTGAGCGTTGAGGCGCTGCTCAATTGGGACCGGGGCCGGGCGCTCTCGGGTATCGAGCGCGCTGAGCGGGGTCTGCGTGCCCAGTTGGTGGAGATCGATCGGCAACTCGCCCAGGGTGGCCTGCCCGCCCTTGAGCGTCAGACCCTGGTGGCGGCCCGTGCCAGCGCCCAGCGCAGCCTGGCCCAGGCGGGAATTCAGGCCCAGGCTGCCACCGGATTTCTGGAGCTGGTGGCCCCAGCGGTCGTCCCGCTGGACCGGGTGGCTCCTAAGCCTACTCGCAACGCGGTGTTGGCTGGGCTGCTGACCCTGCTGCTGGGCCTGGGACTGGCTGCTCTACGAACGGTGACCGACCGTACTGCCCGCAGCGAGGACGACCTGCTGACTTTCGGCCTGCCCACACTGGGCAGCATTCCCCGCTTGCGCCGCCGGGACATCGTGTTCAGCGGTATTGTCCGTGCGGCGCGCGAAGCGGGTCTGTATGAGGCAGTGGGCTTTTTGCGGGTCAATCTGCTGACCCGGATCGGGGAGCGGCCTGGCCAGTGCATCATGGTCACCTCCACCGTTCCGGGCGAAGGTAAGAGCAGCCTGACCGCCACCCTCGCCGACGGTCTAGCGACCAGCGGTAAGCGCGTGCTGATTATTGACGCGGATATGCGCCGGGGGACCCAACAAGACGTGTGGGACAAGTACCAGCGCGATCATCAGTGGTCTCAGCTGGTGGGTGTGGGCGGGGCGCGGACCTTGCAAGAGGCGTTGCTGGACCCCAGCAATGTTCAAGTGATGCAGGCGGAACCCAATCTCCATCTATTGCCCGCTGGACCTGGCATGCACGACAGTCTCGGTCGGCTGAACCGTGCCGATCTGGGGGGACGTCTGGCTGAATGGGGCCGGGGTTACGACCTGATTCTGATCGACAGCCCCCCGCTGCTAGCTCTCGCGGACGCGCTGGTGCTGGGGCGTCATGTCGATCATGTGCTGCTGGTGGTAGAGGAGGGTAAGACCAGCCTGCAGGCGGTTAAGCAGAGTGTGCGTCGCGCTCAGGGTGCGAATCTGGATATCTTAGGCTTTGTCCTAAATAAGGTCACAGCAACCTCAGAAAGCCGGAGCTACAGCTACGATTACGCCCCCAGGTTAAGGGAATAGTGCTTGTGGGTGTTGTGTCTCCCGTTCCTCCTGCTGTGCGGTCGGCAGAGCGTCAGCGCCCCTGGACCTTTTCCAGCGTTCCGCAAGGACTGACCCTGGCTCTGGGAGACGTCTTGAGTTTGCTGCTGGCCTGTGCCCCAACGCTGATCCTGACCCGTATTCTGGGATGGCATCCCATCGACCTTCCCGAAACACTGGTCTGGGGCGCACTGTGGTTGATCTGGCGGGGGTATCAGGGCCTCTATCCTGGTTACGGACGATCTCCTCAGACCGAACTGAGGCTGCATGTAGTGGGCACCCTGCAGGTGGCAGGCGTCCAGTTGGCGGCGGCCCTGGCCATTCAGCGGCTGACCCCCACCCCTCCCAGTGCCCTAGTGCTGTGGGCCTTGCTGCTGGTGACAGCCCTGACTATGCGTTACGCGCTCCGAAGTCTACTGATCCGCTGGGGACAATACGGCCGCCCCATCAGTGTAATTGGGGCCGGTCACACCGCCGAACTGGCGATCGCCCATCTGTGTCAGCATCCCGCTTACGGCCTTAACCCGGTCTACGCCTACGACGACAACCCGGAGTTACAGGGGCGCCACGTTCGAGGGGTGCCGGTAATCGGACCAATTGAACTGGCGCTGACAATGCCGCGAACTCAGCAGGCCCTGATTTCCATTCCCGGTGCACGGGCCGAGACCCAGCGCCGACTGGTCAATGGTATTTACAGTGCCTTTCCGCTGACTTGGGTAATCCCTGACCTATTCGGTGTGCCCAACCAGGGCCTGCAAACGCACAGCATCGGTGCAATTGCCAGCTTGGAGATCCGTAACAACTTGCGGAGTTTGCGCTCACGGTTGGTCAAGCGCATCCTTGATCTGCTGTGTGCCATCGTCTGTACAGTGCTGGCCTTGCCGCTGTTGCTCATTATTGCCGTGGCCATTCGGTTGGAAAGTAAGGGGCCGGTCATTTACAAGGCTTATCGCTTGGGACGTTACGGTCAGCCCTTTCCCTGCTACAAATTTCGCAGCATGCATGAAGATGCTGAACAGCGCCTGGAGTCACTGCTTAAGGAGTGTCCCGAACTTCGGCATGAATATGAGACATTTCATAAATTGAAACAGGACCCACGTGTCACACGCATTGGGGGACTATTACGCATGACCAGTCTGGACGAATTGCCACAGCTCTGGAATGTGCTGATGGGTCAGATGAGTCTCGTTGGACCGCGCCCTTATCTTCCCCGCGAAAGCCAAAAAATTGGACATGCTATTGACACGATCCTGCGTGTGCGGCCTGGCATGACAGGGTACTGGCAGGTCAATGACCGCAGCGAGAGTACTTTCGAGCAAAGAGTCGACATGGATCAGTTTTATATTGCCAATTGGTCTCCCTGGCTGGACCTTGTGATTTTGCTTCAGACTGTGCGAGTTGTTGTGAGAGGTATGGGCGCGTATTGAGGGTCGATAATTACTCTTCAGGAAATTGAACGCGTAGGGAGGATTTGTATGTTTCACGAGTCCGCTGTTATTGAAACTAAAAATATTGGAGAAGAAACATCTATAGGCCCTTTTTGTGTGATAGCTCGAGATGTAACCATTGGCGCACGTGTGATAATTCATCCTCATGTGGTAATCGGTGAGGGCGTTTCAATTGCAGATGAGGTCGAAATTTTCCCTGGTGCTTATCTAGGAAAAGCTCCGAAAGGTGCAGGAGCATTGGCGCGGCAGCCTATATTTGAGCGCCAAATTCGGATTGGACGGGGAACATCTATCGGACCTTCTGCAACCATCTATTATGACGTTACTATCGGCCGGGATACCTTGATTGGAGATGGTGCATCTATCCGTGAGAGGTGCACCATAGGAGATAGATGTATTATTAGTCGATACGTTACTATTAATTATAATAGTAAAATCGGTAACCGGACGAAAATCATGGATATGACGCATATCACGGGTAATTGCATGATAGGCGATGATGTATTCATAAGTACGGGAGTTTCCACAGTCAATGATAATGCTATTGGGAAGGCAGGATACAACGAGGACGACATTAGGGGGCCTATCGTGCATGATGGTGCTGCCGTAGGTGCCAATGCCACCCTCCTTCCTGGGATAGTGATTGAACGGAACGCTATAGTAGGTTCTGGGTCCGTAGTTACTAAAAATGTTGCTCCCTGGACCTTGGTGATGGGCGCTCCAGCAAGATTTGTTCGTAAAATAGAAGATTTATAACATTAAAAAGGATTTATGACTCTAAAAGCCGACATCAGAACTATCAAGCTGCCTAAGATCCAAGATCCGCGCGGCAACCTGACCTTTATTGAAGGTGGTCAGCACATCCCATTTGACATTCAGCGGGTTTATTATTTATATGACGTTCCTGCTGGGGAAATGCGTGGTGGTCATGCTCACAAGGAACTTCAACAACTGGTGATCGCCGCATCTGGCAGCTTTGATGTCATCCTTGATGATGGTTATAAACAGCAGAGATATACCCTGAACCGACCCAATATCGGTCTTTTTATTCCTCGACTGGTCTGGCGAGAACTGGAGAACTTTTCCTCTGGCTCAGTTTGTCTCGTTATGGCATCCTTACGTTACGACGAGGGCGACTACTATCGTGATTATCAGGATTTCAAGCAGGCTGTTCAAATTCCCCAGAGTGCGCCAGGAGAACGATGACAACTGTTCCTTTCTTGAATTTGCGTGATGCATATCTTGAGCTTAAAAGTGAAATCGACGCTGCCGTCGCGCGCGTAACCGATAGTGGCTGGTTTTTGATGGGCGAGGAGCTGTCTGCTTTCGAACATGAATTCGCATCATATACTGGAACGCAGCATTGTATTGGGGTCGGAAACGGCTTGGACGCTCTGCGCATCTGTCTTACAGCCAAGGGAATTGGACCGGGTGATGAAGTTATTGTTCCAAGTAACACATATATTGCCACTTGGCTTGCCGTGAGTCAGGTGGGCGCTACATTGGTGCCTGTTGAGCCGGATGAGCGAACCTACAACATAGATCCCTATAAAATCGAAGCTGCCATCACGCCGCGGACCAAAGCAATGATCCCCGTTCATCTGTACGGACAACCGGCGGATATGGACCCCATCATGTTGATTGCGCAGCAGCACAACCTCTTTGTGTTAGAGGACGCGGCACAG
The DNA here is from genome assembly GCF_014201875.1 of Deinococcus humi. NCBI lineage: Bacteria > Thermotogati > Deinococcota > Deinococci > Deinococcales > Deinococcaceae > Deinococcus > Deinococcus humi. The sequence continues at coordinate 469,914 of NZ_JACHFL010000001.1, read as the reverse complement.
GCTCAGGGTGCGAAGTATCGGGGGCGGCCTGTCGGTGGTCTTGGAGACGCCGCCGCCTGGAGCTTTTATCCGGGCAAGAATCTGGGGGCCTTTGGCGATGGAGGCGCAATCACTACGAACGATCACCAGTTGGCTGAGCGGTTGAGACTCCTTCGGAACTACGGATCAGCCGTTAAGTATGTTCACGAGATCCAGGGTGGCAACAGCAGGCTTGATGAGCTTCAGGCCGCTGTTCTGCGCGTCAAGCTGCGTCATCTTGATGACTGGAATAGGCGGCGTCAGCAGATAGCGCAGCGCTATTTGGGCGAATTACAAGATGTTGGGCTGGGTTTACCTTTCGTGCCAGACGACATAGAGTCGGTTTGGCATCTGTTCGTGGTGCGTTCTGGTGACCGTGACACCCTTCAGGCCCGCCTAGCTGCCAGCAAGGTCCAGACGCTGATTCACTATCCCACCCCTCCCCACCTACAGGGGGCATACCGTGAGCTTTGCTGGGAGCGGGGACGTTTTCCAATTGCTGAGCGTATTCACGACGAGGTGCTAAGCCTGCCTATCGGGCCTCAACTTGGCAGCAATCAGGTGCAAGCTGTGATCGACGCTACTCGGCAGTCCTCTAGCAAGCTCATACAGGTCTAAGTTCCGTTGCGACGTGTTCTTCAGGCTTCGGCCATCATGGGCCTGAGTTCAGTGGTGACTGTGGGCCTTAGCGCTCTGCGTTATAAACTGCTGGCCCTGGAACTCGGATCAGAGGGAATTGGTCTTCTAGGGCTGTTCGCTACAGTGCTGGCACTAGGAGTAACGCTCTTTGGGGTGGGGGTGGGCTCTAGCGGTGTCCGTCAGGTGGCCGCTTCGCAAGGCGATGAGGGCGAATTTGGTGCGGCCACGCGCGCCGCTCTGTTACGAGGATCGTGGCTTTTGGGATTGATTGCTGTGGCTGTCGGTTTACTGCTTTTGCCGGTGCTGCGAGGGACCTTGTTCCTAGATGTCCCGGCCCCACTTACCGTCTGCTTGATCATCGCCGTCGCGGCGTCGGTGGTGAGCGCAGGGCAGGTGGGACTACTCAACGGGCTGGGCCGTTTGCCTGAAATTGCCAAAGCCAACAGTTTCGGTGCGCTAATCGGCACGGCATTGACTCTCGGGCTGCTGACTATCGCACCACAGTGGGCCTTGGGGGCGGCATTTACAGCTGCTCCCCTGGCCGTGCTAGGCCTAACCACCGGATACACCTGGAAGCTACGCGTAAGGCGGGCCTTTGCCTGGGCTGAACTGTGGGGCGCGTTTAGGCCGATGCTGCTGTTTGGGCTGGCCTTCTCTGTGAGTATTCTGATGTCCAATCTGGTACAGGTGCTGGTGCGTATCCTGGTGAAGCAAGAACTCAACCTAAAAAATGTTGGTTACTTTCAGGCAGCCTGGACCATTGCCAGCGTGTATCTGGGATTTGTGATTACTGCAATGTCTGCTGAGTATTATCCTAGGATCAGTGCCATTGCGCATAATGCGTTGGAGTTGAACCGTCAGGTCAACGTGCAGATGCGCCTGGTGCTGCTAATCGCTACGCCGATTATCCTGCTGCTGATGTTTCTGGCACCTGTGATAATGGCCATCCTGTATGCCCCAGAGTTTGGCCGAGCTGCCGAATTGCTGCGCTGGCAACTGCTCGGCGATATCATAAAGATCGCCAGTTGGCCCATCGGTTTCTTATTGCTAGCGCGTGAGGCCAAGAAAGCGTTTTTTCTAACGGAGCTGGTTTGGAACGTCTCCTTTCTGGCACTGGCCCTGACGTTGCTTGGCCCATTGGGCCTAAAGGGGCTAGGGCTGGCCTATGGGATTTCCTACGCGCTGTATTTTGCGTCGGTGGTGTGGTTTTCGAAGAGGCTAACTGGTTACATGATGGAGAGCCGGATTTTGGTGTTCGTCGCGCTAGCTCTGGGTCTTGGTGTGGGAGTAGAAATTGTTAGCAATAATGATGTGATCGCGGATAATTTGATTTGGAAGATGCTCTTTATATTACTATCAGTTTTTCTAGGGGTTTTTGTTTTGGGATGGCACAAATTTAGAAAACATATAGTTGTCTAAATGAGAATTGTAATTTTGATAAGAAATGATGCTTAAAAATTTGCTCTGCAATGCTAAAAAATCAAGGGGATGATTATGACAGGCCTACCTAAAGTATCAGTTGCAATTGTCACGTACAATCAGGAGAGCTTTATTAGGCAAACCTTGGATAGCGTTATCGCTCAAGATTATGAGAATATGGAAATCATTGTTTCAGATGATGGATCCTCTGATCGAACTCCTGAAATTATCAAAGAATACGCTGATATGTACCCTGGTTTGTTAAAAATAATATTGTCTGATAATAATACTGGAATAGCTGAAAACTGCAATCGTGCGTTTTTTTCTTGTACAGGGGAATATATTGCGTGGCTCGGGGGAGACGATCTATTCTACCCTCATAAAATAACCCATCAAGTGAAGGCGATGGAAAAAAATGGAGAGTGCGATTTGTGTTTTCACGCTGTTCGAGTATTTGACTCACAGAGCGGTGTCACAATAGCGATAACAAATACCAAAGAAAGAGAAAAGCGAAATGTCAGGCAGCTGCTGTACGATGGTGTGTCGCTGCCAAGTTCCGCTATAATGGTCAGGCGATCCAGTTGCCCAGTTAATGGATTTAATGTTGGAATACCCAGGGCGAATGATTGGCTCTTCTATCTAGAATCAATGCTAAATGGATATGTCATGCGTATTGATGGTGTATTCAGTGGGTACCGCATGCATAATGGAAATATAACCAGGAATTCCCTGATAGATGACATGCATAAGACATATGAACATATTCGATATTTGCGCCCAGATCTGACATCTTTCGCGAATCGGGCTGAGGCAATAGCGTGTTATCATGAAGGACGTAAGTTATTAAATATTGGTGAGCATACAAAGGCTCAATCCATCTTTCTTAAAGGAATAAAGCTTTCGCCTCTGTATTTCCGTTTGTGGACATGGTTTATGTTCTCTGGCCTTGGGAAACATGGAATTAAGACTTTAAAGTCCTCCTACCAATTTATGGCGAGATTAGCACGAAAAAATCCCAGACATGACATCTAAACCCAGAAGAATTACCTTTATTTTGCCTGGCCCCTCTAAAAATCCTGTTGGGGGTTATAAAATAGTTTACGAATATGCCAATCGTCTTGCAGATGCAGGTTACAGCATAACAATTCTGCATCCCGCAATTATTGACAGAGATATAAATTTCTGGCAATATTTGAGAAAATGCCTCATTTTTGTTTTTAGATTAATAAATAACTCCGCTTTTCCTAAGTGGTTTTCAGTAGATGAAAGAGTCAAGCTTAGATGGGTTTTGAGTCCTGCCGCTATAGATACAGAAGATATCGATTTTATCTTTGCAACAGCTTGGCAAACTGCATCATGGGTTAATAATTATAAGATCGGTGTACATAAAAAGTTTTATTTAATACAAGGCGTCGAATCTTGGAGGATTAGCGAAGATAAATTGATAGAAACATGGCGTTATCCTATGAATAAAATTGTTATTGCAAATTGGATTAAAGAGCGTCTAGATTCAATAGGGGAATCCTCTCATTATATTCCTAACGGCTTGGATTTCGATGATTTTGGTTGCGATATACCGATAGCTGAAAGATATCCTCAAAGTGTGGCATTTCTAGTTCATGAAGCAGAATATAAAGGTTCTAAAGACTGTATAGAAGCTTTGAAGGTTGTTAAGAAAAAGTATCCTGCTCTGAAAGCTACTGCCTTTGGTGTTATTGATCGTCCTACAATACTTCCGCATTGGATTGACTATATTAAAGAGCCGAGCGTAGAAAAACTACGAGAGATATATAATAGCGTATCCATCTATATATCTGCCAGTCATTCTGAAGGCTGGGGTCTCACTGAATGTGAAGCACTACAGTGTGGGGCCGCATTAGTAGTTAGTGATATAGGAGGACATAGAGAATATGCCATCGATAACTTTACCGCTCTTCTATTTGAATTGCAGGACTTTCAGGCGCTTGCTGATAAAATTCAAGAACTTATTGAAGACAATGAAAAAAGGCAGTTTATCGCGATGAATGGGCACGATTTTGTAAGACAATTTACTTGGAAAAGATCTATAGCCAACTTAATTGAGTTACTCAATACGTTTGGGAAAAATGAGAGTCGTGTATGAAGACAGAACCATTTGTATCAATCATTATGCTTAATTGGAATGGTTGGGAGTATACGATCGAGTGCCTCAGATCTTTAGAGCGTATCACATATAAAAATTATAAAATCGTACTAATAGATAATGCATCTACAGATTCCTCAATTGAGAGAATAAAAAGCTTATTTCCTAATTTGGAAATCATAAAAAGTTCATCAAACTTGGGTTTTGGCGGTGGTAATAACATAGGAATCAGACGCTCTATTGAAGATAATTCTGACTATGTTTGGCTATTAAATAATGACACCACAGTATGCACAGATGCCCTCACGAAGTTGGTAGAGATGGCGGAATCGGATCCAAAAATTGGAGCCGTGGGTTCATTAATTGTTGATTCTGATTTTCCATATGGCGTACAGGCATGGGGTGGTGGAAAAGTCTCATTTATTTTTGGACGCGCTTGGCATTTGAAAAAGCCTGACAATATTGACTATCTTACCGCTGCCAGTGTTCTTATCAGAACTTCTATTGTAGAAACACTCGAAGGTTTTGATTCTGGCTTTTTCATGTACTGGGAAGACGTCGATTTGAGTATTAGAATTAGAAAATTAGGATTTAGCCTGGCTGTCGCTGATTTATCCAGAGTCTATCATAAAGAATCATCATCTTTAGGGAAAAAGAGTCCATTGATGGATGCGTACTATAATTATTCAGCGACACGTTTTTTTAAAAAACACAGTAAAATTGCAGAAATCCCTATACTTTTTGGATCACTTGGTAGAACTTTTAAGAGAATTTATGAAGGTGACTATCAGAGGGCAAAAATAGTTATTTTTGAAACGAAAAAAGCACTATCAGATAACATTTATGTTGCATAATGTTCAAATTGAATAGGAGGACGTCATTTGTACTACGATAACGATTTCGTGAAAATGAGATCAAATGTGAGCTTGATTCTCCAAAACGGTATTTCCATAATAGCACTATTGCTTCTTATATTGGTTTTTGTCAATGGTTTAACGTCCCAGTTGCAGATTGCCTTATTTGGCGATGTCATTATTACAACTGTTTATTTTAAATTTCTTTTAATCATCAGTTTAATTGCAGCCATGCTTTTACGGGGCAGTATCGGGGTTCCTAGGTGGGTTTCAATTTCTATTTTTGTTTTGCTTGCATATCTTGGCTTTGATATCTTAAGACTCACTATTTATGAAAATTTTGGAGTCAATTACTTAATATTCGGTATCAATTCATATTATTTTTTCTATTTAATTTTACCATTATCTTATGGAATGAAGAATATGATTCCTAATCGAAGCATAATTCGCATGCTATATTTTCTAGCTGTACCCCTAATTATTTTGGGCTTCTTTCAATGGTGGCTGCGAAATCCGCTATTGCCAACAGCATCTGCGAACGAAGCTTTTTTCGTCGGGAGTTGGCAGTTTGATCAGAGGGTGAGGGCTTTCAGTTTGTTCAATTCCCCCTTTGAATTTGGTCAGTTCTTAATATTTATTATGGCTCTTTCCCTTGCTAGTTTTCTTTTCACGAAGCACTCTCCGTGGACACTATTAGTCTTTTCCTTAAGTGTGATTGGTATTCTAATGACACTAACTCGTAACGTTTATGTTGGAGCGTCTTGTACCTTAATTACAATACTTTTGATGGGGTTTATAAAAAACTGGAAATATCTAATCCCACTTCCACTAATTTATGGTGCCTTATCTTTTTTATTAGCAAATAGCAGCCGACTATTCAAGGCACAAAGCGGCATATCTGATGCACAAAACTTAAATATCCGATTAGACCAATGGGAAAACTACCTCAACCAGTTGTGGAGAGGTGGTTTAGACCAGCTTATTTTTGGAAGTGGCTATATACAGAATGACAGATTTTCTCAGAGTCAGGGAACACTAATAGATAATACTTATCTAGCTGTAGTAACACACATAGGAGTAGTAGGATTGATTATTATGCTCACAATCCTATTCTGTATTTGGGTGTCAACTCTACGTAAATCGCATGATTCCACAAATGCACTCACAATTGCCTGCTGTGCGTTTATTAGCTCATATTTGGCTATGGGGGTCTTCAATATAGTGCTCACTATCCCTGGCTTGATTGCCGTCATATTCATAATATCATCCAAGAGTGTGAAGAGTCCCATAGCTGTTCAAAAATATACTGGTGAATAATGCTATATATCAACGGAAGAAGCTTTACAAGAAAAATGACCACTGGAGTACAACGTTACGCATTGGAAATAACCGAAAGGCTGAATATCAAAGCCACAACATTGCAGCCATCGGAAGTATTTTCGACTGCAATATCGGGGTATATTTGGGAACAACTGATTTTACCTTCTAGCTTAAAAGGATTTCTGTGGAGTCCTTCTAACATGGGGCCTATTCTATACCGTAAACAAGTTGTAACCATCCATGATATCGCTGTATTTGATCACCCAGAGTGGTTTAGTAAAGAGTTCAGATTAGCTTATCACCTGCTGCTGCCAACGCTCATACGGCGAGTCAAACACATTCTGACAGTATCTGAATATTCCAGACAGCGCTTAATTAAACAATTTAGCTTGTCGCCCACCAAAGTAACAGCTATCCCACTGGCAGCCGCTACTCAGTTCAAACCTCTTACTGCGTCGGAAATCATTCAGGCCCGTGTAAGGCACGGTTGGCCGGAACGGTTTCTGCTCAGTGTCAGTTCTCTTGAACCTCGCAAGAATTTGAGCCGTCTGCTGCATGCTTGGGAAGCGTGGCCGAATCGTCCTGAGGAACTTCGGCTGCTGGTGGTGGGGACGGCGAGTAAAGTTTTCGCTGGACAGGGCTTTGACCGTGTGCCAGATGGTGTTCAGTTGTTGGGCCGCGTTGAAGACACTGCGTTGCCAAGCCTATATGCCGCCGCCGAGGCACTTGTTTATCCCAGTCTTTACGAAGGTTTTGGCCTTCCACCACTTGAAGCGATGGCCTGTGGCACGCCCGTTATCACGTCAAATACGACCTCTCTGCCAGAAGTGGTGGGTGACGCCGCGCTCCTAATCAACCCATATTTGGAAGTTTCATTGCTTCAAGCCATGCAACAAATCACAGAACAGCCTCAGTTGCGGGCGGAACTAAGTGCGCGTGGCCTTGAACGTTCTAAGCTCTTTAGCTGGGATCGAACCGCTACTGAAACTGAGCGATTGTTGCTAGAACAGGCACACTAGATTCTATTGAGCCGGAACGAGGAATTTATGGATCACGACGAGCCGAACCGAGTCGACGAGAACTACATCAACAGATCAAGCGCCGCGCTATCTGACTCAAAAGTGGCGATTGTCCACGACTGGCTGTCTGGCGGCTTTGCCGGGGCGGAGAAAGTCCTCATTGAAATGTTGGCGACTCGCCCAGCACCGATTTACACCATGGTCTACAGGCCAGAAGATTTCCTGGGTACGCCCTTGGAAGCTGCGGAGGTTCACACTAGCGCCATTCAGCATTGGCCCGGTGGGGTCAGCTACTACCGCACTTACTTGCCCTTGATGCCTTATCAGGTTGAGCAGTTCGACCTGACGGAGTACGACACCATCGTTTCCAGCAGCTATGCAGTTGCCAAAGGTGTGCTGATTGGAGCTGATCAACTACATGTGAGCTATATCCATTCTCCAATCCGCTATGCCTGGGATCTATACCAGCAATATCTACGTGAGGCCAATCTCACCAGTGGACTCAAGGCGACCCTGGCAAAAATTGTGCTGCACTACATCCGCATCTGGGATTCCTCTACAGCCAACCGGGTGGATGTGTTTCTTGCCAACAGCCACTACGTTGCGCGGCGCGTCTGGCGCACGTACCGCCGCCCAGCAAGGGTACTTTACCCGCCGGTGGACGTAGACCGTTTTGACCATACGCGGCCCCGCGAAGAGTTTTACCTCACAATGAGCCGTTTCGTACCGTACAAGAAACTGGACCTGATCGTGGAGACCTTCACCCGACTCGGCAAACCTCTTGTGGTGATCGGAAATGGGCCGGATTTTGAAAAAGTGAAGGCACTGGCAGGGCCGAACGTGCATTTGCTGGGCCGCCAGAGCGATGAAAACGTAGCTGATCTGATGAGCCGCTGCCGCGCGTTTGTCTTCGCTGCCGACGAGGATTTCGGAATCATACCGGTAGAGGCCCAGGCTGCGGGCGCACCGGTGATCGCGTACGGCAAGGGCGGCAACCTGGAAACAGTAGTGGCAGACAGGACAGGGATATTCTTCGGGCAGCAGAACATCGAGAGCCTTAGTCGGGCCATTGTTCTCTTTGAACAACGTCAACATTTGTTTGATGCATCGGTGATCCGCCAGCACGCTGATCAATTTCGTCCCGAGCGTTTCCGGGCCGAGTTCGCGGCCATCCTCGAGGCGGCAGAATCGGCCAAAGCCAGCGGTCATGATCCTGAAATCGCAGTCATGGCCTTAATTATGGGAGAAAGATGACCCAGCATCCTGTTCAAAACCTGCTTATTACCGGTGGCTGCGGCTTTATCGGCAGCAACTTTGTGCGCTACTGGCTAACGGAGCATCCCCACAGCCGCGTGGTGGTGTACGACAAATTGACCTACGCGGGCCGCAAGGAGAATCTGGCGGACCTGTGGGATGACGCCCGCCTGCAACTGGTAGTGGGCGATATCGGCGATCAAGCGCTGGTACGGGGCACCTGCCAACAGCAAAGCATCGACCTGATCGTCAACTTTGCCGCCGAGACCCATGTGGACCAGAGCATCCTGGGACCGCTGGTCTTCACGGACACCAATGTGCGGGGCACCCACGTTCTACTGGAAGTGGCCCGCGAACTGGGCATCCGCCTGCACCACATCAGCACCGATGAGGTCTACGGGCACATCCGAGACGATCATCAGAGCGTAGAAGCCGACGCACTCGCACCGCGCAGTCCCTACGCAGCCAGCAAGGCCGCCGCCGATCAGCTGGTGCAGGCCTACGCCATCACCTACAACTTGCCGGTGACCATCACGCGCGGGGCAAACAATGTTGGTCCGTATCAGTATCCGGAAAAGGCCGTGCCACTGTTTTCCACCAACGCCATTCTGGGCGAAGCCATTCCAATCTACGGGGATGGGTTGCAGATGCGCGACTACGCTCACGTCTATGACCATTGCACTGGCATTGAGACCGTTCTACTGCGCGGCGAGATCGGGGAGGTCTACAACGTCGGCACTGGTCGCGAAATGACCAATCTGGAAATGGTTGACATCGTGCTCGCGTCACTGGGCAAGTCGCATGATCTGATCCGGCATGTCACAGATCGGCCCGGCCATGACCGGCGCTACAGCATGAACGTGGACAAACTCAAGACACTGGGCTGGCAGCCGAAATATGACCCCAAAGAGGCCGTAGCCGAAGCGGCGAAGTGGTATGCCGAGCACCGCGCCTGGTGGGAGCCTATCCGCAGTGGCGCGTTCCGCGAGTATTACGAAAAGCAGTATGCCGAGCGCCTGGCTGGAACTGCCCAGTGACTGTTTCCAGTTCCAACCGTCGGGGCATCATCCTGGCGGGTGGTAGCGGCACGCGGCTGTATCCGGCGACACTGGCGGTCAGCAAGCAACTGCTGCCCATCTATGACAAGCCAATGATCTATTACCCGCTCACCACCCTAATGCTGGGCGGGATCCGCGAGATTCTGATCATCAGTACCCCTGAAGACACCCCACGCTTCAAACAGTTGCTGGGCGATGGCTCGCAGTGGGGACTGAGACTGGACTACGCGGTGCAGCCGGAACCCGGCGGGCTGGCCCAGGCGTTCTTGATCGGCGAGGACTTTGTGCGCGGTCATGACAGTGCCCTAATCCTGGGCGACAATATCTTCTACGGCAATGACCTGTCGGACCTGATGGAGGCGGCAGGACAGAAGACCGAGGGAGCAACGGTGTTCGCGTATCAGGTCAGTGATCCCGAACGCTACGGCGTGGTGGAGTTCTCCGAGACCGGCCGGGCGGTGTCGATTGAGGAAAAACCCGCTCAGCCCAAGTCGGATTTTGCGGTCACAGGGCTGTACTTCTATGATCAGAACATCGTGGAGATTGTTAGGGGGATCAGGCCCTCGCCCCGCGGAGAACTGGAAATCACAGATGTCAACATTCAGTATCTGAACTCGGGATTGCTGGATGTGCAGCTGATGCGCCGGGGCTTTGCCTGGCTGGATACGGGCACGCACGACAGTATGTTGGAAGCTAGCAGCTTCATTCAGACCATCGAGCACCGTCAGGGCCTCAAAGTGGCCTCGCCCGAGGAGATTGCCTGGCGTAGCGGCTGGATTAGTACAGAGATGCTGCTGGAGCAGGCCGGCCGACTGGCCAAGAACCGGTACGGCCAGTACCTGATGAAAATCAGCCAGGAAAAACGGAGCCACCCATGACCTCAGACCACAAGATTAAACTGGATGCATCGGCAGCTCAGGCTCTGACTTTCGAAACTTACCCCGCCGCGCCGCAGATCGACGGTGTCTGGTCCCATGCCCTGAAAAAGAATCGCAGCGAGAACGGCGCCTTCATGGAATACCTGCGCCTGAATGAAGCGGGCATTCAGGGTCTACCCGCACCCTTGGTGCCGCGCCAGATCAGTGTGTCGTGGGCTGCCGCAGGGCGGATCAATGCCTTTCACATCCATGTAAAGCAGGAACAGAACGAGATCTGGTGTGTCCTCGGGGGGCAGCTAACCATCTGGTTGGTCGATTGCCGCGCAGACAGTACCACCCTGAATGTGAAACGCAAGCTGGTCTTCAGCGGTGAGCAGCCCATGATGGTTCACATTCCCAGCGGGGTGGCACACGGCTATCGGGCCGGGGACGCAGGCGCGACGTTGATTTACACCATGGACGCGCAGTTCAATATTGACGACCCTAACGAGGGCCGCCTGCCCTGGGATTTCTTTGGGGCGGAGCTGTGGGCCGAGGATACGGGGTGAAAGTGCTGCTGACGGGAGGCAGGGGCCGGCTGGGAACCGAGCTGTGTGACCTGCTGCCGGAGCAAGGGGTCGAAGTCGTGGCTCCCAATTCATCCGAGCTGGACATTACCGACAGAGCCCTTGTCGAGGCGGTGGTGCGCCGCGAGCGCCCCAGTGTGATCGTCCATGCGGCGGCGTATACCGATGTGGGGGGCGCGGAACGGGACCGTGACCGCTGCTGGGCAGTGAATGTAAGGGGCACGCGGAATATGGCGCAGGCGGCCAACGCGATCGGCGCAAAACTGGTGCAGATCAGTACCGATTACGTTTTCAATGGCGACACTGGGAATTACTGCGAGGACGATACACCCGGCCCTGTGGTTAATTTCTACGCTCTGAGTAAGCTGGTGGCCGAGGAAGCGGCCCGGTCCGCTGAGAGGCACCTGATCATCCGAACCAGCTTTCGCCCGCGCGAGTTCCAGTACCCGGTGGCGTACAGCGACGTCTTCACTGGGCAGGACTACGTGGACATCATTGCGCCAATGATCGCGCAGGCAGTTCTTCACGCGCCCGACATCGAGGATGAAGTGCTGCATATTGTGACTGGTCGCAAGAGCGTCTTCGAACTGGCACAGCGACGCAGTCCTGATGTACAGGAGGGCACGCGCGCTGAGGCGAGGGTGACGTTACCAAAGGACGTGAGTCTGAACACACAGCGATGGGAAACACTCAAGGCTACGTTCACTAGCGCCGAGGCTTGAAGAGCAGTCTCCAAAGCAAAACAACGAGCAGCGCGGTCAGCAGAACAATGCTTGGAAGGAACGTCAGGTCACCAGACAGAACCGAGCTACTCTGCAACTGCAATTTTTGTACATAAAATCGCACATCAGGACTATCTTCGATGGTGGTTGAGATGGGCGGACTACGCATATCGGATCGCTGCTGCCCAGGTGTATGAGCGCTGACACGCAATACATGTAGGCCGGAGGAAGGAAGAGGCGTACTGGGAATGGGGAAGCGACCAGTCAGCAGGTGGCCCGGCAATCCAGCATCCAGCGTGTAAATACGTTGCCCGTCAAGGCAGAAATCAAAGGCCTGATGTTTAAAGCGGCGAAGCAAGCTGTAGTTTATAAACTGTCCGCTTTCTCCCCCAAACAACATTTCCAAACCCTGCTGTCCCGCTGATGTATATCTTGGGGCCAAAAGAGTGCTTGGCCGCAGACCATAGATTTGAGAATCGCGCTGTTGAAATACCGCTAATGCAAGCTCATCTATAGCAACAGAAATATCTGATTGATCGTTCTCGGCGAATGGCGGATCAGTGCCCTCGAGATTGCTTTTATCGGTGGTGATTGCAAGGGTATTGCGTCCCTTAGTAAGCGTGACGACAAATTTGCCATTCTGTCGTCCTACTGATTCTGGAGAGCGTTCCGTAGAAAAAATTGCTGTTCCATTTAGATTTAAAGAGAAGTCTTGAGACTTGTAGGGCAAAAACAGGCTGATGTTCAATTCAGCACGTTGCTCTTCCGGTGAATCGAACGTGATTGTAGCCTGCTGTCCCAGTAGCCAGCGTCCCCACGGTTCTGCGTCCCGAAACCCCGCTTCTGCAACTTTCGTCAAATGTAAGCCAGATTCAAAGTGGGGAACTGCGATGTTGTCAGCCATTTTCTCCCCGGTCCCTGTCCTGACTGTGGCCCAGGCCCATCCCCAGCACAGTCCACCATAATTCTGAGAAATGCTGACTGGGGCTGGCAATGACCACGTCCACCACATTCATGGCTGTATATCCAAACAGGATCGCAAGGAGCAGTGCGTCGCGGCTTTTTGTCACCGCCCTTAATCCATAGCCATATATGGCAAGCAGTCCAGCCAGCCCAACTACCCCCGTTTCCATCAACCAGTGGAGCCAGGCGTTATGAGCAATCAGCCAGGCGCTGCTGAGCTCGCCAAGCCAGGCCGGGCACGTTACCTGATTGGCCTCCAGAGTGGGAGTGAGCTGACAGCCGTCCTTATAAAGATAAGTCAGATATGGTCCACCTTGAAAGGCGCCGACTCCGCCCAGCGGTGAAGTTTGCCACGCTGCATAGGCATCAGCCCAGATGAAATTGCGCCCGCCGGTCTGATCGTTGAGCAGCCGGGTGATAGGGGCAATAGGTAGTTGCAGTGCACTGACAGTCAGGACAGTGGCCAACAACAGGCCCAGCGGAAGCAGGATCCAGCGGCGCGCGCCTCTCCGTCCGGCCAGCAGTGCGGCGGCCAGACTGCCCACCCCCAGCGCCAGCAGTGGGCCCCGGCTGCCCGCCGCCAGCAGGGTAAGGAGGGCCAATCCTCCAGCGGGCCAGCGCCACCAGCCCCCGCCGCGCCAGAAGACCGTGATCCACAGAGCCACCACCGCCACCAGTCCCAGCGAGACCACGTAGTAGTACGGATGACCCAGCCGGTCCTGAACCCCAGCCCAGCCTTGGGTGGAGAGCGTGTAGCCCCAGGCCGTCACAAAGATCACCAGCTGTCCCCAGAGCACGGGGCGCAAATTCCGGCTCTCGCGTAGGTAGACCCCTGCCGCGATCATCGCCAGAATCAGAAGGGTCCTGACAGCGGCCAATCCCAGTGACAGCAGCGGTCGGGGCGTGAACAGCGCGGCCACCAGCTGGGTGGTGGCAAAGAAAAAGAGGACATAGCGGGCAGTCAGCGGCAGCGTTCTGAGCTGACCCAGGACGCCAAAGGCCGCCAGATAGAGGGGCGGGAAGATGGGAATCAGCGCGATCAGCCAGCTCACCTGGCGAGGCGGTGTGAAGGTGTGGGAGCGGGAACTCACGCGGCAGTGTATGGCATTTGATGAATCTCTCTGTGGCTACGCCAGCGCCCAGCGCTGACCGACTGAAATGAGGAACATCCGCTTCGTGTGCAAGCTTACTTGCCTATCGGAAGCGGTGGAGCCGAATGTCAAAGCGAAGAGAATGATTTCGCACACTTCCGCGAAACCACCCCCAGCGCTCCATTGCCCCTCCAGATTGCGTGGGCTGCCGCCTTATTCCACGGTCACGCTCTTTGCCAGGTTCCTCGGCTTGTCCACATCCTTGCCCAGCGCGGTGGCTGTGAAGTAGGCGAGCAGCTGCATCGCCACGGCGTTGACCACCGGGCTGACCATCTCATGGGCGCGCGGCACGTAGATCACGTCGTCGCCGTGGCGGGCGTTCTCGGTGTCGCCGTCCGACAGAAACAGGATCACCTTACCGGCGCGTGCCCGCACTTCCTGCACGTTGCTGATGGTCTTTTCCAGCAGACGGCTCTCAGTGGCGATCACGGCGACGGGAAGATTGGCATCGATCAGCGCAATCGGGCCGTGTTTCATCTCGCCGGCTGCGTAGGCCTCGGCGTGGATGTAGCTGATTTCCTTGAGTTTCAGTGCACCCTCGTAGGCGGTGGGGCTGTTGACACCGCGCCCCAAGAACAGGTAGTCGCGGGCCTGATGGTACTTCTCGGCCACCTGTTTAATGGCCTCCACGCGCTCGGGGGCCAGCGCTTCCTCCACCAGACGGGGCAACTCACGGGCGGCGTGCAGCAACTCAGTGCCCTGCGCCTCGCTGAGGGTGCCGCGCGCCCGGCCCAGCCACAGGGCTAACATCACGAAGGCGCTGACCATTGAGGTGTAGGCCTTGGTGCTGGCCACCCCAATTTCCGGCCCGGCGTGAATGGACAGCGTGTCGTCCAGCTCGCGGGTCATGCTGCTGCCTTTGGCGTTGATGACTCCCAGTGTCTTCGCGCCGTGTCGCTTGGCCTCGCGCAGGGCTTCGAGGGTATCGATGGTCTCGCCCGACTGGCTGACCACAATCGCCAGCGTGTGCTCGGACACTAGTGGATCGCGGTACCGGTACTCGGAGGCCACGTCCACTTCCACTGGAATGCGCGCCAGTTGCTCGATCAGGTACTCGCCCACCAGCCCGGCGTAGAAGGCGGTGCCACAGGCGATGATGCTGATGCGCTTGAACGAGCTGGGATCGAGGTTGATGTCCAGATTGACCTCGCCGGTGTCGTCATGCAGGCGCCCGATCAGGGTGTTGGTCAGGGCGACGGGCTGCTCGTAGATCTCCTTGAGCATGTAAGTATCAAACCCGCCCTTCTCGGCAGCCTCGGCGTCCCAGTCGATGTGTTCCACGGTGCGGTGCTGCTCGTTGCCGTCCAGATCGGTGACGCGGAAGCCGTCGTCGTTCAGCACCACCATGTCCCCGTCATGCAGGAAGACCATCTTCCGGGTGTAGGCCAGCAGTGCGGGCACGTCGGAGGCCAGGAACATCTCGCCGTCACCGACGCCCATCACCAGAGGGCTGACCGTGCGGGCCGCGACGATCTCGCGGTGATCGACGTGGGTCACCACGATGCCGTAAGCGCCGCGCACTTGCCCCAGCGCTGTGCGGACGGCCTCATACAGATCGCCGCTGTACGCCTCCTCGATCAGGTGGGCCAGCACCTCGCTATCGGTTTCACTCTTGAATTCGTGGCCGCGCGACATCAGGTCCTCTTTGAGCTTCAGGTAATTCTCGATGATGCCGTTGTGGATGATGACGATCCGGCCGTCCTCGGTGGCGTGCGGGTGCGCGTTGGTGTCGTTGGGCAGCCCGTGGGTGGCCCAGCGCGTGTGCCCGATGCCCAGCGTGCCGCTAAGGGGGCGGCCGTCCAACTCGGCTTCCAGGTTGGCCAGCTTGCCTGCCTTCTTCTTGACCGCGATGCATGCGCCGTCACCAATCGCCACGCCCGCGCTGTCGTAGCCCCGGTATTCCAGCTTGGAAAGGCCCGAGATGAGCACGTCCTGCGCCTGACGACCGCCGATATATCCCACAATTCCACACATAAGGACTCCTGCCCGCCTCCTCGGTTGAAAAGGACGGGGATGCCTGTACTGATTTTTCTGGGTCGGGTCCGGCCTTATGTCCGCGTTGCCACGGGGGTTATCGCCTGGACTTCCCGCATCCTCTGCTAGAGGGGACGCGGCGGGTAGGTGTCGCCCACACCTGGAGGCATCCGCAGAACGCTCGCTGACCTCCACCTCGTTTCCCATCCCTGGACGGATCGTCTGTCACCTGGGATGGGCCTTGCGCTGCCCTGTTTGTGCAAACTCCCCGGCATGTGAGAAGGTTGCCGACAGATCATAACATTCCCGGAGTGCCTCTGATGAGCAAGATGCTCAGATGATGATGGGAGGTCAGCTCTGCAGGGAGATCCTGGAGTGACACAGCCTCCCGTTTGTCCCGGCTGCGCTTGCTAGGCTGTCCTTGCTAGGCTGTGCGCCGGACAGGCTTCTCCACGCACCATGCGGCCTGGTCCCCTCTATTCAAGCTGTTGCCCCGATGTCGACTCCCCGTTTCAAGGAACCCTGCCATGCCCACCTACCTCTATAAAAACACCGATACCGGAGAAATCTACGAGTTGCGCCAGAGCATGCGCGACGATGCCTACACCGCTCATCCCGAAACCGGCGTGCCGGTCAAACGGGTGCTGGCGCGCCCCAGCATTGCCTTTAAAGGCAGCGGCTTTTATGCCAACGACTCGCGCCCCCGCGAGAAATCGGAGACTGGGGGCGGAAGCGGCGGCGAGAGCAAGAGCGCGCCCAAAACCGAGAGCAAGGGTGGCGGCGAGGGGTGAAGGCTGGCCGCATTGTGGGGGCCGCGCTGCTGCTGAGTGCAGCCGTGACGGGCGCCTACCTGACGGGCCGGGTCAGTGCCCAGCGCGCCCTGGTCACGCCGGATGAGATCAATACTGTCGAGGTCACGCAGAACGCGCTGCAAGCGGTGGTACGCATCGACAACCGCCTGCAGCGCGATCAATTGCAGCCCGGCGACGATCCTATCGAGACTGGCACTGGCTTTTTTTACAAGAAAGACCTGATTGTCACCAATTACCATGTCATCGAGTTTCAGGACTCGCTGAGTGTCACGCTGTACAACGGAAGGAAGGTCTCGGCCAAGATCGAGGGCGTCGACCCTGGCATCGACATCGCCATCCTGCGGGTCACTGGCGTCACGGCTCCCAAGACCCTCAGCTTTGGCAGCAGCGCCCGTCTGATTCCCGGGCAGAAGCTGACCGCGATGGGCACCCCCCTCAAGATTCCCAACTTCGTCAGCACCGGTATCTTCAGCGTGATGGCGACGGCAGACAACGTGCCGCGCAACGACAATCTGGGCGGGGAGATCGGCGAGTACCTGATGACCACCGCCAGCATCCAGCAGGGCAACAGCGGCGGACCGATCCTCGATTCGCGCGGCGCGGTGGTGGGCGTGGCCGATGCCAACGCCGCGCCCAACAACCTGGTGCCCGGCGTGATCGGCATCGCCATTCCCGGCGATCTGGTCAAGCAGAGTCTGGACGATCTGGAGAAGATCGGGGTTCCCCAGCGCGGCACGCTGGGCGCCAGCCTGATCGATCTGACCACCCTGCCCCCGGCTCTGCGCCAGCTTGCGGGCTTGTCCAGCTCCGAAGGGGCCCTAGTCATGGACGTGCCCGCCGGCAGCGCCGCTGCCCGTGCGGGCCTGCGCGGCAGCCTGCGCAACAGCAGCGATCAGTTGCTCGCCCCCCTGGGCGACATCATCGTGGCGGTGGACGGGGTGCGCGTGCTCAATTCCTTCGACGTGACCCGGCTGGTGGCCGCCAAACGTCCCGGCCAGACCGTGAATCTGCGGGTGTGGCGCAACAAGAAGAGCGTGGACGTCAAAGTCACGCTGCTCAAGCGGACGCTGCAACAGACTGGCCGCTAGACACGGCACGGGAGCTGAGAACAGGGGAGACGGGGCGCTGGCTGGCCCCGTCTCTTTCGTGATTGCGGTGGGGCGGGCTTGAGCCTGTGCCCCTCGCATTTGGCAGGATCGCTGCGTCCATTGCTGTCATGGACCGGGAACTTTCAACCTCCAGTCTCGTATCACAGTGATATCACCCTGAGAGGAGGGAAACGGTATGAGTGAACTGCAGAAAGCTCCCGAAGTGGTCGGCCCCGAAGGTGGAATTTCCACGCGCAGCGGCGTGGCGAGTGTGGAACGTGTGGCCTTCGGGTTGCCGGGCGTGCCGATCTTCGTGCTGTGGTTGGTGCTGGTGGCCGTGGCGGTGTGGTTGATGGTGACCGGTCCATTTGTTCTGGGTGCGGTGCTGAGCCTCCTGCTCTTTTTCACGGTGATCGGGTTTTTCATCGTGCAGCCCAATCAGTCCAAGGTGCTCACCCTGTTCGGGCGCTATGTGGGCACCGAGCGGCGCAACGGCATGTATTGGACGAATCCGCTGACGATTCGCAAAAACGTGTCGCTGCGAATCCGCAACTTCAACTCCGAGCGGCTCAAGGTCAACGATCTGTCGGGAAATCCCATTGAGATCGCCGCCGTGATCGTGTGGCGCGTGATTGACACCGCGCGGGCCACCTTTGATGTCGAGGACTACGCCGAGTTCGTCGCGATCCAGTCCGAGACGGCGCTGCGCCACCTGGCCTCGCAGTACCCCTACGACAACTACGAGGAAAGCGGCAAGAGCCTGCGCGGCAACGCCGACGAGGTGGCCGAGGCGCTGGGCCGCGAGCTGGCCGCCCGGTTGCGTCACGCTGGGGTGGAGGTGCTGGAAGCCCGCCTGTCGCATCTGGCCTACTCGCCGGAAATTGCCGGGGCCATGCTCCAGCGCCAGCAGGCCAGCGCGATCATCGCCGCCAGGGCGCAGATCGTGCAGGGCGCCGTGGGCATGGTGCAGATGGCTCTGCGTGAGCTGGCCGATCAGCACATCGTGGAACTGGACGAGGAGCGTAAGGCCCAGATGGTCAGCAATCTGCTGGTGGTCCTGACCAGCGAGCGTGGCACCCAGCCCATCGTGAACGCCGGAAGCCTGTACTAGCACGCCTCTCGGGCAACAGGAGGCATGCATGGCCCGAAAGAACTACCCCCTGCGGATCAGCCCCGAACTTTACGCCGCCCTGGAACGCTGGGCCGCCGATGACCTGCGAAGTGTCAATGCCCAGATTGAGTATCTCCTGACCCAGGCGGCGCGGGAGGCGGGGCGGCTGAGGGGAACGGCAGAGCGCAAGGAGAAGCCTGAGCCGCAGGATTGAGGTCAGTCCCGACATGGGTGTGGAGGTGGCAAACAGTCGCCCCCACACCTGTTGTGCTGTCTGCGAGACCCAGACGAGAATGAACGCCCGCACCACCGCCAGCAGCCGCAGGGCAGCTTGAAGGGTGGCGGGACATGGCGCGGTGGGGCCGGGCCGCCCTTCCCAGCCTTTCCCCTGTCAAGCCCTGTCCTGCCCGTTCCCCTTCGGTGCGGCGCGCTATGCTCCCCACTGTTTATGTACCTGGTGATTGAAGGCCCCATCGGGGTGGGAAAAACGAGCCTGTCCCGGCGGCTCTCGGCGCGCTACGGCGCGGAACTGAACCTGGAAGTGGTGGAGGAAAATCCCTTTCTGGCGAAGTTCTATGAGCAGCCGGAGGCTTACGCCTTTCAGGTACAGGTCTTTTTTCTGCTGTCGCGCTTCAAGCAGCTCTCGGCGCTGGCTCAGCCGGGGCTGTTCAGTGGCAACGTGGTCAGCGATTACCTGTTTGCCAAGGACTTCATCTTCGCCGCCATGAATCTCAAGGACGCCGAGTTCGCGCTGTACGAGGACCTGTACTCGCACCTGTCGCCGCGTCTGCCCACCCCCGATCTGGTGGTGTATCTGCGCGCCGACACGGACGAGCTGCTGCGCCGGATCGCCCGCCGGGGCCGCTCCTTCGAGCAGGACATGCAGGCCGCTTACCTGGCCGACCTGACGGCCCGCTACGATGAGTATTTCCGGACCTACACCCACCCGCTGCTGACCGTGCAGGCCGGTGATCTGGACTTTGTGGGCAACTCCGAACACGAGGAACTGATCCTGGCCCGCGTCCACGAGGCGTTGACGGCGGGGCAGGCGGCGGACTGATGGTGGGGCGGCGTGTGGTTTATGGCGTGTGGCGTCTCAGGCATGGCTTGTCGAACCAGCCCTCCTCAGCTGCCACTGGCCAGCGCGGAGGGGTGTAATGTACCTCGCCGTCTCCGGCAACATCGGTAGCGGAAAAAGCACGCTGACACGCATGCTCTCGGAGCGCTACGGCCTGCGTCCGGTCTACGAACCCTATGCCGAGAACCCATATTTGGAGGACTTCTACCGTGATATGCGGCGCTACTCCTTCCACTCGCAGATTTACTTCCTGTCGCGCCGCCTGGAGCAGCATCTGAATCTGGTGACGGGGGCGCGCTACGTCATTCAGGACCGCACCGTGTTTGAGGACGCCAACATTTTCGCCCGCAATCTGTATGAAAGCGGCCAGATGGAAGCGCGCGACTGGGCCACCTACTGCGGCCTGTACGAGGGGATTCTGCCCGCCCTGCGCGTGCCCGATCTGCTGATCCACATCGACGCGGGGCTGCCCACCCTGCGCCGCCGCATTGCCCTGCGCGGACGCAGTTACGAACAGGACATCCCCGACGCGTATCTGGCCGGGCTGAACCGGCTGTACGATGCCTGGATCGCAGACTTTAGCGCCTGCCCCGTGCTGCGCGTGCCGGGGGACGATCTGGATTTCGTGGCGGACCCACATGCCTTTGAGCATGTCTGTGCCCGGGTTGGGGCGTACGGCTTTGGCCTGCCGCTGCTGAGCTGAACTTGTGCGGGTGCTGGATGTCCCGGTTTCGGACGAATTGCAAACTCCATGCTGAAAGTGGCTGGCGCGAGGGCGCCAGCCCTTCTTCCTGACTGCCGAGGAAGCCGAGGCGTTCGGTCTCCGAACCATTCCACGCAGGGAAGTGGACCTGACCCTGAGGAACGCGACACCAATGCTGTCCGGGGTATCGCACATCGCACCGAGGGCAGGGCAGGTTGTTGGCTAATGGCAGAGTCCCGGTCCAGGATGCTGGCGTGCCCTGCTCCTGATGCAGATGCGCCGCGACCGGGGCAATCTTTTCGCGCCGCAGCGACTTTCTTGAGCTGTTGCCAGGCCTGTCACACGCCCGCTTTCTGTGGACGCCGATCTGCTGATGAACACCGTGTTTGAATGGGTTGTCGGCGCGGGTCTCCCACCCTGTCAGAAGCCCCGGATTCCGGAAAGCGTCTGGAGAGGAGTCTTGAAAATCCTGCCCCGTGTGCGTGAACTGGCTGGAACCTCTGATTCCGACAGCGGGGCATATTGCTTCGGCGCGGTGATAGGCGCAGTCAGCGTGGCTGGGGTCGAGAGCGAGTGAATGGGCCGCGAACTGTTTGAGACATTCTTGCAGGAGAGGACCCGTCAGGGCGGCGACTATCGGCCCGGCACGCTTCTACTATGGCGCAGCGCAGACGGTCAGCCCCAGCACGCTGGATGGCTGGGCTTTTCAAAAAACGTTTCAGGTCTGGACTTCGCCGCGCGCGGTGCTGTCCGTCCACGACCTGAAACGCGCTGCCCGTCAGTGGGGCAGTCAGCTGGGCCGCCGCGCCGTCCTTTGGTTACTTGCCTCGCCGGGTCAACTGGTACAGCGTGTAGGCGTTGAAAACGGCCAGCACCAGGCTGACGATGGCCAGCGGCCAGTTACTCGTGGTCAGGAAACGGATGGTCAGGATGCCCCAGCCACACACCAGCGCCGTGACCAGCCAGATGCGCCATGCGGGAGCGTTCATGCTTCAAACCTCATGGTTCCATCCTAGCGGCCAGAACGCGGGAGATGGGTTGTTGGAGCGACAGTTGGGCAGGCGGGTTTCCTGGACAGCTCTCGCTCATTTTCCCAGACTGGAGGCCAGCGCCGTCCGGACGGCGGCCCCGGCATTCAGGGTGCCACTGCCGCAGGACCGGGTCGGGTCCGGATCACAGTGGCCGGCGGGAAACGGGGTCGCGGTGCGGGTCAGCAGGCTCTGGAGTTGCGCGGGCGTCAGGCGGGGGCGGGCGCTCAGGATCAGGCTGGCGACGCCACTGACGTGCGGGGCCGCCATGCTGGTGCCATTCGGGCTGCGCTCTCCCCCCGCCCCGCTCAGGCTGCTGACTGGAATCCCGTGGTCGGTCTCGCCCCCCGGCGCGGCAAGAGCAACGCTGCGGCCCCAGTTGGCGTAAGCCGGGCGCGCGCCGCCCTGCGTGGCGCTGGTCACGGTCAGCACGCCCCGGCAGCCTGCGGGCGAGTACCCTGCCGCGTCCGCCCCGTCGTTGGCGGCCCCCACAACGATCAGGGCGCCCCTGGCGGTGACGGCCGTCACCGCCTTCTGAATGCGGGCGTCGCAGCCAGTCAGCGGAATGAAGTCCGCAAAGAGGCTCAGGTTCAGCACTTTGGCCGGATTGGGGTTGGTCGGGACGCCCGGTACCGCGAGGCCCGCGGCCCAGCGCAGTCCGTCGGCCAGATCCTGCGGGTCGATCAGGCCGTCCACGCCCGCCACCCGGACTTGCACGATCCGCGCCGAGGGATGGATGCCTGCCATGCCGCGCCCGTCATGCGCGGCAGCGATGATGTTGGCCACCACCTCGCCGTGGTAGGCGAATTGGCCCACCCCACTGGCATCCCTGTCGCGGCCGTTGCCGTCTCCGGCCCGCACCGGATCACGCACGAAATCGTAGCCATTGACGATCCGCCCGGTCAGTTCCGGCGAGTTCACAAAGCCAGTGTCCAGCACGGCCACCGTGATTGGCGGTGTCTTCAAGGTGCTGACCGTCTTCACGGCTTCCGGCAGCAGCGCCCAGGCCTGCGGCATCCCGATGGTGGTCATGTCCCACTGCCGGGCATACAGCGGATCGCTGGGCTGGTAGGTGGTGGGCAGGGTTGGCCTGACCTGCTGGGGCGTGGTGGGCAGCGGCACCAGTGGAGGTGCGGTCTGCGGCCGGCCCGGGGCGGACGGGGCGATCTCGGGTGGCGATGGATTCGGGGCCGCAGGTCTGGGCGCTGGGACTTGAGGTGCAGGAACTGTCTGCCCCGGCGGCAGCGCGGGAATGGCGCCCGGTGCAGCGGCCTGTCCTTCTACATTCAGCAGGGCGGCGCACAGCAGAGGCAGGGTCAATGCGGACAGCTTCACCCCAGCAGTCTGGCGCCTGTGCCTGATGCCCGGCTGAGGAACTGGATTTGATCGGGGCGCTAGCATCGGTGTCATGACTTCACCTTCAACCCCTGGCCGCCGCGTGGTGGTGCTGACGGGCGCCTCCAGCGGTATCGGCCTGGCGACGGCGCGTGAGCTGGCTGCGCGTGGACACGCGCTGGTGCTGGCCGCCCGCCGCGAGGCTCAGCTCACCGCCCTGGCCCGCGAACTCGATCCAGGCGGCGGGCGGGTGATCGCCGTGCCCGCCGATGTGGCCGACGACAGCTCGCGCCGCGCCCTGATAGAGGCGGCCCGCGCCCATTTCGGTCAGATTGACGTGCTGATCAACAACGCCGGGGTCACGGTGGAGCAGGGCTGGTGGTGGGACGATCCCGATCCATTGCGGGTAATCCGTATCAACCTCGAAGCGCCCATCGAACTGGTACGTCTGGTGCTGCCCGAGATGCGCTCACGCGGCAGCGGCCACATTGTCAACATCGGCTCGGTGGCGGGGCGGGCAGCCACCAATGGGATGTACAGCGCCAGCAAGTTTGGGATACGCGGCTTCTCGCACGGGCTGAGGCGGGAGTTGCTGGGCAGCGGCGTGGACGTCAGCCTGATCGCCCCCGGCTTCGTGAGGAGCGAGATGACCGCCCGTGCGCGCCTCCCCATGCCGGGGCCGGAGGTGGTGGCCCGCGCCGTGGCAGATGTGCTGGAGCGCCCACGCCGGGAGGTGACGGTGCCGGGGATCTACCGGGCTGTGGCGCTGCTCGATGCCGTGCTGCCGGGGCTGGCAGACCGCATCGTGAAACGGGTGGTGATCGCGCGGCGATACGGCAGTCGCTGAGGGCCTACTCCCCCAGATACCGCCGCAACTCGTCGATGTTGTGGCTGGTGCCGATCAGCACCAGTTTGTCGTGGGGCCGCAACTCATCCTCAGCACGGGGGGTCACCTCGATCTTGCCCGCGCGGCTGACCGCGATGATCTGCACGCCGAAGCGCCCGGTCAGGTTCAGATCGCGCAGGCTGCCCTTGAGCCGCTCGTTGGCCTCGATTTCCACGATGGCGTAGTCGCCGCCCAGATCCAGCGTGTCCACGATGTTGGGGGTGGCGATCTGACGGGCCAGCCGCACGCCCATGTCGTGTTCGGGGCGAATCACCAGATCCGCGCCGATGCGTTCCAGCACGCGCCGGGCCATCTCGTCCACCGCCTTGGTGACCACGTAGGCCGCGCCCAGACTCTTGGCATTCATGGTGGCGAGGATGTTGGCCTGCACGTCGGTGCCGATGGCCACCACCACCACGTCGAAATCACCCACCCCAATTGAGCGCAGCGCCCGCTCGTCGCTGGCGTCCACGATGGCCGCGTGCGTCACCAGGTTCATGACCCGTTCCACGTTTTCCTCGTTGTGGTCCACCGCCACGACTTCGTGGCCCATTTCATAGAGGGTGGTGGCGACGGCGGTGCCGAAACGGCCCAGGCCGATCACGAGGCATTGTTTGGTCTTCATTCAGTCGGTTTCCTTTGGGATGCGGCACGCGCGCCCGTTTCCCTCACCCCACCAGAATATCCCGCTCTGGCGGGTACTTGATGTTGCGCCTCTGGGTACTGCGCAGGCTGAAGGCCACCGCGAAGGTCAGTGGGCCAATCCGGCCCAGGTACATCAGCGCGGTCAGGATCAGCAACCCCGGATCGTTCAGCAGGTGGGTGGTGTTCATGCTCAGACCCACCGTGGCGGCGGCACTGACCGTCTCGAAGAGCAGGTGCGTGAAGCCCAGCTTTGGGTTGGTGGCGAGCATCAGAAAGAATGCCCCGGTCACCAGCAGCGTGTACAGAGTGGTGATGCTGCCGGCTCGCACCACATTCTCACCCAGCACCCGCCGCTGAAACACGATCAGCTCTCCACGTCCGCGCACCATGTTCCACGCGCTGCCCACCAGGATGGCGAAGGTGCTGGTTTTGATGCCGCCACCCGTCGAGCCGCTGTTCGCCCCGATGAACATCAGGCCGATGAGGGTGAAGATGGTGGCCGTGTTCATCGCCTCAATATCAACGGTGGAGAAGCCGCCCGAACGTGGTGTCATGCTCTGGAAAAAGGCAGACAGGAACTTGCCGGGCGTGGACAGCGCCCCGAGGGTCTTGCTGTTCTCCCACTCCAGGACCAAGATCACCAGCGTGCCCAGCGCCAGCAGCACGCCAGTGGTCAGCATGGTCAGGCGGCTGTAGACCAGCAGGCGGTTCTTGCGCGGGTTCAGCAGGTGCGAGACGTAGTTCAGCTGAACTAGAAAACCCAGCCCGCCCAGGATCACCAGCGCGCTGATGGTCAGGCAGACCAGCGGGTCCTGCGCGTAAGGGCTCATGCCGCTCGCCAGCACCACGAAACCGCCGTTGTTGTAGGCGCTCACCGAGTGGAAGATGGCCTGATACAGACCCTCACCCAGCCCGTACTGCGGCACGAAGCGGAAGGACAGCAGCACCGCGCCGATCAGCTCAGTCACCAGCGTATACGTCAGGATGGCCCGCAGCAGCGGCAGCACGCCGCCCACGCTCAGGGCGTTCAGCTGCGCCACCAGGCCCTGCCGCTCGCTGAAGTTCAGCCTCCGGCCCGTCAGGAAGGCAAACAGCGTGCCGAAGGTCAGGATGCCCAGTCCACCGATCTGCACCAGGACGATGATGATGACCTGTCCTAGCCGCGTGAACGCCTCGCCCGTGTCGGCCACCACCAGACCGGTGATACAGATGGCGCTGGTGGCCGTGAACAGCAGGTCCACACTGGTCAGCGCCGCCCCGCCTGCCCGCTGAACGCCGGGCAGGTGCAGCAGGCCGGTGCCGATCAAGATGCCCACGGCGTACACCAGCGCCAGCAGTTGTGCGGGCGTCAGCCGGGCACTCAGGGCACGGCGGGGCAGGGAATCGGAGCGGCGGGTCACTGAAGAGGGCAGTCTAAGAGGCGGGGGGGGCGAGGGTCAAACCGGCGGAGTTCTGGAACAGCACAAGGGCCAGAACACCCGCAAGTGTCCTGGCCCCTGGACCGCAGAACGACGTGAATCAGTCGGCGGCGATTTCAGTGGGGGCAGCGTTCACAGCTTCAATGCTGATGAAGCGGCCCGTGTTGCCCCGGTTGCTAAAGACGACGCGGCCATGCTCCAGTGCGAACAGGGTGTGATCGCGGCCCATGCCCACGCCGGGGCCAGCCTTGAACTTGGTGCCGCGCTGGCGGACCAGGATATTGCCGGCCTTGACCACTTCGCCGCCAAACTTCTTGACGCCCAGGTACTTGGGCTGGCTGTCACGTCCGTTCTTGGACGAACCTACGCCTTTCTTGTGTGCCATGTCGTTCTACCTCCCCTTAACCCTTGATCCCGGTGATTTTGATCGCCGTGAAATCCTGGCGGTGGCCGGTGCGGCGGCGGTACTGGACGCCGCTCTTGTACTTGCGGATGTAGATCTTCGGGCCGCGGCCGTGCTCCACGACTTCGGCATTCACCACGTAGTTGCTCACGGCGTCGCCGAACAGGGCGCTCTCACCGCCCACGAAGATGGGGGTCAGGTCCAGCGTGTCGCCGGCCTCGCCCGCCAGGCTTTCCACGCGGATCACGTCGCCTTCCTGCACGCGGTACTGCTTGCCGCCGGTCTGAATAATTGCAAACATCGTCTACCTTCCTTGTGCTGCCGCCGCCCGAACGCTGCCTGACGTGGCGTCTTTGCTGCTGCGCCCGCGCACCTGCTTCTGGGCACAACATACCAACTTGGGACTCTAACACAAACGAGAACGCCCCGTTGCCAGAAAGAGGAAAGCTCTCTCAGACAGCGGGGTGGCACAGGTCACACGCCCCAACAAAGGGGGCAATAAAGTGTGGAGTGTGCGTGTTCCCGTGTCTGTGAAGGTGTCCTCGCGGTACACCTGGACTCATGGTCCTGAAATCAGGATGGCGAGTCGCGCTTTCTCTATCCTCCGGCGCGGCTGGGCAAAAGGCCTGACCGCTGCGAAGATCCAGCATAGCAAATCCATGCCGCGAAGGGCCAGAGAGGAGAACTTCATCTCGGCCCGCCGCGTAGGAGGGGAGGTGATCACCCGCCTCAAACCCATCTGACACAACGCGCTGGCCCCACTGTTTGTCGTTTGGGATCACTGCACACCCATGACAGCGCGGTCGGGCCCAGTGCTGGTGCTGGCCTATGCCCTAAGTCTTATCGACCTAATTCCTGTGTAGGCCTGGGTGACGGTCTGCTGGTGGTACCTGCGGTTCTGGCGTTGGCTACCCGCTTGTTGCCGACCCCAGTGCTAGTCAGCACCCACACCCGTAGCGCCGCGCTGCAACGCCGTCTGCCGTGGCTATTGCCCCTGGTGGGCATCAGTCTGGTTATGGGGTTGGGTCTGTTGCGCTGGGGGCTGCGGCAGGGTCTGAGCTGATACAGCCCTGAGCTCAGGGCGAGGCGGGCTTTCTCTGTCGTGCCTAACGCCCCCTTAACCCTGCCCGCTACACTGGCCCACATATGCGCCTACTGCTGGTGGAAGACGATCCGCGCATCGCCGGGCCGACGGTGGAAGCGCTGCGGGAGGCAGGTTATGCCGTGACCTGGGCGCAGACTGGCCCTAAGGGGCTGGAGGCCGCACTGCTGAGCGACTTTCCATTGGTCGTGTTGGACGTGATGCTGCCCGGCATAGACGGCTTCGAGATCGCGCGCGAACTGCGCGGGAATGGTATCGAGTCGGCCATCCTGTTCCTCACCGCGCGCGGCGATCTGGGGGACCGGGTGCAGGGGCTGGACCTGGGCGGCGACGCGTATCTGGTCAAGCCGTTCGCCGTGCCGGAACTGCTGGCGACCTTGCGGGCGCTGTCGCGGCGGGAACGGGGCCAAACTGCGCCGCAGGTCACGTTCGGGGCCGGGCGCGGTGCGCTGGACACGGTGGCCCGCACCGTGGCGTGGGACGGCGCGGAGGTGGCAGTCACAGGCCGTGAATACTCGCTGCTCGAAGCCCTGGCGCTGACGCCCGAACGCTGGTTCACGCGAGAGGAGCTGCTGGACCGTGTGTGGGGGCCGGAATTTGGCGGCGAGGCCCGCATCGTGGACGTCTATGTACGCTACGTGCGGCGCAAACTGGCCCCGGAGGCGATCACCAGCGAGCGCGGGCGCGGTTACCGGGTGGAACGGTGAGGATCAGGTGGTGGAGCGCCGGGATGCGGACGATGGACTGTGTGGTCTGGAGACAACCCACTGCCCTCCACCCGTGATACGCCTGACCTTGCGCCTGCGTCTGGCGCTGTTCTCAGCACTGGCCACCGGATTGGCCGTGTTGCTGGTGGCCACAGGCCTCTTCTTCGCCGTCAACAGTTTTCTGCGGCAGGCGCAGATCGAGCGGCTGCTGACCACCAGCGCGGTGATCGCGGTGCAACTGGACGCGGCCTTGCAGCGGGCCAGCGACCGCAACTGGCCCTTCGGCGTGACGAAGGTGGGGATCACCCAGGAGACCCTGGAACGGCTGATTGACACCAGGGGACAGAACCGCACGGTGGAGGTCAGAATCCAGCTCCCCGGCGGCGGGCCACTCTCCGAAGTCCACACCACGCGCTTTCCGCCGGGTGTGCCGCTGGACCTGCCCCTTGGCGTGGGCGTCAGCGGTGATCAGCTGTTGACGGTGCAGGACCTGCGCGGCTCGGACCTGCGCCTGACCGTGATCTCAGACGCGCGGGCGCTGGGTGAGGCGAGAGAGGCGTTTACGCGGGCGCTAGCGTGGCTGCTGCCGTTGGCGCTGCTGCTGGCGCTGGGCATGGGCTTCTTTGTGGCCGGGCGGCTGCTACGCCCCGTGCGGACACTGGAAAATGCGGCGCGCGAGGTGGGCGAGGGCGCGCAGCTGCGGCGTCCCCTGCCCGGCGCGGGCGAGGCCGACGAGCTGTCCCGGCTGGCGCTGACCCTGCAGGGCACCTTCGCCCGACTGGCCGACGCCCGTGATCGCGAGCAAGCCTTCATGCGGGCGGCCGCCCACGATCTGCGCTCGCCGCTGGCCGCCCTGACCGCCCGCGTGGAGGGCAGTCTGGCGCGTGACCGGGACCCCGCGCGCTACCGCAGCGACCTTCAGGAAATCGGCACCGACATCACGCGGTTGTCCACACTAACCAACCATCTGCTGCTGCTGGCGCGGGATGCCTCGCAACTGGCCCATGCGCCCGTGCCCTTGCGTGAACTGGCCGCCGATGCCGTGGACCGAGCCCGTGAGCTGGAGCCGGAAGCAGACGTTGACCTGATCGCCCCTCAGCCGCTGACGGTGGCCGGGGACCGGGTCCTGCTGGGACAGGCGATCTGGAACCTGACCATGAACGCCGTGCGCCACGCCCCTGGCGCCACCGTGACCGTCACGCTGGAGGGCGCGGAGGGCTGGGCCACCGTGACCGTCCACGATGACGGCCCTGGGGTGGGGGCGGACGTCCTGGCCCGTCTGGGCGAGGCCTTTTACCGCCCGGACGCCAGCCGCAGCGGCGAGGGCCATGGTCTGGGCCTGGCCCTGGTTCGCCGCGCCGCCGAGTTGCACGGCGGCACGCTGACCCTGAGCAGTGCGCCGGGTGAAGGCTTCACGGCGGCGCTGCACCTGCCTGCGTAGTCAGAAGAATCCATCGCTTGAGCGCACTAAAAGAAGTAGGACAAAGCCAACGGAATGCGGGGCTGGTCATGCGGAGCCGCAGGACAGCGAGCGGTGGGCATGAGTGGTCGACCTGTTTGACGCGCTTCCCTCCTCTAGGAGGCGTGCCTGTGGCGCTGAGCTGATGAACACCTGCGCAGCAGACCTCCGAAACATTCCGGAATCAGGGTGCCAGGTAGTGGAGTTCTAGGCCCGGCGCACGTGCACTGTCCTCCGCAGTTGCGAAATCGGCGAAGCCATAGTTGCCTTCAGGCTGATCCTTCGGGAAGCGCAACCGGTACTGCGTGCGGTTGCCACGTGCCGCCCGGTTCCTCACGTCGTCACGCACCTGGGCCAGCACCTCCGCGCTCCTCCGCTTTAGGGAGGCGTCCGTCGAGAAGGTGGGCGTCACCAGACTCAGAGCCGGGAGGCCGAAATCGGCGATGGTGAGCTGATCACCGTAACTCACTCCCTCCAGAATCAACTTTTCTGCCTCAGTGCTCATGTCGGCGTACGCGCTCGTTGGGTAAACCGTAACCTGCTCCAGACTCAGGGTGGCGGCCGAGATGTCTTCCGGGGCCACGGTCAGGGGCAGGCCAGACAGATCGAAGCTGAAAAACGCCCGAACGGACACCGTGGCGTACCCCTCCGGCACCATGTCGGACATGCCGCCAGCCCGGGCGATTTTGGAGCCGATTTGCGCGTTGGAGGACGCCGTGTTGCGGCTGGACGTGTAGCCGTCCAGGCCTGCCTGGCTCCCCAGCACCGTCTTGAACAGCCGGGCCGTCTTGAAACTCACTGTGGACTCCGGGAGTGTTCCTCCGCTGAGGCTGGCCGCACTTGGTCCCACCAGGAAGCTGTAGGTCATGGGCGCCGCCGTGCCGTCGGCGTAGCTGAGGTCGCCTTTCGGATCGACCGTCACCTTCGTGCCGTTCGCATTCCACACGAACGTCACCTCATCACGGCGCAGCCCATCGGAGAACGACACGTAAGCCGCCTCCACCGACGCACGGTTCATGGGTTGGCTGAAGCTCAGTTCGATGTTCGTGTCCTTGCGCACGCCAACCGCACCGTTCGCTGGGCTGACGGCCAGGAGTTCCGGCGCGCCGGTCACAGGGCCGGGCGTCCCTCCGCCACAGGCAGTCAGGCCAAGGGTCACGAGCAGAACCAGCGCCGATGTGCGTCCATCATTCATGGTAATTACTCCTCGTGGCGGGCGTCCCCGTTGGCTTTCCGAACTGCTGAAGACATGAAGGGCGCCCACAGCGCAATACTCCGATTCCTTGCCACACGGCCCGCGCCCTCACTTCTTGCAGGTAAGCAGGACACGCAGGCTGGGGTCAGGAATGCTGTATTTCACCTCTGCGTAGGGGGGAAGGGCACCATTGATCTGTAGGATGAACTTGCTGGGCTTCAGGGCCTGCGCCTGTGCCTCGGTGGTTCCTCTGGGATACGCGAAACGCAGCGTGAACGTATTCACACCGCCCTGAAGCACATCCTGACTCCAGGGCTTCAGGAAGTCGGCGTCGTTCAGCGCCAGCGTGCTTCCATCCGTCAGGACCAGTGTCGGCTGGCTCCCCCCGCTGCTCGCCCCGAAGCCGGTGTTCATCAGCGAGGTGGTCTTTTGGGCGCCGTTTCTCATCTCAACCTTGACCGCCCAGCCGGGAGTGTCCGGACTTCCGGGATCTGCGGTCCGGATCGGGCTGAGCGACACGACCTTGACGCGCCAGATGCCGTTGAACAGCGTCTGGTTGATGCATCCCTCAAGCGCCGTGATCTGGTTGGCCCCGCCGGCCACTGTGGTGGCTGGTGAACCCGCCCCATTCTGGGTCAGGGTCAGGGTGTTCCCCTTGAGGCTGCCGGTGATCCCCAGCACCTTCAGGGCGGAGAGCGGCACGTACGTCTCCCCGTTCATGACGACCGCAGGTTTGGCTGCGGCTTGTCCATTGACGATGAGGCTGTAACTCCCCGCGGCAAGAGCGACCCCCGTCAGCCCCAGGGCAAGCCCGCCGATGACTCCCGACCTTCTGCGTATGGCCATATGTGCCCCTGTGCCGCCAACCCTCGTGGAGTGGGGCGTTCTGTCGCTGAGACATGAACGCAGAGGGGGCTACGCGGTACGCTTTCAGCATACTCTCCGGAATCGGTAGAACACATTCAAAGAGCTGGTGAGGGTGCCAGTTGCGCTGAAGCCGTGGCTCCCACGACACCATGACGCCAAGGGACTCCAGAACAACCATTGCAGTGAGCTTAGAAAACGAAAAAACTCCGCTTGATGCGGAGTTTGGCGTGGCGGGCCCTGCAGGACTTGAACCTACGACCCTCGGTTTTGGAGACCGATGCTCTACCAACTGAGCTAAGGACCCTTGCCAAGATTGAATCAACTATCACCCGCCGGAGCGAGGCACAGGCTCGCGGGCCTGTACAGGTTAGCAGAGCCTGGGAAACGGTGCAAGGCGTGCGTGACCGTTCAAGCTCCCTAACTTGGGGCGGCTTCCGCCTCGTTCCGCAATCCTTCCTCATCCGGCGGCAGGACCAGTGGGAAGGTGTGGAGTTCTTGCACCTCGCCCCTTTCCTCGCGGGTCAGGCTCAGGGCCTGGACAGAGAAGTGTTGCAACGGGGGTGTCAGGGCCCGCACCTGCTCCCACAGCAGGTCCTCGGCCCAGGGCAGGATGCCCAGCGCCAGCGTCAGGTGTGGGCGGTAGTCGGCACCGTCGTAGGGTGCGCGGCTGGAGGGACCAATCTCCAGCACGCGGGCGTGCAAGTCGGCCAGCGCGGGGTCCAGTTCGAACTCCAGAAAGATCACCCCGCTCAGGCGTTTCCAGCCCCGCACCCGGACCTCCAGGGCCGGCTCGCCGCGCAGACCATTGCGGAAGGCGGCCACCAATTCGCTGCCCTCCAGACTGGTCTGAAACGGAGCGCGCAGATTCAGGTGCGGGAGGCCGAAGCCGCTGACGTTCAGCCTGGCCTGGGTGCGGCGCATCCAGGTGTCCAACACCTGCGGAGGCCAGGCCACCAAGCTGTACAGCGGCCTGGGCGACTCGGGAATGGGGGGCAGCAGGTGGGTCATGCGACAGTCCTGGGCTTACTGTACCGTCTCATGTTCCAGTCAGCTTGACCTGTCGGGTTCAGCCGACGATACGGTAGCGGCACGCAGCCTGCCCGCAGGCGATGCGGCTCTCGCGCACAACGCGTGTGCCCAGCAGCTCGGCGTACAGCCGCAACTCCGAGTCGCAGAGCTGGCTGTATTGCCGGGCCACCGTCAGGTTGGGACAATTGCGCTGGGTCAGGCACCAGTCAGCGCCGTCCTTTTCCAGCACGGGATCGAAGCCCATGTCCGTGAGCAGGACCGCGAGCCGCCGGATCCGGTCTTCCAGCGGCAGGTGGTTCGGCAGATCGTTTTGAAGTCGCGCGGCGATCTCGACGTTGCGGGCGTCGAGCACTTTCAGGACCGCACCGTCGCCGAACAGGCCCTCGACATGGCGCAGCACGTCCACACACAGGCCCGAATAGGTGCGCGGAAAAGCCGCCTCGCCGCGCTCAGTCAGGCTGAAGACGTGCTGGGGCCGTCCGCGCCCGCCGGGGCGCTCGGTACGCGAGAGCAGCAGGCCCTGCTCCTGCAGGTCTCCCAGATGACGGCGCGCCGCAGGGACACTGACCTCCAGCCGCGCGGCCAGATCCTGCGCAGTCTGCGGGCCATGGCGTTTGACCAGTTCCAGCAGCCGCACCTTGGTCCGCTCAGGGGGGGCAGGTGGCGGCTGCGGGGCGACCGCGTGGGCAGCGCCGATGGTCATACGACGGTCAACTGGTCCGGCAGATCGGCCAGAGACTGTGCGAGTTCCTTGTTCACCGCCAGCACGCTGACCTGGCCGGCCAGATTGCGGGCCACCCCGATCAGAGCCTGCGCGGCGGGAGTGGCCGGGTGGGCCAGCACGGCAGGGGTTCCGGCGTCGGCATCTTTGCGCACGTCCATGTCAATGGGGACCTCGCCCAGCAATGGGTACTGTTCACCCAGCTTGCGGCTGCCTCCGCGTCCGAACAGGTCATAGGTGTTCCCGGTGTCCGGCGCGACGAAGTAACTCATGTTCTCGACCACGCCCAGCACCGGCACGCTGGCTTTGCGGAACATGTCGATGGCCCGCGCCGCGTCAATCAGGGCCACGTCCTGGGGGGTGGTCACGATCACTGCCCCGGTGACCTGCACGGTCTGGGTCAGCGACAACTGCACATCCCCGGTACCCGGCGGCAGGTCCACGATCAGGTAATCGAGCTCGCCCCAGGCCGCGTCCTTGACGAACTGCTGAACAGCCGAATGCAGCATCGGCCCGCGCCACACCAGCGCCTGCCCTGCAGGGGACAGGTTGGCCATGCTGATGAATTTCAGCCCGTGGGCCTCAATGGGCTGCATCTTGCGCTCGGCGTTGGCAGTCACGCGCGCCGCGCCCTGACCCAGCATGTGCGCCACGCTGGGGCCGTACACGTCGGCGTCCAGCAGGCCCACCCGCGCGCCGTCTGCCGCCAGCGAGGCCGCCAGATTGACTGCCACGCTGCTCTTGCCCACGCCGCCCTTGCCGCTGCCCACCAGCAGCACATGTTTGACCCCAGGCAGCGCGGGCTGCGCGGCCATCCGCACGGTCGCGCCGAAGGTCACAGCCGCCTCGCTCACGCCAGGAACGGCCAGAACGGCCTCACGGACCTCGCGTTCGATCTGGCCCTTGAGCGGACACGCCGGGGTGGTCAGATTGACCTTGATCTGGGCCACACCGCCCACCACCTCGGCCCGCTCGATCATGCCCAGCGAGACCAGATCGCGGTGCAGTTCCGGGTCGTTCACGGTGCTCAGGGCAGCCATCAAGGCGTCATGCATGCGGCCATTAGTAGCGCAAAGCCGGGCAGGGGGACAAGCCACAGGCTCACAGTGGCGGGCAGGGGCAATGTGTTGCGTGGGTGGCGGAAACGGTCAGGTTCGCCCCCCGGTTTCTGACGCTGTGACCCTGAGGACGGGCCGTCTATACTGGGCCGCGTGAAGCCCATTGGCCCCTACGTGGCAGTTCAGGCCCTGCCTCCTCCGGTGACTGGTGCGGCGGCGGCCAGCAGCCTGATCCGGACACTGCGGGCCACCGATCGGCTGACCGGTATTCCCGTGTTGCTGCATCTGCTGCCCCATGCCCAGAGCCTGCCCGAACTGCCCGTCTCGCCGCATCTGCTGCCGGTGGTGGACAGTGGGATGGACGGCGAACAGGCCTATCTGGTCACCGAACTGCCGCTGCAGGCCCACCCCGCCCGTGACCCGCTCCTGACCGCGCGCGGCGCGCTGGCGGCGCTGAGCACGCTGCATGGGCAGGGCCTGTCGCATGGCGGGATCAGTGCGGCGCAACTCTGGAACCATGACGGCGGCGTGGCGCTGGCTGGGGCAGGCCTGCTCTGGCGCCAGGACGCCACGCCCCAGGCCGATCTGAGCGATCTGGCGCTTGCCCTGCAGGACATGGGCGCGTTGCCTGAAGTCCTGAGGCCTCTGCGGGACCACCCCGGCAGCCTGAGTGCGCGTGAGGCGCTGGTCCTGCTGGACGGCGCCCCACCTTCGGCTGAGACACCCCAGCCCGCCTCGGATGGGGCCACCGAACCGACGCCATCGAAACCGCCGGGCCTGGAGGCCAGGGGGTCTGGAGTTGATCCCGCCGGAACCGGTGGGGGGGAGGACGGTTCCGCTACGCCTCACGTCAGGGTGGTGGCCAGATACCAGCGCCAGGAGGCGAGTGGCGCGACCACGATGGCACCATCCAGTTCAGAAGAGACTTCCGGAACATCCATGCCGGAGAAGCCGGGGGGCGACGTCAGGCGGCAGGAGGGTGACGCTCCGCCCACTGGCCCCCGGGTTTCTCCGTTCTCCAACGCTCCTGCAGGCCAGCCCGAGACGCCGCAAGAGCGCCGCAAGCGCCAGAACGACGAGCGGCGTGAGCAGGCCATGCTGGACAGTCAGGCCGCCGCCCGGCGCAAGGCCGCCCGCCTGAAGGCCCAGAAGGAAGAGGAAGAGCGTGAGGCGGCCAGCGCCGCGGAGCAGGCGGCGCGCGGGGTGCCGGTGCCCGAACCCTTCCAGATGGGCTTTGTGGCCGCGCCGGAAGATGGTGAGGCCCGTCCAGGCAATGATCCTCAGGCGCGTCAGATCGAGCGTCTGCCAGCCTCGTTGCGCCGCCCGGCAGAAGCGCCGCTACAGGGCACCGTTCAGCGGCTTCCCGGCGGGGACGCCGGTCCCACCCGTTCACCGTCGCGCAACCTCACGCCCATCCGCATCGGCTGGGACGAGGACGATTCCTGGCGGGTGGTCCGCACCGCTCCCAAGGCGCGTCCGGCCCCGCCGCTCCTACGCTGGGTGCCGCTTGCCCTGGCGTTGATCGTACTGCTGGTCCTGGCGCTGGTGTGGGCACTGGGCGCAGCCCGCACGTCTGCGATCACGGCTGGCACCGCTTCGGCTGTGTCGGGAAGCAAGTCCTCACCGGGTGCCGTCACCTTCACCGTGCGCGGCGCGGCCGGGGTCACAGCCCGCCTCAGCGTGGTCTCGGCTCCCGATGGCGCGAACCTGAGCGCCGATCAGAACCTGGGCGTCGTGCCCGGCCAGATCCGTTTTCCGGTGGCGGGCACCTACCGTCTCAAGGTCCTCGCCCGGGGGTATCGCCCGGCCACTCTGGACCTCACGGTTCCGCGCACGCAGCCCGTGACCATAGACCTGGGCAACTGAAAGCGCTTCGGCTCCTTGCGCGCAGACTCTCTGGATTCAGGAGGGATCACGGGCCTGGGCCGGCTGCGGCGGACTGTTCCAGGGATCGGGGATTGGGGCGGGCGTGCTGCCGGGCAGGCCCGAGTCCAGCACGGTGGCGACATTCGTAGCAAAACCGCGTGACCACGCCATCAGCAGGATCAGCAACGTCGAGAACAGGGCGCCGCCGAGCATGGCTGCCGCTCCAAGCAGCAGGGTGACCCGCAGGGCGGCGGGCGTCACGCCCAGCGCGGCCAGCTGCGGGTCATTCAACGGCGCGCCGCCCACAAACGCGGAAACCGCCACGAGCGGCAGGCCGCCCAGCAGCAGTCCGGCCAGTCCCAGGACCAGCAGCACCACAGTGAACAGCAACCAAGGGTCCAGCGCACGAGCGGCAGGGCGAACGGCCAGTGGCCTCCGTGCCCTCTGCACCACTGCGTCCAGCCAGCGCCGAACTGAGCCCAGGATCAGCCAGGTGATGACAAGAGTGGGGAGCCCCTGGACGAGGATTCCCAGCACCAGTGTTGCGGTTTCGAGTGGCCCGAGGCCCGGGAAGGTCTGGGGATCGCCTCGTCTCATCAGCCCGAGCATCAGCGGCAGCGCCAGCAGCGGCAGTAGCATCTGCACGATGGGCGCGATCTGCCCCAGTGTGATCCAGGGGCGTACCGTCAGTGCGCTACGCTCCAGTGCATCGAGATGAGCGGCACTGGGGCTGAGGGTCTGGTCCCGCACCGCTCCTACCGTTTTCCGGTCCACCAGAATGGCCCACACGCAGAGGGCCGTTCCTAGCAAGGTCAGAATCAGCAAGGCGGGGAGCGTCCAGTTCGGAACCAATCCGGCAAAGTCTAACTGGGCGAGATCGCCGTTGCTCCATTGATCCAGTGAGGCCAGCCAGCGCGGCAGCGTCCTGAAGCTCAGCCACAGCACCCAAGCCCCCAACAGTCCACCCAGCGCTGTGAGGGCCGCCAGGACGCCCAGTGCGCCCACGATACGCCCGCCCCGGAGCGTGACCCCGGCGCGGGCTGCCGTGAGTTCGGCGGCAGTGGGGGGCAACGCTGGAAAACCAGTCGGCGCGTCAGGGGGCGGCTGGGTCACCCCCGTATGGTGACACGACCCGCCACGTGCCGATTATCCCGGGCTGACCGTGCCCGCTCAGTCTGCCGTGATCTCCACGCCCTTCCAGAAGGCCACGCGATCCCTGATCTGTTGCGCGGCGTCCTTCGGCTGGGGGTAGTACCACGCGGCGTCTGGGTTGCGCTGGCCGCCCACCTCCAGCGTGTGGTAGCTGGCGGTTCCCTTCCACGGGCAGACCGAAAAGAATCCCCCAGTTGTGCTACAGCTCCACCGGGGGATCAAGCTCCACCCTCACCGCCCCATCCATGCTCACCCGCACCGTCAGGCCCAACCGATCTGCCAGTTCATCCAGCGGCGCATCCTTCCAGCGGGCCAGCCGTGCCTGCAATGCCTCCAGATCAGGGCCGGGGGGCGGCGTGGGGGCCGGAGCATTCAGCACCGCCTCACGCTGGCGTTTCAGATCGGCGCGGCGCTCAGCGTACTCCTGCGGGGTGTACGCATCGGCCATGTACGCGGCTTCTAACTTGTCCTCCCGGCGCTTGAGTTCGGCCAGCGCGGGGCCGTGATCCGGGGCAGGCCGTTCGGGGAGGCGGGCCATGTCCAACAGGGCCGCGTCATCCGTCGCCACGCTGTCGAGCGCCTGCCTGACGAGGGCGTGAAGCTGTTCAGGCGGGTAGTGTCGATGGTGCGGGCAGGGGCGGCCCCCGTCATAAGCCGTGCTGCCCACAGAGCGGCAGGCGTAGTACCCGTACTTGCGCCCGGACAGGCTGAGGCCGCGCATCACGCGCCCGCACTCCCCACAGCGCAGGTGGCCGGACAATGGGTACATGGCGGCCCGCAGAGGGTTGGACGTGCCTGCCCTGGCGTTGCGCTGATCGAGGCGGTGGTTGACGGCCTCCCACAGCTCAGGGCTGACGAGGGCCGGAACCTCGCACGCCGCTTTGACAATGCCCTTGCCCCGCTTCCTGCGCCCGTACTGATACTCCCCCTTGTACATGGGATTCCTGACTAAATCCCTCAAGGTGCTGGCCGTCCACAGCTTGCCCGCCCGCGTCCGCACGCCCAGGGCGTCTAATTCTGTGGCGAGGGCATGGGCGCCCACATGCTGAAAGCGGGTGTAGATGTGGATGAGCCACGCCGCCTCCACATCATCCCGCACGCCCTGACGCCAGCCGTACCCGTTCAGGGGGTTGGCAGGCTCACCGGGGCGGCCCGACAGGGGATTGCCTGCCACTTTGGCGACACGGGCACGGGCGAGCTTCTTTGTCAGAGAACGGTGGTCGCTGTCTGCGAACAGACTTCTGACTCCGAAGCTGAGCATTGATCCCTCGTCCTCTGGATCAATCGCGCCCATGTCCGTGCTGTGAACCTCAAGCCCTGTCTCTAGCAGCTCGTCCAGCACGGTATAGATGACGCGGTTGCGCCTGCCCAGCCTGTCCACTGAGCTGATGACCACTGCCTCATAGCGGGGCGCAGCGTCAAGCAGGGCGTCCAGTTGCTCCCTGCGGTGCCGGGTGCCGCTGATGGTGTCGCTGTAGGTCTGCATGATCTGGAGGCCATGACGGGCGGCGTAGGCGCTAATCAGGCCCGCCTGAACCTGCAAGCCGAACCGATCATCCCCGGACTGCGCCTCACTGGACACCCGGAGGTAGGCGGCGGCAGAGCGGAGTTTGTCAGAATCTGGCACGGCCTAGAGCGGCACAACCTGGGGGTAATGACGCACGGCGCGGCCCCGCACCTCTACCTCATCAGGGCGAATCGGCGGGTGGCTCCGGTTGTCACTGACCAGCCACAGTTGCCCGTCTGCCAGCCGTTCGACGCGCTTAATGCAATGGCCGTCTCCGATGATGTGGAAGACGTACACGCGGCCTACAGCCAATTCAAGCTCACTGGGATCAACAGCGACATGATCGCCGTCACGCAATGTTGGGTGCATGGAATCACCCGAAATGCGGACAATTTCATGGCTCGGATTGTATTCGTCTAAAGACAAGCGGACGTACCCCACAAGATTTGACTCTGAATAGAACGCACGACCCGCAGCAGCAAGGCCACGCACGGGCACGCGAATGGTTTCAGGGGCCTCAACATACTGCGCCGAGAGTGTATCTGTTCTTACATGTTGATGAGCGTCTATCCCTAAAGCCTCAAAGACCCACCCCACATTGCGGGGGCGGGCAGGCTCAGGCGCATTCGATGGCACGTATAGACCTGTCAGGGCGTACCAGTCCTCGGCGCTCACGCCCGCCGTCAGCCGGATCGCCTCACGCACTTCCGGGCTGGCCTTGGACAGTGACCGCGTGCCCGACTCTAGCTTGTTGATGTAGTCCGGCTTCACGCCGCCTTCCGGGTAGGCCGACATGGCCGCCGTGAAGTCCGGGCGATTCAGGCCCGTATCCTCGCGCAGCTTGCGGACCACGCGGCCCAGCATCTCCGCCCGCTCCTGCTCTTCGGGTGTGATTTTAGCCATGTCGAGAGGCGGGACGTGGAATAGGCGTGGATGGGGCACGGAGTACATAGCACATATACGCCAAGAGTGCGCGAAAAGTTGCGGGCGTGGCTAAAATGGCCCCTGAGTCACGTCTAGGCGTGATCTGGTATTGACAAAGAGTTTTCTCAGGCTTATTCTGGACCCATGACCAACTACGAAGCCCGCGCCCAGCGCATCAGGGACGCCCTGAGCGCCACTGGGCATTCTGGCCGCTGGCTGCACCGCGAAAGCGGCGTGAGCCTTCCCACGGTGCAAAACATGCTCACCGGGAAGACCCGCGCCACGCATCCGGTGCTGACTCTTTTGGAAATCACGTTGGGTCTAGATCACGTCCAGAAGGAGGCCGTGTGAGCGAATCCGCCCCGCGTCTGTTCGGAAGCCAAGAAAAACCCTCGCGTGCTGGCGAGGGGAAGGAAGTCCAGATGA
Organism: Deinococcus humi; assembly: GCF_014201875.1. Taxonomy (NCBI): domain Bacteria; kingdom Thermotogati; phylum Deinococcota; class Deinococci; order Deinococcales; family Deinococcaceae; genus Deinococcus; species Deinococcus humi. The sequence continues at coordinate 429,437 of NZ_JACHFL010000001.1, read as the reverse complement.
AAGACCTTTCGATCACTCTACCAGACGGCGGGCAAGTCAGGAAGACCGCCGACGGACGCATGAGCGTCTATGACTTGCTGAAGAACTGCGGGGCCGTGAACCCCCGGGTGACGTTCAAGCGCCTGTCGGCCGAATATCCCGAGGTTGTAACCGGGTGTTACAACCTGAAGTTCCCGGGCAGCGGGCAGCGGGCCACCCCCACGGCAGATGAGGCGGGCTGGCGTCAGATCAAGATGGTTCTCCCCGGCGTGATTGGCGCGTCTTACCGCGCCGCCGTGAGCGACTTGATTGAAAAGGCTCTGTCGGGTGACATTGCCACCGCCGCCGCCATTGCCGAACGCAACAACGACGCACGCGATCTGGAATGGCTGGGCGCACGCGCCCTGAGCAAAAGCACAGTGCTGGACCTGAACGGGGCCATCAGCGCGGCGGGCTGCGGACAGCGCACCTACGCCAAGGTTCACGACAGCAACAACGTCAACGTAACCGGACTGACCGCTGGCGAGATTCAGGCGGAGCGCGGCGTCAAGCAGACCCGTGACGGGCTGGACGTGGTGGAGCTGGGCTTGATGATCGCCCTACAGGGCACGCAGACCCGACAGATCAAGGACAGCGGCGCACGCGGGGACGGGCAGGTTCTGAGCATCGTCCACACCAGCGGGGCGCATATCGCCAATCTTCGCCGCGTCCTTGTAGGCCCGCGCCCCTACCCCAACAACGGCCTGTTGACGGTGGACGTATGACCCGCGCCGCCCATCCGCCCCTCTACCTGAAATCCATCACCACCCGTGACGGCTCCTCTGTCTCCGCCGCCCTGACCCGCGCTCTGGCTTCTGCCGATCCAGTGACGGCCTTTGACGCCCGCTGCGAGGTGCGGGACGCGAGGCGGCAGGAACGGCTGGCCGCGCAGGGCATGACGCACTCGCGCTGTGACCGCTGCAACAGGCGGCGCGTGCTGAGCTGGGAAGGCGGGGAATGCACGGAACACGATCCGAACACCGATAGCGGCATGTGCGAGGGCATCTACCGCGCCGCGCCCGACACCCTGAGCCTGAGCAACGGCCTGGGCGGGGTGGCGCAGGTGCGGTACAGCGTGAACGGGGCGCGGGTATGAGCTGGGGCGCGAGACAGGCTTATGACGCCCTCGCCCGCCGCGCTGCCGAACTGCATGACGTTTACCTAGCCCATCAGGAAACGGCTTACCGCGCTCAGCGACACGCCGAAGACAGCGCAAGAAGAGCAGCCGATGCCTATACCGATTATCGGGACGCACGGAATAAAGCGGCGGCAGCTTTTGACGCGCTGAACGAGGCGGCCCAGTGATCCGCCTCGCCGCACCCCTCGCCCTGTTCGCTGCTGGCCTCTACCACTCTGCCGGAAGCGCCCCTGACGCCCTCAGCCTGGGCCTGATCGTGGGGGCCGGACTGCTGGGCGGACTGGGCGTGCTGAGCAGGAGGCGGGCGTGAAGCGCCTGAACTGGGCCGCAGAAGGCCCCCGCCTCACCGTGGCCGAAGCCAACGCCTGCCGCAACGAATGGATTGCAGGCATGGAATACCTGCCCGCCGATCACCCCGCCTACATCGCCCGCCTGCACCTCATCCGCACCCACGAACGGCTGAGGATTGCCGCCATTGAAGGCCGCAAGTGACTGCGCTGGCCCTTGTCGTCTTTGCCGCCCTGATCGGGTTGGGCGTGTACGTGAAAGCCCGCTGGGAGCGCGAGGAAGAGCAATGGGCACGCGGCGAACGCTGCCCGATCTGCGGCAAGCACGTTGAGCGCTGCCACGGGCACGAAGGAATCCAGAACTAAGCCGCTCAACCCGATGGGAGGGCCGGGTAAGTCCTCTCTCCATTGCCTCTAGGGGCGTGCAGCATGACAATTTCGCAACAAGGTAGGCCATCACAGGGGCCAGCCGCCCGCCATGCCGGGGATGCATGAACGACTGGGCCAGAGCAGGCCACCGATGAACCGGGGAGAGATGGGCGTGTGGGTGACGCGCCGCTCAGAGACGCCGAGTGAGGGCCAGACCTGCCACCGCCAGCCGAACACTGTTTCAAAAGCCTTCCGGTAGCTCCGCCGGGTCACATACGCAGAGCCGTTCAGCCGCACGCAAAGGCAACCGCCTCCCTCGGATATGGGAAGCGGCGCGGGCACACAGAAGGTTGTCGAGGCCGTTCTGTGTGCCGTTACGCGCCGAATGTTCAAAAAGTTTCAGAGTTTCAGATTCTGACAGCTTCTCAAATCTGAGACTTTCTGTCACATAAACAGGAGGCGCACCATGTACGACGGACAACTCGAACTGGAATACACCTGCGTTGGGTGCCACGAAAACACCTACCCGAAGCGGCTCATGTCTGGCTATTGCTATGACTGCCTGTTCGGCGGCATGACGCAAGAGGAAATCGAGGCAGAGAGCCGGGAGCATGAACAGCGCCGGGAGGATGACACGGATCGCTACCTGTTCAGCTATGCCCGTGACGTGGTGGGCGGGAAGCACACGGTAGAGACTGCCGCCCGCGCCTGCTATGCCAGCCGGGAGGAAATGCAGGAAGCCGTGGATGATCTGCGCCAGCAGGACGCCGACGATGAAGCGGCCTATCAGGACTATTTGACTTACTGCGCTGCTGAACGCCGCGCCGCGCACATCCACCGCGCTCTGAGGCGTGGGGCCGCTTACGCCCGCACTCGCTAATCCCCTCCAACCCATCCCCCTGGCGGGCACCCTGCCGCGTCAGCCGTCGCGCGGCAAAGGGAGGATCAAAAGAAAGCGCCTCCGGGGGACACCGGGGCGCTGGGAGGATCGTTATGAGCGTAGGGCATCTATTCAAGATAGGGGACCGGGTACGAATCGCGGAGAAAAAAGAGCGACACTACGGCGAAGAGTTCACCGTGACAGCCGTAATTCCGCCCGAGGCCCCACGGGGAGGCGGGCTTGGCTATGTTAATGGGATTGTAAACGGTGAGTACATAACCGTGCACTTCTACGAAGTCACCCTCATCGCCCCTGCCCCCACCACTTCTGGCCCGTACATGGCCCAGCACCACCCGGACGGCACGCTGACGCTGACGCCCGTGCAGGAAGCGGAGAAGGTAGAGGAGAGACGGGAACCCGAGTTCGGTGAAGTTTGGCAGATGCGCGACGAGCGGCTTGTGCTGATTGCTAGCGACCACCGCACCGATTTCAGGCCCTGGCCCATTGTCTTGAACCATGAGGGCACTGGCCCCGTTATCCCGGCAGAAGAGACCTATGCGACACGGGCATTGGGAGCGGGCAACTTGACGTTCGCCTATTCCTCCCTCGCTGCCGCCGTCGCCGCTGGCGCAATCAAGTAAAGCCCCATTCAAACCAAATCCCCCGCCATCGCACGGCGGGGGATTGGAGGTTCTTATGTCCTACCAGGAGCATAGCAAATGCATCAGGGAGCGCATCACTGACGCCCTGCTCACGGCGGGCCTCACCGGACGAGAGGCCATTGACTGCGCGGGCTGGCTGGCCGGGCTGCCGGAAGGCCACCTGCCCCACCTGGACGCGCTCTGCGGAGAGGGAGCGCAACTCGTCATGGAACAGATTGAGAACGAAAAGAATCTGCACGCGCTGGCTGAGCATTACCGGGCCGTCCGTCGCACCGAGGGAATGTACCCGACGCCTGAACAGAGGCGCATGGAGGACACCCAATGGCGGCGGTTCTGAGGGCGCGGCGCTGGGAGCTGGAAGCCGAGTGGGAGCGGCTTGTCCTGGGCTACGGCCCGACAGACTGGCCCGCTGCGCGGCTCATCAATCGGCGCATCAGGAACATCAAGAGGCAACTGAGGGAGAAGGCATGAACCACAGTGAGACAGTCGGCAAACTGGCAGAAGCGCTCAGCAAGGCGCAAGGCGTCTTCGGACATGTTGAGAAGGACGGCAAAAGTCACCACGGCAAATACGCGACACTGGCCGCCGTGCTGGAAACGGTACGCGGCGGGCTGGCAGACAACGGGCTGAGCATCGTGCAGGCCCCTGGCACCGAGGGCAACACCGTCACCGTCACCACGCGCATCATGCACAGCAGCGGGGAATGGCTGGAAACCACTGTGAGCGCCCCGGCAGCGACGGACATACAGAAATTGGGGAGCAGCATAAGTTATCTACGCCGCTATTCCCTGATGGCGGTATTAAGCCTCGCCGCAGATGACGACGATGACGGCAACGCGGCCATGAAAGGCCCCCAGAAGGCCCAGCGTCCCGCGCCCCGCCCCAGTGCCCCACCTGCGCCCGCCCCGGCTGATTCTGAGCCGCTGGGCAAGGAAGCAGGCGCACGCCTTCACGCGCAACTGGGAGCCATGCTCAAAGGGACAGACGTTGAACCACTCACGCATGTTGACTTCGTGGCCCAGGTGATCGGGCGGGAGGTTGCTGGGCTGAGCGAATTGACGCGGGCGGAAAGCAAGATCGTCTACAGCGCCGCCAAGCAAAAGAGCGAGGCCGCGTGAATGAGCAGGGCGTCTGCGGCACATGCAGGCACGGTGAACCGGGCGAGTTCGGCATGATCGTCTGCCTGCTGGGCTGGGAGGCGCACGACGGACTTCAACCCGTGTACGACATGAGGACGAAAAAGCGCCTGCCCTGCCACATGGGGCACGGGGAACTGGCCGCCCCAGAAGCCACGCCGGATTGTCGGTGCGGCTGCGTGCCAGATCGGTGGATACCGAAGAAAACCACACACAACAGCACCGCCCGCGTGGACTAGACGCGGGCGGTGCTTCATTCTCGGAGGTGCATCATTCCGGCTCCTGCCACAGATACGGTGTCCGAGCCGCTAGGGTTCCGAAACAAGCGGCACACCCCCTACACGATGGTCGCCAATGCCATGCTGCGCGATCCGCGCCTCAGCCTGAAAGCAAAAGGACTGCTGGCCGTGATGCTCAGCGTCCCCGATGAACGGCCCTACCGCATGTCCCAAGTGGAAGCCGTGAGCGACGATGGACGCGACGCCCACCGCACCGCCCTGCGCGAACTGGAAGCGGCAGGCTACGTCAGCCGTCAGCAGACACGCAACGCACAGGGCAAACTGGGCGAAACGGAATACCGCGTGTCAGACGCGCTTCTCACCGTGGACGGGAAAGCCGTCGACGGAAAAGCCGTCCACGGTTCAAACATCGTCCCAGACGCGAAAAAGGCCCTGGAGGTTCCACCTGCCCTTGCCGCCCGCCCGCAGTTTGCAGAGGCGTGGCAGGAATGGCGCAGCTATCGCCGGGAACGCCGTCTATCACGCACAGATCGCGTGCTGAAAGCCCAGCTTGCTTTCCTGGCTGAGCAGCCCAACCCGGAAGCGTGCATCCGCCAGACCATCACAAACGGCTGGAACGGCCTGTTTGAACTGAAAGGCCAGTTCGGCAAGCCGCAAACACCTGGAGAAGCAAACGCCCGCTCACTCGATACCGCCCGGCAGACACACCGGGTTCTCTCGGAGGGAAACGACAATGACCCTTTCTAGCACTGCCTTCAGCGCCTCATGGGCCATCCTGTGCGACAGATTCAACCGCCAGTTCAACGACGCCACCGTGCGGATTTACCACAAGACGCTTTCCGCCGAACTCACCGATGAGCAGTTTCAGAAAGCCTGCGCCGCCGCTTTCCGGTTTGAGGTGTTCTTCCCCACACCTCAGCAGCTCATTGAATACGGGCTGGGCGGGCGTGATGCCAGCAGCCGCGCCCTGAAACGATGGGTCGAGATGATGGAAGCCGCGCAGGCGGGCGAAACGGCCACACAGGACAAGCTGGAACGGAAGCTGCTCATGCGGGCCACGAACGGGCAACCGCTGGGCAGCATCCCCCACAAGGAATTGCCGTGGGTGGAAAAGGCGTGGGTGCGCCTGTATACCGATCACCTGATGGAACTGGCGCAGAACAACGCCCCGGCCCTCGCCCCCCTGACCGTCCAGGAGTTGCCAAATGCTAGCGACTGACAGCGACAGGCGGGCAGGCAAGCCGCAGACGCTGGGTGAAGCGCTGGGCTACGCGCCAGACGGCCCGCTGGAACTGAACACCGCCGAACAAGCGACGTGCCACGTCTGCGGGCATGAGCCGCGCCTGTACACCCACTTCAGCCCCGGAGGGCGCGAAATCGTCATCTGGATTCCCCAGGATCACCGATGCGTGAAACGTGCTTAAACGCCCTCCCAGACGACAAAAAATGGTAAAATAGTCATGAGTGAAGCCGCGCTCTGACGGGAGAGAAAGGGCGCGGCGGCGCAGGCACCGAAACAGGAGGTTGCCTACATGATCCATTCTACCGTTTCCAGCATTCAGCGGCATTTTGTTGAGTCGCTGGCCTACCACCCGAACGCGGGCAATCGCAAAACCTACTTCCACACCACGCCTGCCGCAGAGGCCGTCCAGATGCGTTACCTCAGCCCGGACAGGCCCCATGAAATCGGCTGGCTGAAACTGGATGTGGACGATACCGGGGAAGGCGATCACACGGCGGCCCGCTGGCTGGACGTGGGAGCGCCGCAGCCCCATTTCATCATCCGCAACCGCCACAACCGGGGCAGCCATCAGGTGTACGGCCTGGCGCTGCCCGTTCTGCGGGGCAGCCTGAGCCGCACCGCGCCCCGCAGGCTGTTTGAGGCTGTCAGCAACGGCTACACGCGCTGGCTGGAAGCGGATGCCGGATACCCAGGGACGGGCATCAAGAACCCACTCCACAAGTCATGGGCCACGATCACCCATGACGGCCCGCTCTACACGTTGGGCGAGTTGCTGGACGCCCTGCCCGAACGCTTGCGCGTGGCCCCGGAGCAAGGCCAGCAGATCGGAGAGGGCCGCAATACGGACCTGTTCTACCGGACGCGCCTGTGGGCATATGACAACGTGCATAGCGCCTCCCAGTCGAGCAATTTTGTTGCGTGGGAGGCGGCGACGATTCAACATGCACACAGCCTGAATATCTATACCCCGAAACTGCCCCGGAGTGAGGTGCTGGGCGTGGCGCGTTCGGTGGCCCGCTGGACTTGGAAGAACGCCGACAATTTCCAGAAACGCGACAGACCGCCCGCCAAACGCAGCAAGCTTTACTCCTGGGACCGCCCGACACTTTCCGCAGAACAGGCACGCGAGGCCATGCGCGAGGGTGGGCAGATTGGCGCAGTCAAAACAAACGCCATCCGCCGAAATCGCACGTTTGACGCCATCACATCGGCCATCGGAGAGCTTGCTGGGCAAGGATTCATGAATCCGACAGCGGCGCAAATTTCTGGGCTTTCCGGTGTTTCTGTGCGTACTGTGCGTGCTTTTCGGGCTGGGCAGCGGGCCGTTGTCACAGGACAGGGGAATTAGAGATGGGGGGCAAAGTATTGATATCTCCACCCTCGTACTTCACCCCTGCCTCTCTTTGAGGTTTACATGACACGAAGTTCCGCCACCGCAATGTCTGAGTATCGCGTCCGCGTGCTTGAGCGCCAGTCTCGCGTTCAGACGATCCTGCACGCCCTCACCCTATCCGGCCCGCCTGTCCCGTTCGAGTCGCTGGCCGCCCGCTGTGAACTGTCCGGCCCTGAACTCGCCGCCGCCCTGCTGGCCCTGGAAGCCCGTAACGGTTCCGGCCCGCTGTTGATTGATGGCGGCTATGTGTGGGTTCAGATCGGTTCAGAGGCCGCAGACTAAGGAGTACCCCTATGCCACAAACCAGCCCCCACGGCGCAGCGCCACAGCCTGCGCCGCTTTCCTTTCTCCTCACCGACAGCGCCACGGGTGACGCCTTCCCCCTTCACTCCTCCTCCCAGGCTGATCTGATTGAGCAGCTTGAATCCATCCACCTGTTCGGCGGCATTAGCCACACCACCGCCTGCGCTCTGGCCCACGCAGGGTATGAGCGCGGGCACGGGGAATACCTGGCCTGGGGCATCGTGCGGGGGGAAGGGTGAGCGCCGCGCATTTTCTGGGAGATCGCCCCCTCTCTGGCCTGCCCCTGATCCTGCAAGCCGTAGAGGAACATCAGCCAACCCACGTCTTTGCCATGTTCTCCGGGGGGAATGACAGCGTGGTCACGCTGGACGTGGCCCGCAGACACCCCCAGTTCACTGCCGCCGTGTACGTGGATACCGGGATTGCGCTGCCCGAAGCTGAACCCCGCGCCCGCGCCATCTGCGCCGATCTGGGCGTGGAGCTGCTGGTGTACCGCGCCACCGAGAACACCCGCAAGGACGGCGCATTGGACCCGCAACACTATGACGAGCTGGTCACGGAATACGGCTTCCCCGGCCCGACACCCACTGGGCACGGCAAGATGTTTGCCCGCCTCAAGCAAAGGCAATTTGAGCGTCTCGTCAGGGACCACCCTGAAGGCCGAATTATGCTCATCAGTGGCAGTCGCCAAACGGAATCCGCCCGCCGCGCCCGCAACGTTGTCCCCGTTAAACGGGTAGGCCGCACCGTGTGGGTTGCCCCATTGTGGGACTGGCCGCTGAGGCAGCGGGACGCTTATCTGGAACAGTTCAAGCTGCCCCGCAACCCGTATAGCCCGCTCATCGGGGTTAGTGGGGACTGCCTGTGTGGGGCGTATGCCAAACCCGGCCAACTGGCCGCCATTGAGCAGCACTTCCCCTGTATGGGCCGCCGCCTGCGCGATCTGGAAGCCAAGACGCGGGCGGCTGGCTTCCCCTGGGGCTGGGAGGAAGGGCCGCCCGAATCGTGGAAACGGGAGCAGATGCCTGATCTGTTCAACACGGCGTTTGAGTTCACCTGCGCCTCGTGTGGCCGCGCATGATCCCCACCCTCACCACCCCCACCCGTGCGCCCACGCTGGAGGATCGGCGCGAGGCCATCACCCAAACCGATCACAGTCAGAACGAAATGCGGAAGGCGCAGGCGCATGAGGTTCACAAACTGCGCCTGTCCTGGGGCTTGCTGTACCCGCGCAGCAGCACGCGGGAGTTCATCACATGGCTCGGCTACGGTGAGTTTCATTCCCGCTGGTACGGCTACCTGCGGGCAGGACTGGCGCGGGAGGCCGGGCTAGACGTTCAGGGCCTGCTGTTCGGCACCCTCACGGCCTACGGGGAACGGCTGGAGCATGGGGAGCTGCCCGCCGACATTCTGGCCGGGGCACCCTCCAAAATCCCTGAGAAGACGAGTATCCGCGTCACCCGTGAGACGGCGGACGCGCTGGATGCCACGTTCGCGGAGTTGTCAGAATCTGACACGCGCCTCACCCGTCAGGACGCGCTGGAAACCACCGTGCAGGCGTTCGCGCACGCGCCGCCCGCCATCCGCCGCGCCCTCGTCCACAGTGCAGCGACGGGGGAAAACCCGCTGGATGCGCTGATAAGGGCTGTGGATGAGCGGCGGGATTGGCGGGCGTGGTTGAGTCGCCAGCCCTGCGCCGTGCCTGCGTGCGGTGTCAAGCCCGTTGAGCTTCACCACCTCCGATTGGGGGCGAATGACCGCTACCGGACAAATGAAGTTTTGTTGCCATGTTGCACCCGCCACCACATCGCCCGCCCCGGAGACGCCACCGACGCCGCACATACCGGGCAGGACGAATGGGTGCGCCGCCACTGGGGCGATTACGGGCGGTTCTGGCAGGCGGTGGCGCTGCTTTACGTCCGCTATGCCGCAGAGAGTGACAGTCCACAGGAGGTGCAGGGGTGAGCAATGATCTGCATGAGCAGGCGAAGAGGTACGCCACCGAATACGCCAAACGAAACGGGCATATCCCGTCTGCTGGTCATCTTCATCGCGTTTTCCGACGCGATCTGACGCGACAGGAGACACGCGACATTCTGAAAGAGTGGTGGTCACGCAACCCGTGGGCCGCCCCGCACCCGATGGACAAGACAAGCCAGCGCCCACCCCGGTACGCCGTGCGGGAGGACCATTCCGGCTATGTGAAGAACGTCTATGTGGCCGACTTCTGGGGTGAATGGAGGGACGGGCGCACGGTGGCGATCTTCTTTTTTGACTCAAACCCAAACGCCCGCTGTGACGCTGAAACCTTCTGCGCCTACCTGAACGCACAGCACAGCCGGGCGCAACATGCAAAGCAGGCACGCCGCGCCCTGGAAACGCATCTTGACGGTTTGCCAGAGCGTGAGGTGATCGAACTGGGGGAACGGCTCAAGCGCAAGGCCGCCCGCTTGCAAGTCTCCTAAAACCACTCCACCCCTTCCCGCCCAGCCACTCCCCCGGCTGGGCGCTTCTTTGGAGCCTGAATGCGCCTACTGACTGTTGCCCTGGCCGCCTGCGCCACTTACGCCTACCTCGCCACCCTGGAACTCTCCGATCTGCGGGCCGATGTGCGGGTGATGGTATACGCCCGCATCCGCCTGATCCGCCAGATGGCCGCCCTGCGCCGCCGCATTGAGCGGCTGGAACACAGCGCCCGCATTGATCGGGAACTGGAACGCAGCCGGGACAGGCTGCTGGGCATGATGCGCGATGAGAAGGCCGCCGCCTGCGAGAAAGAGCCGCCCCGCTACACGCTGCCCGCCGTGCTGAAACTGGCGGGACTCAAGGACGCCAAATGAGCGCCGTCACCATCCTGAGCAATGGGGGAGGCGTTCAAAGCACCGCCATGCTGGCTCTAATCCTGCAAGGCAAGCTGCCCCGCCCGGATTACGTGGTGATGGCGGACACAGGACGCGAAAAGACGGCGACGTGGGATTACGTGCAGGCCGTCCACTGTCCCGCCTGCGAGGCGCTGGGCATCCCACTGGTGATCGTGCCGCACAGCTACAGCACGGTCGATCTGTACGCCGGGAATGGCGGCGTCCTGATGCCGATGTATACGACGCAGGGCGGCGGCGTGAGCAAGCTTCCCACCTACTGCTCGAACGAATGGAAGCAGCGCCCTGTCCGGCGTTGGCTGCGTGAGCAGGGCGTCAAGAGCGCCGTGCAATGGCTGGGGATTTCGATGGATGAGTGCGACCGCATGAAGCCCAGCGGCATGAAATGGATCGTGAACGCCTTCCCGTTGATTGACCTGGGCGTCAGCCGGGATGGCTGTTACGCCGCCATCCGTGAGCAGGGCTGGCCCGATGCGCCGAAGTCCAGTTGCCTGATGTGCCCGCACATGGGGGATGCCCAGTGGAAGCACCTGCGCTCCACCGCGCCTGCCGATTTTCAGACGGCAGTGGAGGTGGAACGCGAGATACGCGCCCGTGATCCTCACGCCTTCCTGCACCGCAGCGCCCGCCCACTCAATGAGGTGAAATGGGATGAACAACCGAGTCTTTTTGAGGATGACACTGTGACCTGCGCCGCTTCCGGGTGCTGGCTGTGAGCCGCGTTCTGTTCGTTGACAGCGCCGCCCTCAAGCCCACCAGCGAGTTTGACAACTGGCCCAGCGCGACAAAAACCCTCTGGGATGAGGCAGACACCTGCACGCGCAAGGCGGCCACGGCTGCCCGCTGGCGACTGCGCCGCGCCGAACACCCGGAGGACTGGCCCCTGCCGTCCTGCCCACTGGCCCGTGCCCTGTGCCAGCTCGAACTGACTTACCGCCATTCCTCCTACTGCCGGGGGGCCGTGCGTGATTCCTGACATCCTGCCTGCCGTTTACGCCGCCCTGAAAGCTGAGCCTAACGGGCTGACGCTCACGGGCCTGGAGAAGCGCCTGCCTTACACCCGTGAGGCCATGCAGGGCTTGCTCTATGCCGCCACTGAGCAGGGCTACCTGATTGCCACACTGGAACCCCTGCGCCCTGGGGATACGGGGCAGGCGTGCCGCTACCGATTGAGGGGGGAAGGATGAATGCGCAGGTGATTCTGGGGGACTGCCTGGAGGTGATGCCCACCCTGCCCACGCAGTCGGTGGACATGATTCTGGCGGACTTGCCGTATGGGACAACCGCCTGCGCGTGGGACAGCGTGGTTCCTTTTGCCGCGCTCTGGGAGCAATACGAGCGGCTCATCAAGCCGAATGGAGCCATTGTGCTGACAGCAGCGCAGCCGTTCACCACCGCTCTGATCGCCTCACGGCTGGAACTGTTCAAATACTGCTGGATTTGGGAAAAGTCAAAAGGCTCAGACTTTTTGAATGCCAAGAACAAGCCCGTCCGGTTGCACGAGGAAGTTTGCGTGTTTTCTCTTGGCACAACGGCCAACAAATCCCCGCGCCGCATGGCCTACTATCCGCAGGGGCTAGTCCACAACCCGAAGTATCACTATCGGCCCGGCGTTGAGATGAAAGACGGCGGCGTGATCGGCACCCGCCCTTCCCATAAGCGCGGGTATGAAACTGAGTGGGAAAACTACCCCACTTCAATTCTGAGATTCGCCAACCCGAACAACGATTTAGAACACCCCACCCAAAAACCTGTCGCACTTTTTGAGTATTTGATCCGCACGTATACCCAACCCGGTGACGTGGTGCTGGACAACACGGCGGGCAGCGGCACAACTGGAGTGGCGGCCATTCAATGCGGGCGCGTACCCATCCTGATTGAGCGGGACGAGAAATATCACGCCATTGCTCAGCGCCGCGTCAGGCACGCTCAGCCCGCCCTGCTGGGGGTGTCATGAAGCCCGGCCTTGAACGCCGCATCCTCACCGCCGTCCACTCAGAGGGCTGTGTGTCCCTGGAACGCCTGTACACCCGTCACCTCACCGAGACGGGCCGCCGCGCCCTGCTGTCCGCCCTGGCCCGTCTGGAGGCGGGCGGGCACCTGAGCCTTGAAACCCGCACCGAGCCGAACGGCACCCGCTCCCGTTATTGGAGGCCCGCAGAATGAACCATGATGATCTGATCGTGTACGAGCGCCAGTACATGCGCCTCGCCGCCCGTGACTGCCTGACTCTGAATGAGGTTCAGACGCTTCATTTCCTGCAATCGCTGATGCGGGACCGCAAGCGGGAATGGGAGGCTGAGCCGCTGCCCGCCCTGTGGGAGACGGCGTGAGCATTACCCTGCGCGAACTGGCGGCAGAGCTTCAGGTGCAATACAGCTCTGTGCGTCGTCACGTGAAGACCCGCAACGTCTTTCACTTCAAGTCCCCCCAAGAGCAGGGGTGGGCATGGGCCGTGTCAGATCGGGCGGCGGCGCTGATCCGTGCCCACTACGCTGATGCCAGCACCGCTGATGAGTTGCGTGACTGGCTCACCGTGGGGCAGGTTGCCGCCCTGATGGGCCTTGATCGTTCCATCCTGTACCGCAGGAGGCGTCAGGGACGGCTGAACGTCAGGACACGCCGCGCTATCGGGCCGGGCGGATCGGGAAACCTCCTTTTTCATCCCGACGACGTGCGCCGTGTCATGAGTGCGCGTCCCGTGGCTCCCCCTTCCATCCCCCGTGGGGCGTACTCGGTGTCCATGCTGGCCGACTTGCTGGGCCTCTGCCGATCCACGCCGCGTCAGTGGCAGCGCAACGGCTGCCCAGTGGCAGGCCGCACCCAGCGGGGGCACGTGTACTTCCGGTTGCCAGAGGTGCTGGCATGGCTGGAGGCCCGCCCGGGTCGCCCGTTTGCTTCCGATCATGAGCGCCTGACGCTGGCCTGCTGTATTGCCACCCTCCGCGCCCATCTTGCTCAGCAGCAAGCCGCCTAACCCGCCCTTCACCCCCGCCTCTGGCCTCTGCGCCGGGGCGGGCTTGCCATTTGGAGGAAGCATGACGACAGCCATTCGTCAGGAATGCCACCGTCGCCTGAGTATTGGAGTCAAAGGCGTTTACCTCACCCTCAAGCGGGACAGGATGCCCACGGGAAATCCTCGATTAGCGGGCAGGTCCGGCCCGTGTGCCGAGGAAGTTTGCATGGTCAGAGATGCGCCAGAAGGCGGCTATCAAATTGTCTGCATTTTTGACGCGGCGGCAGTTCTTAAGTTCCTTGATCGTGCGGGCCTCTGATGCCGCGTATGTCTGAGGCCGATTACCGCGCCTACCTCGCCCGCATGGGCCACGCCTTGCCCTCCAGAGGCCCCCAGAAGGCCCAGCAGACCGCTCAAGGGGTCAGGGCAGGGGAGAAGGCAGAGCAAGCCCTGTGCAGGTGGCTGGACATTCTGGGCATTGGGTACGCCGAACAGTACATGTGGGGTGCTGCCTTGAATCCGCCCCGGAAGTTTCAGAGCGATCTGGCGATTCCCGCCGCTCATCTCTTGATTGAGGTCGACGGTGGGGTTCATGGCGTCCATGACAAGCGGGCGCGGGACTTGGAGCGGCAGAACTTAGGCGTTCTAGCGGGCTGGCAATTCCTGCGATTTCTGCCGGATCAGGCCATCAGCGGAGAGGCCAGCCTATTCATTCAGAAGTATCTGGAATCCCGCCGCGTCATTGAGTGACATAAAGTGACGCGCATGCACCGTTCTTCAGAGCGGGGTCTAGCGGCATTCGCGCCGACAGGGACGGCAAAGCCGAGGCTTTCTGTGCTAGAATAGATGACGAAAGCAGAGCGCGGTGTCTCACCACCCCTCTGCTCTACACCTACGGGGAGGTGCAGCGTCACGGATTCTACCACCACAACCAGAGTATTCAAGTTTCGTCTCTACCCGACAAAGCCCCAAGAGGTCGCTATGTTTGAGACATTGCGACTCACCCGCATGCTCTACAACGCGGGCCTTGAACAGCGCCGCGAAGCGTACCGAAAACACGGCAAAACGCTCAGCGCCTACGATCAGCAGCGCGAACTCACAGCCCTCAAGGACGCCTGCCCGGAATACGGCGGGGTCTACTCCCACGTTCTGCAAGACGTTTTTGATCGGCTCGACAGGGCGTATAAGTCCTTTTTCAGCCGGGTTAAGAAGGGAGCGAAACGTGCAGGTTTTCCCCGGTTCAAACCCCGTCAACGCTGGGACTCATTCAAGTTCAAGCAGTGCTGGGACAACAAGAAAGGCGATTGGACAGCCTGCGGCAAGCCCGTGGATGAGGGGCGGCGCATCAACATCCCCAAAATCGGCGCGGTCAAGATTAAGCTGCACCGCCCGCTTGAAGGCAAACCCAAATCCCTCCAGATCATTCACGACTGCGGACAGTGGTTTGCTGCCTATGTCTGCGAAGTCCCGCTGGCCCCTTTGCCTGCCACAGGCTCAGCAGTCGGGGTGGACGTGGGGACAACATGGTTTGCCATCACGTCAGACGGCGAGTTTGTGGAGAACCCGCGTTACCTGAAGAACGGCCTCAAGAATCTCCGCGTTCAGCAGCGCACCGTATCGCGCCGGAAGAAAGGCAGCAACCGTCGCCGAAAAGCCGTCCAGCAGGTCGCCAAGGCTCATCGAAAGATCAGGCGACAGCGTGCCGACTTCCACCACAAAACCGCCCGGAGGCTGGTCAATGAACACGATCTGATCGCGCACGAGGATTTGAAGGTCAGCAACATGGTGAAGTCCAACCTCGCCCGGAGCATTTCGGACGTGGGCTGGGCATCGTTTTTTGAAATCCTGAACGCCAAGGCTGCGAGTGCCGGACGTTCAGTCATCGCCGTCAACCCTGCGTACACCTCGCAAACATGCCGTATCTGTGGGCATGTGGGCAAGGAAAACCGGGTCAGTCAGTCACGTTTTCTGTGCGCCCAGTGCGGGCATGCTGAGAATGCGGACGTGAATGCGGCGCACAACATTTTGGGACGGGCCGTCCCTTCAGCCCTCAACGGTAGCGGGGTATCGCATGCCGTGGTCTGAGAAGCCTCGCCCTTCGGGGCGGGGAGTGGTCACGTTGACGACGCTCTAGCACCCTGACAGAAGCTGACACCCACCCTCTCAAATCTGAGACGCAAGCCCCGCCCTCACACGGCGGGGCGCTCCATTGGAGGTTCACATGCTGAAACTCGCTGAAACGCTGGAAGGGATGACGGACGCACAGGTGGAAGCGCTGGCCGCCGAACGGTACGAGCGCCGCGTGTGCGTGATCTGCGAAGCCCCGTTGCCCCGTGAGTTGCCCTCCGCCGAACTCAAGGCGCTGGGCTGGCAATCCCTCGCCCCCTCGAATTGGTTGACGCGGCCCGACAGGGTATCGCCCCGCCTGCTCTGCCCGTCCTGCGCCCGCCATGCCTAAGCGCCGCGCCCGCCCGGTGGACATCGCAAACATTGAAGCCGAGTGCTACGCCGCATGGCTGCCCCCTGAACCTGCGCCCCATGCCCCCGCGCCACAGCAGACGGACGCCGAACTGCTGAGCGAGGTGGGGGAGGGCAGCAAGGCACTGGCCGCCGCGTATCGCCGCCGCATGGCCCACGGAATGCTCAGCGAGGTTTAAATGACGGAACCCACCCAACCCCTGACGCTCACCGCCCCCACCATCGTTTCCGCCCAGCGCCTCAGCCGCCTGCTGACAGTCAACAGCCTAGCCCTTGCTATCCTCAACGACAGACGCGCCCCGCTGCCCCTGCAAGCGCAACAGCCCGCCCCCAACGCCACACCACGGGGGAAGCCGGGCCTCACCACCGCTGATTACCTTCAGGCCCACGAAGCCGAGCGCCGCGCCTACCGTGCCCACCGTGACGCCGTTCAAGCGGTGCTGGAAGCGGAACGGTACACGCCGGACACCGTGCCCGCCTGCCTGATCGCCCGGTTGAATGCGGAGAAGCGCCACCGCACCGCAGAGGTGGACTTGAGAGTGGTGACGGCCACCCTCCGCGCCGATCTCGCCCCCGCCACCCGCCCCGGCCACCTGACGGCCTACGTGGTGAAGCTGCCGACTGTCCACTACGTTTCCCCCCTGTTCGGTTTGCACGCCCTGAGTGAGCCGCACACCGCCACCATTGACACGGCCAGCCTTGAGGGTGACGATCTCGCGTATTTTCTGGAGTTCCAGCGGGAGTTCCCAGCACGGGGACAATGGCCGCTGTACGCCCCAGATCAGACGGAAGGGCTGAGAGGGGTACGGAATCACCTGCTGGCCCGTCCTGCCCGCCTGCTCTTTGAACGGCTGATCCTTGCCCACCCCGGCAGCGTGCCGACTGTCCACCCGGCAAAGGCGCTAGAGACGGCCTAACTTGTCCTTTCCGCATACTTCTGATATCATTTCGCTATCAGTCGGGCGTGTCTCTTTGCGAGATGCGCCCGATTTCTCGTGTGTTGCTCTGGAGGTTGCGTGAACGTACCCCTGTCAGATCGCCGTCCCGAACCTGCCCCGCGTCACTGTGCCCACGGCCTGCTGACGGTGGATCACTGCCCCCTGTGTGAGCGTGCCGCCCCGCCCTGGCCTCCAGTCCCGCGTGAGCTGCGGCGGGTGCGGGCGTGAGGGAGTGGAAGCTGAAGCAGCGCAAGAGCCACTGGAGAGCGGTGCTGGGATGCCGCCGATGTGGAGGCCGAACCGGACGCAGAACCGATAACCGTGCCCACAAACGAGAGAAACGGGCAGGCAGGGGGAATCCATGAGGCAGCCGTCATTGTCTCACCGCGCCCTTGATTGCTGGTTTCGGCATGTTTGGCAGGGGCCAAAGCAGCCAAGCCCTGCCCTGCTACGCTTAATTACCGTGGCTTTGGCGGATCGGCGGGAAGCGGAACGCCGCGCCGGACGGGGCAGCCCATGACAGCCGATAAGCGCCCATTCCTCACAGTCAAGCTTGGACCTAACCATGAAAAGGTTCAGGCCGTCCGCGTCTATAGCGGGTATGGCGAGAATGGCACTTTGCTGGCAGAAATAAGCCGCTCAGAAGGCCAGCCTTGGCCCCCAAACAATCTGCTGGATTTGTCAGATTCCGACACGCCCTCAGAATCTGAGGACTGACACCCGGAGGCCGCCATGCCCCCACGCAACCGCCGCACGCAGACGCGCCCGGTGTCATGGACGGGCCAGCCGACGCCGGACGCCA
The DNA here is from genome assembly GCF_014201875.1 of Deinococcus humi. NCBI lineage: Bacteria > Thermotogati > Deinococcota > Deinococci > Deinococcales > Deinococcaceae > Deinococcus > Deinococcus humi. The sequence goes on along the minus strand of NZ_JACHFL010000001.1, from coordinate 411,716 downwards.
GACGCGCCGCCGATGAGTACCGGGAGCAGACGCGCCACCTGTGGGCACAGGACGGGGACGGTGACTGGTTCCGGGTGAAGGCGCTGGCAGACGAAGCCAGCAAAGGGGAGACGAACGCTTACAGCACCGCCACTCTGAGCATTAGCCAGAACAGAGGCAAGACATGGCAGCCTGTCCCGATCATCGGGCCTGTACGGATTGAGTACGGCCTGCCTGTGCGCCGTCTGGCCCAGTCTCGCCGCAAGCGTGCCCAGCAAGTGCGCCGCAGTCAACGCTAGGAGAGCCATGAACACACCGATGATCCATTGGCAGGGTGAACGCATGGCCGACTGGAAGCCCGGCCTCATCCGACAGGAGGATGGCGGCACGGGGCATCACTACGTCTGCCCCTGCGGCTGCAATCGGGTGTACTTCGCCCCGCACGCCGTTGTTTCGGGCAGTGTGGAGACTGGCGATCTGACGTTGACGCCCTCTCTGTTCCACAACGCCCCCGGCTGTTGTGGCTGGCATGGGTGGCTGCGTGACGGCGTGTTTGAGTCTGTCGAAACCGCTTGGCACACCCGCACGTGGTAGGCCACCCATGAAGCGCCGCCTGGAGAAACGCCGGGACAGGTGGCTGGGCGGCCTGATCGTGGTGGGCCTGATGCTGGGCATTGCTGTGGCCTCTTACGGCCTGTTCCTGCTGCTGAAAGGAGAGATATGAGCATAGAAGTCAAGGAAGTCCAGCGCCCCACCATTGGCCGAATCGTCCATTTCGTCCTTGCCAACGGGCAGCACCGCGCCGCAATGGTCACGAATGCCTGGGATAGCCCCAGCGATCATCCCGATCACTGCAACCTCACGGTGTTTTTGGATCAGTCGAATGATCTGGAAGTGCATCGGGACGCACTTGGGGCAAACATCGTGCGCGTGTACGCCAAGAACAACCTTCACGCCGGGATTGCCAGCGACTTGAACAACGGCACGCTTGCGGCGGGCAGCGTTAGGCAGGATGAGGCCGACAAAGCCCCCGGCACCTGGCATTGGCCGGAACGCGCCTAGCCCCCCGCCGTTCCCCCTGCGCCCGAGTGAAGGCGCACCCCCGGCCAGCCCTCGCGCTGGCCTTTGCAGGCGAATGGATGTGTCAGCCCGAACTGCTGACGCGCGGGAATCGAGGCCCGCCGCTTGCCCCAAACATAGGAGGTGGATTGCATGGCTAGAACCGATTGGGGCGCAGTCCGCCTCGACTTCATTCACGATCCAGAAAAGGCAACCCTCAAGCAATTCTGCGGAAAGCGGAAAATCAGCTACAGCACGGCATCTAAGCGTTCAGCCCGTGAGGACTGGGAAGCAGAACGGCAAACGCACTGGCAAAAAGTGGAAAGAGCGGCAACTGAGCAGGTGGCAGAGATGCAGGTGGGCGTGACGGCCCGCGACGTGGCCCAGAAGCTCAGTCAGATTCAGGCCATGAAGATGAACGCCCTCAAGTATGCGGGCGGTCTGGACGGGGCAGACGTGGCCTACGAGAAGCCGCATGAAGCTGTGGCCGCCTATGAGCGTCTAGAGAAGCTGGAACGCCTGATCCTAGGCGAGTCCACAGAACATATCCGTGTGGATGATGCGCGCCAGATGGTGAGCGCCGTCATTCAAGTGATTCGTGACGAAGTGAGGGACCATGACACTCTTGAACGGATCACCGCCCGACTCATCAGTCTGGGGCCTCCTGGCGGCGGAAGCGCAGACGCTCACCGCGCCCTACCGAACTAGCCTTGAGGCGGGGCGAGACACGCCCCCTGCTGCATACCTGGATTGGCTGCATACGCTCTGGCCGTCCACCTACACCGCCCCACTGGCCCCCTACCATCACGATTACTGGAAGTGGGTGGAAGCGTGCCGCCCGGATCAAAGCGCGTCCGGCGTATTCGTGTGGCCGCGTGGATTCTCCAAGACAACAAACGCCCGCCGCACGCCGATCAAGCTTGCCACGCAGGGCTATAAGTACGTGCTGTACGTTCAGGGCACGCAGGCGCAGGCAGACGACAGCGTGCAGAACATCGGCCTGATTCTGGAACACCCGCAGATTGCCCGCTATTACCCCAGCCTGAGCGACCGCAAGGTGGGCAAGCATGGCACCTCGCAGGGCTGGCGGCGCTCGCGGGTGTGGACGCGCTCTGGCCTCGTGGTGGACGCGGCGGGCCTGGATACCGCCGTGCGCGGGCTGTTGCTGGAAGACTTGCGCCCCGATGTCATCATTTTTGACGACATTGACGAGAAGCTCGACACCCTGAAAACCACCGAGAAGAAACTCAAGGTGATTCAGAACAGCATCATCCCAGCCGGTGCGCCGTCCCGCGTCATCATGTTTCTCCAGAACATCATCAACCCGCACGGCGTCGTGACGCGCCTCGCCAACGCGAACCCGGAGTATCCGGCTGAGTTCCTGATGGATCGCTACATCAGCGGCCCGCACCCGGCCATTACGGGCTTTGAGTACGAGACGCGCCGGGACAGCAACGGCACGCCGCGCCACTTCATCACGGCAGGCGTGAGCACCTGGCCTGACGCCCGCCCCTTGCCCGTGCTGGAAGCGGAGTTAAATGACATCGGCCCCGTGGCCTTCACCGAGGAAAAGCAAAACGAGATCGGCAGCAGCAAGGGCACGCTGTACAAGGGTTATGACTTCCACGCGATCCCCTACCCGCCCCTCGAAACGCTCTCGGACGTGCAGGTATGGGCGGATATTGCGGTGACGGAAACCGATCAGAGCGATTCTCAAGCCATCAGCGCCGCAGGACGGCGGGCAGACGGGAAGATCATCACCCTGTACGCCTGGGAGGGCATTGAGGGCACGGACGCCCTGATGCGCCGCGTGATCCTGAAGGCCATCGAACTCAGGGCGTCCACCGTGGGCATTGAGACAAACCAGGGCGGTGACTTGTGGCGCGATCAGTACAACAACGTCTGGAAGGCCATGAGCGAGGAAGGCTTGATCCTGCCCGGCACGTTCAAGCCGCGTTATGACGAGGTGAAGGCCACCACGGCGACGGGTGGCAAGCGGGAGCGCTGGCAGGCCGTGAAGGGAATGCGGGATCGGGGCGAGGTGTTGGACGCTGAGGGCACGCATGACACCCGGTTCAAGAGCCTGAAGCGTGTGCCCGAGTTCAAGCCGTTCGACTTGGCCGACGCCGATGCTTGGAGCGTCCTGAAACTGAAGCCTGCCAGTGAGCATTTCGGATGGTAGGCAACCCAAAGGAGGGCCGATGAACCTAATTCAACGCATGGGCGCGGCCCTGACCCGCAAACGTGCCGACGGCCCCGGCCTCTATGCCCCTGGTGGTATTGGCGGCTGGTGGAGCGTCTTCCAGAGCGGCGGGCGTGAGTCCGGCCAAGTCAACCTGAATGATGGGGAGCGCCTGCAAAACAATGTCGGCGTTGTCCACGTCGCCGTCTCCCGTATTGCTGAGGACATTTCCACTCTGCCCGTGCATGTGGAACGCGCACGCCGGGGAGGACGCTGGGAGGAGGAACCCACTCACCCGCTGGCCCGCCTGCTGGACAATCCCTGTCAGGCCCATGATGGTGTGAGCCTGCGTCACGTCATGCAGCAGCACCTGTCCCTGCTGGGCCGCGCTGCCCTGCTGGTGGTGGACGGTGTGAATGGGGAGCCTCGTGAACTCCACGTTCTCTACCCACACCTGCTTGATGCCGTGCCGGACCCCACCGGCTTCATCAGTCAGTACCGCTACCGCACGCTGAATGGTCAGCAACTGTACTTCCCGCCTTTCACGGCCCGCCCTGATGCTTCTGGCCTTGGCGTGCTGGAAGTCCGCATTCCTGATCCAGTCAACCCCTACGCGGGCAGCAGCGCGGTGCAAGCCGGGGCCAACAGCATCACGCTGGATGCTGAAGTGCGGGCCTATGCCCGGTTCTACTTTGCAAACAACGCCATGCCGGGCGGTGTCTTGGAATCTGATCAACCCTACCCCGGCGTGGATGCTGCTGCCGCCCTCCGCGAGAGCTGGAACGAGACGTACCAGGGCATGTACAACAGCGGCAAGGTGGCTCCCCTGTGGGGCGGCCTGAAACTGCGGAGCATTGCCCCCGCCTTCAAGGACCTGGCCTTCCCTGAGATCACGAAGGCCAGTCGACAGGACATCCTGATGCACTTCGGCGTGCCGGGGCCAGTGGTGGGCTACACGGACACGGGCGCTCTGGGGGCGGATACCTTCAGCGCCGCGCAGGCGGTGTATCAGGCGCAGACGCTGGACCCGCACCGAAAGCGCATGGAACGTCTGTTCAATCGGCTTTCTGTCCGCTTTCCCGGCGTCCGCGTCCGCATTGAAAGCCCAGTGGAAGAGGACTTGGCTGCGCTGGAAAAACGGCAGCTTGATGAACTCAAAACCGGGGCGATCAGCCGCGAGGAATACCGCGCCGCCCGTGGGTATGAACCGGACGGGCAGCCGAACGTCTGGATGGTTCCCGGCAGCTTGAACATCCGGCATGATCTGAAGCCCCAGGACGCTGAGCCGCCGCCAGAGGATCAACCCCCTGACGAGCCACCATCACCTGCCCGGTATCGCCAGATGTGGGCAGAGGAATACCGCCTGCTCAAGAACGCCCCGGACCCACAAGCGGCGGCCCGTACCGCCCAGGAGCGGTGGGAGGCGCTGGGGAGTGATGTGGCGGCCCGCGCCATGCAGCATCGTCGGGCGGCGTTGACGGCCAGTGGCGGGGATTTGGCGCTGGCCTACGAAGCCCTCAAGGCGGAAGCAAAGGCCCTCTATGTCCCCACCTGATCCCCGAGCCACCATCAAGCCCAGGCATGGGCGTAACGCCATGCTGCCGCCCCTTCCCGAGGTGAACCATGACGAACAGAACGACAGACCCGAGCCTGAAGCCCGGCCAGTATCTGGTGGCCCAGGTTCGCACGGTGCAGGACGCCACGGACGGCGCGGTGAAGATCGCGGGCGTGGCGAATGACTCAAGTGTGACGGACAGCTTTGGCACGCGCATCAAGTTCTCTCAACGCGCCTTGGACGGCTTCAAAACCAACCCAGTGCTCCTCTTCAACCATGATACCGATAATCCCATTGGTACGGTCACGAGTGTGGAATACCGGGGCAGTCAACTATGGGCCGAAGCGGAGATTCACCCGGACGCCCGGACGCCTGCTGGGGCCAGCATTACCGCCCTTGTGCGGAGCGGGGTTCTGCGGGCTTTCTCCGTGCGCTTTGACGAGTACAAGCAGGAGCGGGCCGCCGATCACATCAGCATCCAGGCCGATGCGATGGATGAACTGAGCGTGGTGACCTTGCCCAGCAACAAGCCCAGCCTGTTCCAGGCCCGCGCTAAGGGCGTCAAGCTGCATGGCGCGGAAGAGATCATCACGGCGGAAGAGGTGGGGCGTGCCCTGGATGCCCGCAGTGATGAGACGCGAGCGGCGGGCGTGCTGGAACACCAGACCCTCTCCAGCCGCCTGTATGCCGCCATCAATGAGATGAGCGACTGGCGCTGCCAACTCATCGCCATTTATGACGATTTTTGCGTGTACGTGGACTATGAGAGCCGCCGATATTTCCGCAAGGAATACAGCGTCGATGAGTCCGGCAACGTCAGTCTGGGCGGCGAAGCTGTAGAGGTGCTGCCCCAGTGGCAGGCTGTGGGCGAGGTTGCCACTGAACGTCAGGCGGATAGCGTGATGTTTCGCCTGTCGGAAGCTGACATTCAGGCTGTTTCGGCCCGTGTTGTGGCCGAATTGGATGCCAAAGAGGCCAGAACCGCCCGAAACGTGCCAGAACCGCCCGCAATCGTTCCGATGCCCGCCGAAACTCCGCCGGAACAGCCAGCGGAAGTCGGCCCCACTCTGGATGATGTTCGACAGGCTTTGCGAAGCGTGGCTCAGACAAGCCCCCGCCCTCCAGCAGGCTAGCCCCTGCCGCTGAGGCATTTGGCAACTCCCCCGACACCCACATTCTTGCCCTGCCGCCCCTCAGTGGGCGGCTTTCGTCTGTCCACAGGAGGACACCCCATGCCACTGACCCCCGAAGAGCTGAAGCAGATTCGTGAAACCTTCAGCGAAGAGCTGACCACCGCCCGCGCTGCCGATCAGGCCGAGATTGCCCGCCTGAAGGCCGAGAAGGAAGCGGCAGAAACCGAGGCCGAAACCCAGCGCGGTGCTGCTGAAGCTGCCAACCGCCGCCCCCCGATTTATGGAGGCGACACCACCCCCGGCGCTGGCATTCGTAGCGTGCCAATGAGCAAGGAAGAGCGTCAGCACCATGTCATTCAGCGCATCGGCAATGCTGCGCGTGGTTTGGCCGTGGCCGCCCGCAGTGGTGGCAACATCCGCGCCGCTGACTTCATTGAGCAGACGTATGGCGACAAGGCCACTGCTGATGCTGTCACCCGTTCGCTCAGCACGGGCGTGGCTGGGGACGGCGGGAATCTGGTGGAAACCCAGTACGCCGCTGACATGATCGAACTGCTGTACCCGATGGCCGCCGTGCGCGGTTCGGGCGCACAGGTGATCCCGATGCCCAACGGCAACCTCACCATTCACCGCCAGAACGGTGGCGTGAGCGGTGCCTACGCGGGTGAGTTGAACAACCTGCCCGTGCAGCAGCCCACCACGGACATTGTGCAACTGAACGCCAAGAAGCTGGCCGTGATCGTGCCCGCCTCGAACGAGCTGCTGCATGACACCACGGGCCGCGTCAACCAGATGATCGTTGACGATATCGGGATGGGCCTGAGCCTGCGCGAGGACCTGGCTTTCCTGCGCGGTGACGGCACCTCCAACACGCCCACCGGCATCCTGAATCAGGTGGCGGCAGGCAACAAGGTCACCTACGCCACCCTGACGGCTGCGCTGGGCGGCCTGCGGGCGCTGATCCGTGGTGCGAACATCCCGATGCGTCGCATGGGCTGGATTTTCAACAGTGACGTGGAAAGCCGGTTCTACAACGTGCTGTCCACCACGGGCGAATACATCTATCGCGAGGAAATGGACGCCGGACGCCTGCTGGGCGTGCCGTACAAGATCAGCAACCAGATTCCCAGCAACCTGACCACCGCAGGCGGAACGGCAGGGACGGAACTGTACTTCGGTGACTGGAGCGAGGTGCTGATCGGGGAAGCGCTGGCGCTGGCGCTGGACACCTCCACTGAAGGCAGCTACTTCAACGGCACCACCCTCGTCAACGCCTTCTCCACCGATCAGACGCTGTTCCGTGCCCGGACCCGGCATGACCTGGCCCTGCGCCACAACAAAGCGCTGGCCGTGGGCCGCGTTGATCTGGCAACCGTCACTGATCGCTAAGCACTGTCCGCCTCCAACCGGGCGGACACCCCAACCCAGGAGGTTGCATCATGGCACCTAAAAAGGAACAGACCACCCCCGTTAGCAATGACCCCCGCGTGCCCACGGCGGAAACCACGGACCCTGCCACCGCTGTTCAGGCCGATGGCACTGTGGACGCTCAGGCCGCCGCTATTGCGGGCGCTGCCAAGCGTCAGGCCAAGGAAGCCGAGAAACAGACTGACACCTCGGCGGGCGTCGTGCCCACGGGCGGTATCGTTAGGCAACTGGAAGACGGCGCAGAGACGGATCGCCGCACCGGGGCCAATGCTGACAAGAGCCTGGCGGGTGAGAACCTGCCCGTGCTGCGCCCCAACGAGCCTGATCCCCGGCAGGGTGTCACGACGGGCGATCTGACCAACCCCGGCATCGTGGAAGGCCAGGACACGCAGGCGGTGACGTTCCTGCGCGGCTATCACTTGTACAACGCGGGCGAGACGGCCACCTTCTCGGCAGATGAGGCCCAACGCCTGATTGATCTGGGCGCAGCGGAGTAATCCCGTGAGCCTGCTGAGCGTCGGTGATCTGGTGCAGACCACGCCCACGCCGCAACAAGCTTTGGACCGTGCCGAGGCGTTGGTGGCTGCCGCGCTCTGCCCTGGCCTTCCCGATCTGGCAAAGCGGGAATGGGTGGCTGACTACCGGATGCGCAACGTGCAGCGCGGGCTGGGCGTCCCGCTGTATGGAAAGCGGCGGCTGGGGCCGGAGGTCTTGCGGTACTGGCCCGTGACTGGGCTGGGGAGCGTGACAATGGATGGCGTGGACCGGACGGCTGAGTGCATCTTTGATGCACTCAGTGTGCGTCTGGATGCCTTGGCCTCAGAGTTTACGCCGCTCAGCGTGGTGACGGTGGCATTCAGCACTGGCTGGACGGCTCAGGAGCTGCCCAACGCTCTCAGGCAGGCCATCGTGCTCACGGCAGAAGGCTTGACGGCGCAGCCTGTGGGGATCAAGGCGGAGAGGCTGGGGGACGTGGAAACCCAGTACGCTCTGCCCAACGCCGACGCTTTGCCCCCCGGCGTGCTGTCACTGCTGGCCCCGTGGCGTCACGTGGGGGTGTGACATGCACCTCAACCCCCGGCTGATGAAGGACACCCTCACCGTGGAACGCCTGACGCCCGCGCCCCTTGATCCCAACACGGGGTTGCCGATGGGGGGAGGGGCCACGGTGAACGTGCTGGTGACTCAGCCTGCAAGCGATCAGGACCAAACGCTGCGTTCCAAGACTGCCGAGATCGTTAACGGGGTTGTGGGCAGCCTTCCGGTATCGCGCTGCTTTACGGCGTGGTTCCCGTGGCCTGATGCTGAGGGCGGGGAAATCATCATCCGCGTGAACGGTTCAGCGAGGCCGCTCATCAAGCAGGGGCCGCCGCGTGAGATCGGGGGCCAGCATCAGATTTACGAACTGTGGCTGGGCAGCCCCACGGGGAGGTGACATGGCAGACGCAGCAGATCAAGTCATCATGGCCGCCCTGAGACGTGCTGGTTATGCCGCCGCGCTGGAACTGAGAGAGAAGCTGTCTCATCCCGGCGCAGGTGTCCGCCACCCCGGCAACCTCAACCCCAGCAGCAAGCCCGGCGACTACCCGGCCATCCAGGGCGGACGCCTCGCTGCCAGCATCGGGGCCATTCCCGGCCCTGGCCTGAGCGTGAGCGTGGGCGCGGTGAACAACCCACCCCCCGAAGCGCGGGAGCTGATCGAACGGCCCCCGAGTCAAGGCGGGCGCGATTACCTCACCAAAGCCCTGCACGATCCTGACATTCACGAGGCGGCGCGGCGGGCGGTGGGCCTGTGAGTACGCTCTACGGCTACTGCAACGCCCTTCCGGCCCTCGCGGGGCATGTGTACTGGGATGGTGCGGCCCCAGGTGGCCTGCCCCTCTACGGGGTGATTTGGGCTTCTGATGGGGGAGTGGACACGCCGTTCTACCGGGGACACGATGCCTTGCGCGTCTATCCCCGCGTGACGGTGTACGCCAAGCCCTCCACACTTCAGCAGGCCCCCGCCGCCCGCGCTCAACTGACTGAGATTCTGAGGCAGTTGCTGGACAACGTGGACGAGATTGACACCGATCTGGACGGGGTGACGGAATACCTGCCCGGCAGTGTGCAGCGGCAGAATCGCCCGGAACCGATGGCAGACGCGCAGGGCGGCGGCTATTACGCAACCCTGATGCTGTCCGCCCTGATCGTGAAGTAAGGAGGCCACCGTGCCGAGCAAGAGAACTGCACCTAAGCCCGCCGCGAAGCCTGTGACGGAACCCGAAACCGTGCCCGCCGCCCCGCCCGCCGCTGAGCCGGAGGAATCCGGCATGGTGACGGTAACGCGGGAAGTCAACGGCCATCGGCTGTCCACTACGGGCAGCAGCAAGGCGGAAGCAAACCGGACGCTTGATGCTTACGCGAAGGCCCACAACCTTTAACCCTCTCGCCCGCGTGACTGCGCGGGATTCTCACAGGAGAGAACATGTCCGAATTTGCTGCATTTGCCGCCGAAGGTAGCACCCCCGAAAGCGCGTCCACCGATAAGCTGGAAGTCGCGTTCCGCCCCGCTGGCGTTGGCGCACTCGTCTGGGTACAAGTGCCAATCCTGGGCGAAGTCAAGCTGACACCCGCAGGCAACATCGCCACCTTTGACGCTTACGCCGATGACGCAGACGGCGCGTTCCAGTACGCCGCAAAGACAGGTGTGGCCTGGACAATCAGCTTCACGACGGCGGCCACTGAAAAGAATGCCACCGTCAACACCCTCATCGAGACCGCCCTGAAGTCGGGCAGCGGCGCGAACATTGGCGCACGCATTACCCGCGCCTCTGGGGCCAAGTACAGCGGCGAAGTGGTGCTGTCTGAGCCTGATCCCATGAGCGGCGCACGGGCGATTGCCAACACCGCGTTCAAGGGCACGGGCACGGGCAAACTGCATTACGACGCCCCCGCCGCCTAACCATGATCCCTGAACTTCACCTGTCGCGCCGCAAGGGCGGGCCACCCGCGCTCACCGTATGGGGCGCGACGGTGGAGGACGGGGTGTTGCGGGGTGGGCCATTTTTCGTGACCGCCCCGCTTTCCTCTCGCGTCCGCCTGACACATGACGGCATCAAATACAGAGTGCCGCGCCTTGAGCGTGGCTTTTACATGAAAACCATTGAGATGGAGGCGACTTAAGTGACAGAAACCCCTGCAAGACGCAAGAAGTACACCTGGCAGGAAGTCACGAATGAGCCGCGTGGGCTGTTCAAGGTGGGGGACAGGGAGTTTCTGGATCAGGACTTCACCCGCAAGGAACGCGCCGAACTGCTGAAGGAACTGGGCGAGGATGGCAGCGCCGCGCCGTTCATCGTGGGCGTCCTGAACCGTCGCCGCCCGGACCCGCAATACAAGGAAGTAGACGCCGCGTGGCTGGACGAAATGCTGAGTGACGAGGCGATAGGCCGCGTGTTTGCGAACCTCGCACGTCTGGCTGGGATTCAGCTCAATGACGCAGGCTGAGGCGGAGGCGCACCCGCTGGCCCTGACGCCTGCCCGCGTGTTCGCCGTGTTCGCCTCGGTGTATCCGGGCATGGTGGATAGGCTGCTGTCGGGTGATCTGACAGACGCGCAGGTTCAGATGCTGATTGAGGAATGGGGCTTCGTCAGACACATGCGGGATCAAAGCCAGTTGCGCTACGCCTTCAGCAAGTTCTCTGATGAGGACTGCGAGAAGATGGCGCAGCGCCGCCGCGTCAAGGAAGCGCCGAACCTGGCGCGGGACATGGCGTGGGAGCTGTTCGCTTACGCCCCGTATGGCCTGCTGGACGGCACAGAGGACAGTGTGCCCGCCTCCCAGCCGATTCCCGGCATGGCGCGGGAGACGGCAGAGGCAATCTGCAAATGGTGGGAGCGTGGGGACTGCCCGGATGACGTGTGGCTGTCTGTCCTTCCGTTTGCTCAGCGGATCATTGCCACAGCAGAACGCCCCCAGTGACGGGGGCGTGGGCGGCTCATCAGCGGGCGTCAGGGCAGCATCCCCAGCGCCCGCGCCAGCAGCAGCACGGCCAGCACGGCGCAGAGGAACAGGGCAGCGTCGAATGGATCAGAACGCAGGTGCTTCATGCCACCCGCCCAAGCTGCCCGTAGGCGTACTGGCGAACCGTGGCAGCGTCCTCTGCGCTCAGGGCGGCCAGCGAGGGTACGGGCTTGCCCAGCACTTCGGCGGCCAGCGCGTAGTGCGAGCGGTAGCCGAGTGCGCCCAGTTCTTTGTGCAGGTTGCACGCGGCGGGCTTGCCGATGGGGGCGGCTTCCAGCACTTCGCTCATGACTTCCACGCGGGCGGCGGTGCGGAGGATGCGGTCTGCTTCCAGCACGGGCACCTGAACGCCGTCCACGGTGGCAATCAGGCCGCGTGCCGTGCGGGCGATGGTGACGGCGTAATCCTGAACGTGAACCACGACGCCGCATTCACGGTCAATGTGGTGGGCGGTGAAGGTGCGGGCGGTGGCGCGGGTGCTAGGCTGGGTCATGATTCTTACCTCTTGGGGGGAGAGTCAGAAGGGCGGGGCTTTCTTCGCGGGAAACCCGCCCTCTCTGCTGATCTAAATATATCCTAGTCTGTTATATCTGTCAATATGCGTAACTCTGTAGTACACTAAGACTATGAACCTCCCAGACGCCAGAGGCGCGGCAGACGCCGCCATGAAGGAGAAGGGGCTGACACAGAAGGACTTGGCTGCCCTGCTCGGCTCCCATCAGACGGCAGTGAGTCGCACGCTGGGCAGCAATCTGATAGATCGGCGCAGCCTGTGGCCTCGCCTGTTGGACGCGCTGGGCCTTGAAATCGTGATCCAGCGGAAGGGGGAGAAGTGAGTCAGCACAGCGAGAAACTGCCAGATGGCTCCACTGTCACTTACGCCTCCTATGCTGCCAATTGGCCTGAGAAAAAGGCGGCAGTCCAGATCATGCCGCGCATCATGCGCTCAGAAGGCACGCGCCGCGTGGAATACGAGTTGTTCATCAATGGCGTGCGTACACCCCATGCGGGTTGCGAGGTTGTGGAGGTGAACGGTATTCCCACGCTACATCTCTCGCTGATTGACTGGGATTTTGGGATGGGGGAGAAATGACGCGCAACCACTTGTCCCGGAATTGGGTCCAGCCATGAGCGCCTATGAACTGAGCAAAAAAGTTGCTGTTGAGTCTTTTGAGACTCATGATGGTTCTTATCTACAATGGACGGAGCAGCGCTCAATAACGACGATGGTTCTGAAGCGCGATGGAAAACCGATTTACACCCTGCGCCTTGATAATGGCAGTCCTCACACGTTCTATCAGGTGCGCGATATTGAGCAACTTGTTGTCGCACTCAACCGTCCGTAGCCCCCAACCCTCCCCCACTTCCGCCCCTGCCGAGCGCCGGGGCGGTTTATGCTGCGGGGCATGACACAACCCAGCCCGGAGAAGCCCGCCCCGCTGCTGACTGAGACAGATCGACAGCGGATCATGGAAGAAGAAACCTACCGCGCTCAGGCCCGCGTCACTGTCCAGCAGCAACAGAACAAGCAGAACGCGCCGTGGTACTGGTCTGGGTTCTGGCTGAATGCGCTGGTGACAGGGCTGGGCTTCCTGGTGATCGGTGAAATTATCTGGGGCATTGTCTGGTTTGTCGCGGCCATCGCCATTGGCATCAGCACAAGTTTTATCGGCCTTCCGCTGGTGTGGCTGTTCTGCCTGATCCATTACCGGAGCCTGTACATGAGCAAGTACACCTAGCCCCTCAAAATCTGAGAACACCCGCCCCCGCCTAGAGCGGGGCTTTTCTTTTGCCCCGTGGAGGCGATATGACGACACTAGGCCGCTTGGTTTTCGATATTGACGGCAACCGCACCCTCCTGGATCAGAAGCTGGCACAGGCGAGGGCGGAAGTCGGCAAACAGCCCCTCAAGCTGGCCCTGGTGATTGACGAGACGGCCAGCAAAGCCACCTTGCAGCGCAGCATCGCGCAACTTCAGCGACAGGACATTCAGCTCAAAGTCAAGCTGGATATGGCGACGGCCACCACTGAACTCAGGAACCTGCGAATCAGCACCGTGACCGTCAACCTAAAGGTGAACGGCGTCCAGTCGGCGGCCAATGACATTAACACCTTGAAAGCGCTGCTGTCCGGCCTGACTGGGCGCACTCAGTACGTCCTGACGGTGAACACCACGGCGCTGCAAGCGGTGTACACGAACATCAATGCCCAGATCACGGCCCTTCAAAGCCTCATCGCGCAACTGCGGGCGCTGGGCAACAGTGGCGGGCCGGGCGGCGGCGGGGCAGGCGGGCAGGGCGGCATTTCGGCGGCCAACCGTCAGCTTCTGAACGATCTGCAAGCCCTGAACAACCAGTGGAAGCGCGGCGAGATTGACGCGGCGGCGTTCGGCGCAAGCCTGAGCAGCCTGCAAGCCCAGCTCCGCACGGCGGCCAGCGGCGCACAGGCTGGGACGGCAGACTTCCGGGCGCTTGACGCGGGCCTGACTCGCCTCACCACGTCCCTGCGAAGCATCAATACCGACGCCTTCCAGAAGATCAGGACGGACGCGGCGGCCATGCGGACAGCATTCGACACTGCAACGGCGGGCGTCTCGCGCAACTCCCAGCAGTTTCAGGCGGCCATTGCCACCTACACCACAGCCAGCACCACGCTTCAAGCCCGCCTACAGGCGCTTGTGGCCTCCGGGCAGCTCACGACTACCCAACTGGGGCAAGTCAACCGTGAACTTGCCCGTCTGGGCCGTGAAGCAAACACCATTGCAGGTGGCATCAACGCGGGCGGGCTGAGCGGCAACATCTTCAATGCCCTCCGCATGGGCTTCCCGATCATCGGGCAGATGGGTGGGGCGCTGGGCGCGGCGGCGGGACAAGCCAACATGTTTGGTTCTGCCATCGGCAGCGCGGCGGCAGCGTTCGGCCCTCTGGGCATCGCCATCGGCGTGACGACGGTAGCCGTGGGCCTGTTGACAGCGGGCATCATGTCAGCCGTCAACGAGTACGGCAAGTTTGAAGCCCAGATGCAGGGCGTGAAGGCCGTCTCCGATGCCACAGGCGAGACATTCAAGGGGCTGAAGGATCAGGCCAAGAGCCTGGCGCTTGAGTTTGGCTTGAACGTGAACCAGATCGGGCAGGTTCAGGAGGAACTGTTCAAGGCGGGCCGGGGCGTAGAGGACGTGATGGGCGGAGCGGCAAAGGCCGTCACGGTCCTGATGCGTGCCACGGGTTCCGATCTGAACAATGCCGTGCTGATTGCGGGCGCAGCCATGAACACCTTCAACATCCAGGGCGCGAACATGATGCGCGTGGCGGACGCCATTGCGAACGGCGCGAACAAGACGGCGCTGGACGTGAACACGATGGGCGTCAGCCTCCAGCAGGTCGGCAACGTTGCCAGCAATGCGGGCATGAGCCTTGAGGAAACCGTGGCCGTGCTGGGCCTGATGGCAGATCGTGGCATCCGGGGCAGCGACGCAGGTACGAGTGTGCGCGTGATGCTTCAGCGCCTCACGTCCAGTATGCCAGTCGTCATTGAAGCGCTGGACAAGTACAACATCAAAGTCTTTGATGGCACGGGCGCACAGCGGGACATGGTTACCGTACTGGGCGAAGTCATCAGCCAAATGGACAAGATGACGGAAGAGGACCGTGCTGCATTTCTCTACAAGGTGGCAGGCACCGATGCCCAGCGCGTACTGACGGCCAGTTACAAGGCGGGCACAAGCAGCATTGCGGATTACATCGCCAAGATGGATGATCGGGGCCGCGCCGAACGGGACGCAAAGACCCGCATGGAAGGCTTGCAGGGCGCACAGGCCAAGCTGAACACCACCTTTCAAATCTTCAAGGACACCATTGGGGAAGTATTTGCCCCGGCCATTACGACACTGGTGGAAGCAGCAACCTCTGGCGTCTCAGCCCTCATCGATCTCTTCAAGATGCTGGACAATCTGGACAAGCGCAGTGCTGAAGTTGAAAAGACGGCGCTGGGCAAGGAACTGGAAACCCTTCAGAAGCAGCTTGCGGCGGAGAAAGGGGAGATGACCCGCCTTCAGAGCACCGCCGATGCTCAGAAGCGGTTTTCTGGCAGCGTTTCCGCCCCGATTCAGACCCGCCTTGAGAATCAGGCGGAGAAGGTTGCAGGGCTGGAAGCTCAGGTCAAAGTGCTTGAACTGCAAGTCCGCACTGAATCCATCAAGAATGGGACGTTTGTTGGCCCGGTGCTGCCTGGGCAGGATGATGGGGCTAGCGGCCTAGCCCTCACGGCCTCTGGCGCGGATGCGCTGGGCGCAATGGTGGTAGAGGCCAGCAAGGGGAAGCTGGGCGACGTGACGGCGGACAGCATCGTGAACTTCTGCGCCAAGTGGGTGCGCCTGACGTTGGATAAGGCTGCGCCAGAAGCAGAGGCGAAGATCAACGCCCTGTTCCAGACGGACAGCAACGCGGATGGCAAGGTGGAAGCCACCGACGCGGCCCGCAATCTGCTGAAAGCTGGATTTGCTCAGCGGTATAACCCGAAGGACTTAAAGCCCGGTGATGTGGTGTTCTACACCGAAGGCGGGCAGAATCACACGGGCGTCTACATCGGCAAGAAAGACGGCGTGGACATGGTGCGTGGGAACAACCGCGTCACCTATGAGGCCAACGGCGGGAAATTTGACAAGTACGGGAATGCCATCAGCCCCGGCATCAATCCCGTGGGTGATGTGGCAATCAACAAGCTGGGCACACCGAACTGGATCGTGCGGCCCGGTGACATGCTGCCCGCGCTGGGCGTCAACCCCCCCAAAGACAAACCCGTCAAGCCACAGGGGCAGGAAGACGGCATTTTCACCGCCGATCAGGTCATCAAGGCACAGCAGCTTGTCGCAGCGCTGGGAAAGGCAGAGAAGGCGCTGAAAGACAAGCCCGGCGATGTGTGGCTGACAAAGGTACTGGGTAAGGCCACCGCCGATATGAAGGCGTTCGGGGATGCCAGCGACGGGAACGCTGCGGCACTGGCTGCCGTTCAGAAGGGCCTGGGCGGGGTCAAGCGGGGCGCGGATGACTACATCGCCACGCAGGCCGATCTGAAGAAATACGGGGACGACGCGCTGAAGCTCATCAAAGAGCAGGAACGCGCTGCCAAGAGTGGGAATGCTGAGGCTATCCGGGTTGCAAAAGCCAATATGGACACTTGGCAAGGCGAGAACAAGGCGAAAGCGGCGGTTGTCCAGATCGAACAGGCCGCCTATCAGAGCCGGAAGGCGGCGGCGACTCAGGCTGAGCAGGACGCCAAGAAGCAGGAGGCCAGAGAGAAGGAACTTCAGCAGCTCTCTACACAGATTGCCGCCGATGCTGCCGCAGGCCGTGAGCGTGAAGCGCGGCGCGGGCTCGATACCCTCAAGCAGTCACAGGCTGAGCGCCTGGAACTGGCGCAGGATGACGCGGCCAAGCGTCAGGCCATCATCACGCAGACCGGGCCGCAGATCATCGCTGCCGAGGAAACCATCAACAGGCGGGTGCGCGAACAGGCCGTGCGGGCAGCCCAACAGACCGCCAATGAGCGCAAGAAGGTGGAAGGGGCCGACACGGCGGCCATCGAACAGGCCCGGCGCACTGCTGTTGCCGAGGCATACCGGGTTGAGAAGCAGGCCAATGAAGCGGCGCGTGCTGAGCAGAACAAGGCCGAACGTGGCGCGGCCCGCACCGTGGCGCAGGAGCAGAAGCAGCTTGCTCAGGAACTCGCCGGGCTGAAGATTGACGCGGCCAAGTCCACCTCTGCCCGCCTGAAGTCCATTGCGGATGAGGACGTTCGCGCCCATGAAGGCGATCTCAAGAAGCAACTGGCCCTGACAAAACTGTACAGCCAGCAGGAGTTTGATCGTCAGGAGAAAATCGCCCGCGCCACGCGCAATCTGGCCTATCAGGATGCGGCGGGCAAGCCCAACGAACAGGCCCTACGCGAGAAAGCACAGGCCCAGTATCTCGAAACGGTGGAAAACGCCCGCACGGCCCGCCTGAACACCATGCGGACAGCAACGGAAGCGGCCAAGAAGGGACAGGAGGAGTTCAATCAAGCGCTGGCCGATGGCGTGAAGGCCGGGAATGAGGCCCTGGGCACGCTGGACAAGCTGAATCTGGGCGGGCGCGATCTGGCGACCACCGCGCAGGCCGCCTCCAGCACCCGCGCCCAGTACGATACCCTCTACAACCGAATCGTCATTCTGCGCGACGAACTGGCAGAACCGGGCGTGGCAGACGCATGGGCGCAGAGCATTGAGGATATGGGCAAAACGGGGGCGTTGTCTGCCATTCAGGTTCAGACCCTGCTGAGCATCCTGAAGGACTTGAACGGGGCGCGGGACGTGCAACTGCTGGACAACCTGCAAGGGCGGGGCGTCAAGAACACGGCCCGATTTGACGATCCCTCGCAGGGCACGCTGGCCCCTGGCGAGGCGGACAGGCTGCTAGAGGCCATGATGGGGATTGACCCGGAAGAACTGGGCAGCATCCTGGCCGATCTGGTGGCAAAGGGCTTTGGGGACTCCGATCTGGCGCGGCTGATTCGCGGCCACATCGTTGACATGAACTTTGAGGACTTGGCCCAGATGGTGACGGATCAGGGCGGGCCACGCTTCCAGACCGACAATGAACTGCGCGGCATCGGCGTGGCTACCGACACCACGATAGAATCATTCTTCAATCTTGAGGAAGCCATTCAGAACGCCGGGAAGATGACGCGGGATGAGCTGGGTGAAATGATCCGGCTGAGCAGGCTGGGGGCCGATGAAGCCCTGAAGCTGTGGGATGCGTGGAACAGCGCGAACCCGGTTGATCTGGGCAAGCAACTGGAAGGCATCATGACGGCGCAGAGCCTCATGGATCGGCTGGAAGCCGCCTCGGACCCCGTACAGATTCAGGCCATCACGGGCGAGATTGCCGAGTTCCTGGCCTCTGACATGGGCAAGATGCTCCCGGACGGCGTGAGGCAGGGCCTGACGGACGGCGTAGAGGGTGCGAAGGAGTACGCAGGCATCCTGACGGGCATCACGGCAGACGCCATCACGGACGGCTGGGAGCGGGCCAGCAAAGCAGGCGGCCCGGTAGAGAACGTGTTTCAGGACTACGCGGCGCAGATCATGGGCGGCGCGTTCGATCTGTCAGATTCTGAAACCCTACGCGGCCTGAACGAAGGGCTGGAAGACGCCTACCAGAAGGGCAAGCTGACCGCCTCGCAGCTTGACACCCTGAAAGTCATTATTGACAGCATCAACAATGCGCCTCTGCTCATCACGGGCAAGGACAGCGGCACCGCCGGACTGGAAAACACCATCGGCGCGATCACCTCCAAGATTGACGAGGCACACGCCAGCTATGAATCCGGCGCGTCTGACGCGGACGCCTACAACGCCGCGCTGATCGAACAGGAGGCGGCGCTACTGAGACTGCTGGTAAACCTGGAACGCCTGGGGCCAGCCGGGGCAGCGGGCGCGGCGAGTGTGCGCCTCCTGCTGGATGCCACCACGGCCAGCATTGACCCCACCAAACGGCTAGCCGATGAAGTGGGCACGCTGGCACAGGAGAAGGCCGCAGACTTGGCACAGTCGGCCATCAAGCTCAGTCAGGGCCTGCGGGAAGGCACCGTCACACAGCAGGAGTTCAACGCTTCGGCGCTGGACATGCTGCCCCTGTTGGACCGCCTGGGCGTGTCTCTGGCGGATGGCAGCGAGGAAGGCGACAAGGCGGCGGCCACCATCCGCGCCATTGCCCGTGACCTGCGGGACATGGGGGCAGCCACCGCTGAAGCGCAGAGCAAGCTCGACAAGCTGGGCGAGGGCTTCCAGAAGCTCAGCACCGGACTGAGCAGCGTGTTCAAGGCGTTTGGGGCTGATGGTGCAGGCGCAATCGTGGACGGCCTGGGCAGCATCGTGGCCGCCGCGTCCAAAGTGCCGGGAGAACTGGACAAGGTGCGCGACTCCTGGGCCGCGTTCAAGAAGGGGCCGGACGCGGGCAGTCTCGGCACGCTGCTGGGCAGTCTGGGCGGCGTGGTGGGCATTGCAGGCGCGGTGATCGGTGCAGTGGGCAGCATCGGTGACGCCCTGCTGAAAAACAACCCCGCCGTAAAGGCGCAGGTGAAAGCATGGCTGGAACTGGCCGACGCCGAACGGGCCGCAATGGGGCAGCGCATGGTAGGGGGCCGTAACGGCTTCCTGAACCCCTTCTATGACGCCTTGAAAGCCGACAGTGAAGCCCTCACCACGAAGGCCAATGCCGGATTCTGGCAGCGGCTGGGCTGGTCACTGTTCGGCGGCGCACCGGAGACGTTGGGCAAAGAGGCTTCAGAGAGCTTGCAGAAGGCGTCGGCTATCTTCAATGAGTTTGGCGCTGATCTGTTCAGCAACCTGTCAAACGTCCTGCTTGATGCCGTCAACAAGAATGATTTCTCCGGCGTGAACGACGCCCTGAAACTGCAACTGGACAAGTTTGTCCAGCGGGCCGTGATTGACGCCCTGATTGCCAAAAGCAACCTCGGGCCACTCATCAAGGAACTGGCGGAAACGTCAGCAGCGGGCGGGGACATTACCGATGTGGTGGGGCGCATCAACGCTGAGGAAAACCGGATCGTGGGGCAGGTTCAAGCGGTTGCGCCTTCACTACCGGGTGTAGGGGCCGGAGCCGCTACAGGGGCCAATGGTGCGCCGGGCGGGGCATTGTTCGGCGCAGGACCGGGGGCACAGTTGGGCATTCCACGCTTTGAAATCAGCCTGCCGGAAATCGCCCTCCGGGGCCTCAGCGACTTCACCTCGCTGGCCGTGCCTGAGTTCCGGGCAGGGACAAGTGAGCTGCGTCTCGCCGTGGCGGAATGGCGGGCCTTCATGACAGGGCAGCGAGGCGGGCCACCGCCGCTGTCCGGCCTGGGAGGGCTGACGTGATGCAAGAGATGGATTACCAGTTCATCGTCTACACCCCTGGCGGGAGTTACCTGAAAACCATTGAACGCGATGCTACGCACCTCCGCAATACGGGGATGCGTCTTCAGGTGACTTCTGAGGGTGACGGCCTAGAAGCGCGGTTTGACGCGAAGGGGGCGGGCATCCTGATCCCGCCCCTGCACACCGTCCAGATCAGGTACAAGGTCAATGACGACTTCAGGGCGATTTATTACGGGCAGGTGCGGCAAGGGGGCAACAGCCGCAACGTGGACGGGGAGGCGTACATCCTGCGCTCCCTTGCTCTGCGCTTAGACGCCGTGACACTCTCGCCGGGATTCACCACGCCAGAGCAGCCCGCGCACCTCACCGTGCGGGCACTGATGGAGGATGTGGTGGCTTCCGGGCAACTGGGCAGCACGATCCAGTATTTCGATGCCCGCGTGATTGATCTGGGCTTTAACGCCCGCGCTGTGGAAAAGAGCAATTCCCAGATGGCAGGGGCATTGCTCAGGCAGCTTGTGGAGGACGGCGTGGGGCTGGGCGTGGACGTGCGCTATGGGGTGGACGCCTCCACCTACTTCTACTGCCGCCCCGCTGTCGGCTCAGTCCTCACCCTTGCCCCGGAGGAGCGCGGCGCAATCGAGCAACTGTCCCCGGTGGCGGAAAAACCCGTCACGGCGGTGCAATGGTTTCTCGCTCAGGATGAGAACAAAGACGCTGTCACTTACATCAGTCGCAGTCCAGAGTCCGAACTGGGCAACACCTGGACGAAGAACCTCGCCATTGATCCCAACCGCGTGCCCGCGTGGGCCAAAGCAGAAGGGACGTATCAGTGGGTGGACGCGGCAGGCGCAGACATCACGGGCAGCGTGTCCTACAGCTTCATTTCGCCTGAAGGGAATGTCAGCACCGAGGGCTATGAACTGCTCAGGGACGGCGTGATGAAATCCAATTCAGGACGCCTTTCCGCCATCGTTCCGCAGGGCGGGCGGCTGCGCTTCACCCCGTCCCTGCCGCACCGCAGGGCACGAATCGCCGTGGCAGGTGCTCCGGTAGAACTGTCGGATGGCAGCACGGCGGGCGTGAGGCTGTTGCGAACCATGCAAGATGGAACAACTCAGGCCGTGGGCGTGCCCATTGGTGCGGGGGCGGGCGCGTTCGGGGAATCCACGCTGTACACCGACGATCCTGGCGTGGGCGTGACGGCCTACACGCTGGAGGCAACAGCCACGGTGGGCACGGGCGGCACGGTGGTCTGGAACCTCTTTGAGTTCCGGGCTGAGGCGCTGGACACCGCCCTGCTGGACCGTCTGGCGAAGTTCCACTACTCACTCCCCGCCGTCAATCCGGCAGACGTGACGCTCAAGACGTTCCGCACGCCGGATCAGCTCACCGAGCAGGTGGAACTGGATGACGGCCCTATGCCTGTGGCGGCATGGGAGTACCGCATCAGCGGGGGGCGCGGGCTGGAATGCGCCGCCCTGCTGGGCCAGCGCCTCGCCCCGGAAGTGCTGGCGCAGGCGTCCCTGATCCGCGCTCTGGACAATGAGGCCGTGATTACCGCCGTGACCGCACGCGGCTGACAACCCCTTCCCCCTACTTCCCGCCCCTTTCACTGGGGGCGTTTCCAATTGGAGGCCCGCGTGGCATTGATTGACGACTTGCAGACCGACGCCTGCTATGTGCTGCTAGGGCCGTTCGGCGCATTCATCATCCCCAGCACCTTAGCCATGACGGGCGGAGGGCGAGGGCCGCCCTCTCAAACCATTGAACGCTCTCCCGGCTCAAGCGTGCCCTACGCGCTAGGAGACGGAATACGCCCCCTTTTGCCCGTGACCTTCAAAGGGCCATTGAGGTTTGACACCGAAGTCGAGAAAGACCTATTCGTGGCCGCTGCTGACCGAGCCGCAGAGGGAGGCACATACATGCAACGTTATGAGAAATCAGGCCCGTTGGGAGCTGCGAAAGGTTGGGCACGGT
The DNA here is from genome assembly GCF_014201875.1 of Deinococcus humi. Classification (NCBI taxonomy): domain Bacteria; kingdom Thermotogati; phylum Deinococcota; class Deinococci; order Deinococcales; family Deinococcaceae; genus Deinococcus; species Deinococcus humi. Next base: position 389,480 of record NZ_JACHFL010000001.1, on the reverse strand, counting down.
GGGATTACAAAGATCACGTCACCATCGGTTATCTGACCATTGAGCTTTATCCGACAGCCCGCCCCACTGTGGGCGGGATTGAGGTGGATTGGTGACGCGGCTTGTCGGCATTCCTGATGTGGCCGCCGCGTCCAGCCTGCCCCTGTCCGCAACGCTGATCTGGACGCACGAGTACCGCAGGGGCGACAGGCTGGGCATGGGCAGTGTGCCCCTCACCTATGACCGGGATGCGGGCAAGTGGATGCACAACGGCGCAGAGTTTGACTTGCTCGCCGCCCGCTTCGGGATGAGTGACCCTGCTCCGCCGAACATTCGCATCCTGTTCACGCTGGGCAGCGGTTCCACAGTTCAGGGGACGAGCCTCACCCTGACGCCGATTGAGAACGCAGCGGGCGTGCTGGACCTGACCAAACCGCTGAATGTGGCCTCCTGGGTGACGGGAACCGCGTATCAGTCCCTGCTGACGCAGCAGCAGACCGCCATTGCCAATCTGAACGCCTTCAGCGTGCAGGGGCAGGCGGTGGCGCAGAGCCTTGCAGATGTCACGGGCGAGTTGGATGGGGTGCTGGCCGACGTGTCGGCGGTGCTGGGCGTGGCAGCCCCCGCCGTACAAATCGCTCAGGCGGTGGGGGTGCGCGTGCCCCTGCTGGAAAACGTCTTTGCCTCCGCCGTCAGCGAAGGCGTCATGCTCTATGGCACGATGGGCAGCACCTTTGCCGACTACGGCTTTCCCATCGGCCCCCGCGCCGCCCTGGACCGCCTGAGCATCACCGTGCAACCTGTTACCGCGCCCCTGACGAGCCTGCGCTTGCAAATTGTTGAGGCCACCAAAGCGGGGGCGGTGCTGCACAATCAGACGTTTGCCGTGAACGCCCCCGTGGGCGTGCCCACCCGCCTGACATTGGACACCTCCGCCCTGGTGGGCGACGGAACAAAAAAGCTCTACGCGATTTTGCGCGGAAATACCCCGTTTGGTATTGCCTTCGCCACCAACACGCTATTTACCACGGCGGGCGGGTATCCGGCCTTCGCCTATGGCTACAACACCGATCTGGCCGACGCCACCCTGAACGATGCGGCGGGCGGGCAGATCAACTACACGCCCTGGTTTCAGGCCAGCAAACGCAACTATCCAGCGGGGACGGTGACGCCCGCCTCCGCCTGGACAGATATTACGAATACCCTGCTGAGCGGCCCCCGCGAACTGTTGCCCCTGGTGGGCGAGGTGCAGCCCACGCTGGGCACGCTGGTACAGGAAACGCTGACCAGTTCGGCCATCGTCAGCTTTGCCGCGCTCGCCAACGTGTTCTCTGCATACACCTTCCCCATCGGAACGCCCACGAACTTTGATTACATCGAGTTTGGCAACACCCCTGGCAACCCGGCCAAACTGCCCACGGTGCTGCATTGGCAGATTGTCGTGACCGGGACAGGTGCGGTACTGCTGGACGTTCGCAAGACCCTGAGCAACGTGGCCGCAGGGGTGGAGATCGTGACGCGGCACAAAGCCCCCGCGCTGCTCAACCCAGGTGGCGCGGCCCTTGAAATCCGCATCTCCACCGATGGCTATATCGGCTATCGGGGCACGTTCGCGGGCGGCGCAACGAACGGCGCGAAATACAACAGCGGCACCCCCAACCCGGACGCCTGGGCAGCCACGGCGTTCAGCGGTTCGGGCGTGCTGTGGCTCCGGCTGGGCGTGGCTTCGGGCGTCAAGCAGTTGGCCCTCGCGCCCGCGTTCGCGGGCGGCCTCAAGACAGAAGTGCTCAAGACCGCAGACGATGACCTGTTCATGCCGACGCTGAGCCTGCCGTCCGTGTTGTACGCCACCGAGGGGCAAACCTTCCAGCTCTATTACGACACCATTCTGCGGACGCCAGGACTGGACCTCAGCCCGTATGACGTGGATTTCAGCGTGACCGGGCTGGCCCTGGCGAGCCACAACCGGGACGCCCGCCATTTCTGGTGGACGCCCACGGGCGCGGAGGCGGCCACCGCCAGCTACGCGGCCACGTTGCGCGTGCATCGCAAGGGCAAACTCCTGGCGAGTGCCACCACCACCATCCGCATGACCACCACGGCGGGCGGCGTGGGCACTGCCCGCAAACTGCTGGCCCTGAGCGACAGCATCACCAACCGGGGCGTGTGGCTGAGCGAGATGGTGCGGCTCAGCGAGCGCCCCGCCGATCCGCTGACCCTCACCAGCATCGGCACGCGGGCCGGGACGCAGGTGCCCGTGGGGCTGCCTGCCGTGATGAGCGAAGGCTGGGAAGGCAAGACCATTACGTTCCACTACCGGGACGCGGCCAGTAATTTCACCTTCAATGGGGCAGACCCCACCGGGACCGCCTTCAGCCTGAGTCAGTACCTCACGGCCAACGGGCTGAGCATGGCGTCCGGGGACGCCTTCGAGGTGATGCTCGGGACCAATGACCTGACCACTTCGGACGTGTACCACACCACCGAGGCGGCGGCGCTGGCGACAATTGCGGGCATGGTGAGTGACCTGAACGCCATCATTGCCAATGTGCAGGCCGCCGTGCCAGGCATCAGGGTAGTGATTGCCACGAATATTCCCCCGGCGCGGGTAGACTTCATCCACATGCGCCGCTGGATTCGCTATCTGTGGGCGGAGCGGATTTTCAGCACCTACGGCGGGCGCGAGAGCGAGGGCATTTACGTCTGCCCCGTGGCGCAGGCGGTGGACCCGGATTACGGGTTCCCGTTCGAGCTACGGGCCGCGAACACGCGCACGGACGGCACGCTGCCGACGCTGCCGTACATCACCGATTACCTGCACCCCAACGTACCGGGCTACTACCAGATGGCGGACGCGCACTATGCGTTCTACAAGTGGCTGTGGCGGGTCTGAGAGTAAAAATCAGCGCCAGTTCGGGCGGACGCGCAGTTTTTCCAGCAGCGCCTGATATTCCTCCTCATCGTTGGCGGTCCACAAAAAGCCGTCCTCACGAGCTTCTTTGAGGCGGGCAAGGCGGAGCTGGGCGCGTTCACGCTCGGTCATGCCGCAGATTATACCGAAACACAGAATCAGCCAGCCCTAGCCCCCGCCCCGTGCGGGGGCTTCGTATTGTCCCCCGGAGGCTTCATGCCGCAGAACCAGAACAACAATCTCCGCGCCCGCCTCGCAGAAATCTTTGCGGAGTTGCTGGCGCTGCTGGACGGCCACGCACCCCCCGACACCACGCCCCCCACCGTCAACCTCACCGCCTCGAATACCACCTTCACCGCCCCCGGCGCGTTTGACCTGATCGCCACGGCGGCGGGCGGCACGATTGCGCGGGTGGAGTATTACAAGGACGGCGAGAAGATCGGGGAGCAGTTCACGCCCGTCAACGGCGTTTACACCTTCCCCGTGGAAGTCAAGACGAGCGCAGCGGCAGGCAGCTACACAGCCAAAGCCTTCACGCTGTTTGCCTACTCCCCGCCCTCTGAGCCACTTGTCGTCACGGTGGACATTGCCCCTGTCATCCCGGCAGACACCACCGCGCCCACCCTGACCCTGACCGTCAGCCCCAACCCCGTCACGGCAGAAGGGAAGGCGCTGCTGACTGCCACTCCAGCAGACAACGTGGGCGTGGCAAGCGTGACGTTCCGCCGCACCGCCCCCAGCGCCATGACGCTAGGCACCGTGACCGCCGCGCCCTGGACCTGGGAGGATGACACCCCTCTGACCACGGCCATGAACGGCACGCGCAGCTATGAAGCCTTCGCCACCGACGCGGCAGGCAACGTCAGCGCCACCGCGACGGCTGGCACCACCGTTGCCATCCCCATTCCCCCCGACGTGACGCCGCCCACGGTTGCGCTGTCCATGCCGAACCATCCCAGCACAACAGTCAGCACGGCAGAAAGCATCCTGTTTCGCGCCAATGCAGCGGACAACGTGGCGATCAAGTACGTCATTTTCTACTGGAACGGCGTGGAATTCGCACGCAAGACCACCGCCCCCTACGAAACCACCCCGAGTTTCACATCGGCCAACAATGGCGCAGTCAAAATCACGGCCCGCGCTTTCGACACCTCGGACAATCAGCTCAGCGACAGCATCAACCTGACTGTCAGTATCGCCGGAGCCACCCCCACGGACCCGGCCAAGTACGTGGAACCGGAGTACAGCGCGATCACCTGGGGCGCACCCATCACGATCAACGACGCCTACCTGACAGCGAAGGGCATCACCCCGATTGCCAGCGGGCCGGACGCGGGGCGCTATCTCGTCATCCCAGACCACAACGCCCGCACCCTGACCACGGGTGAGTGCGCCATTGCGATTAACACCACCAAACCCCTGATCCTGCAATACGCCACCGTGAGCATCCCAGCCGGGGGCGGGACGGGGCGCGGGGCGATTGGGAATGGCAAAGTGGGCAGCGTCAACAGCACTGTGGCTGTGGACGTGATTATTCGGGATTGCAGCATCCTCACGCCGGGCATGGACCTGCCAGACGGCAAGCGGGCAGGTGGCATCAAGTTCGAGTACGCGAAAAACGTCATTGTTGAAAACTGCAATTTCAACGGCACCGGGATTTACGTGTCGGAATCTGGCACGGGCGGCGGCACCGTCAAGGCATTGCGGAACAAATTCAAGAACATTGATGGACGCTACCGGGACCGGAGTACGGGGACTGGATGGTCTGACCTCCCCGGCGATCAGGCATGGTACCGGGTGCAGGCGGTGCAGCTCAACAAGATCAGCGGCATTGCAGGCATCGAAATCAAGGACAACTGGGTTCACAACGAACCCGGCGTCTCGCAGGTAGAGGACGTGTTCAACACCTACAAGAGTGGGGGCACAGCGGCCTCTTACCTGACGATTGAGCGCAACCTCGTCAACGGGGCGTGGGATGCCCGGAACAAGAGCCATAGTGGCTCAGCCACAGTCATGGGAGACGCGGGAGGCAGCCGCACGCGAGTCATCAACAACACTTACGTGCGGACTACGAACACTGGGGCCTCCATGTCGTCCATGAACTACGGCGAGATTTTGAACAACCGGATCGGGCAGACCGGCTTCCTCCCAGACGGCGTGACGCGAGTGGAATCGGACGGCACGGTGGATACGGGCATCTACGCCCGCAATTACGTGTCGGGCTTCACGATGGACAAGACGACAAACCTTGTCGGCGGGAACCTCGTGGCCTGGGGTGCGCCGCTGAGTGGCGATCTGACGCGCCGGAAGGACTTCGGGTTCAGCACTTACGCCACTGAGGGGCCGACGCCGAATGTCTCCTATGACGGCGTGGTGACGGAGGCCCTGCTGGATCAGTGGGTGGCGGATCACCTGGCCGTGTGGCAGAGCGCGGGCGTGGTGGTGGGGAGGCGTAACCCATGAGGCGGGCCGCTTTCCTGCTGGCCCTGCTGCTGGGGTCCGCGCACGGGCTGACGCTCTGCCGGACAAGAAAAAGGAGGGTGTATGCCTGAGAAAAGCATCATCCCGACACACGTTCTGGCCTTCGGGGCACTGATCGCCGCTGCCCTGATGCAGTTCGGCGTCACCCTCCTGCTGGACGTGCGGGTGAGTCTACGGAAAACCGTTGGGGCCCTGATCGTGTCCGGCCTAGCAGGGGGCACCGTCACGGTGTTCTGCCAGGAGTACGCGCATCTGCCGTCCTTCCTCGCCGGGGCCATTGGCACAGCATCCGGCATGTTTCCCGCCGCGCTGTTCGTCATGGCCTTTTCACGCAAGGCACTCGAAAAAGCGGGCCTCAAGCCCAGCGACCTGACCGACATGGCCCGCGTCATGGAGCCACACAAGGAGGAGGAAACAGAGCATGGAAATCCTGCGTGAATGGTGGTACGCCGCAGAATCTGGCCCTGAAACGCTGTTCTGGATTCGTCTGGGCGTGGGGGCGATCCTGCTGTTTGCCGTCCTGATGGCCGTGTGGGCAGTGGTTCGCCCCCCGGAACGGGAAGGCACCTGGGACGCCGCGCAATACAAGCGGGCGCGGTTCATGAACGTGTGGCGCGTCCTGGGCCTGCTGCTGCTGCTGACCTACGTGCTGACGGCGGGCGTGCTGGAAGCCGAGCGCACCTCCAGCCCGCACCGCCTGATCTTTGCCAACATCGCGCAGGCCATCACGGGCGGCTGGCAACTGTTCGACATGATTTTCTGGCGCTGGCACTACGCGAGGAAGCCCGCTGAACTGAAACAGAGAGGGCTGACCATGAACAGCAACAAGAGGTCGGCGTGAAGGGCCTGCGTCTGATTCTGCTGGCCCCCGTGTTCGTGCTGCTGAGCGCCCCGTCAACCACCGTGCGGGCCACGCTGACGGGGGTGGACCGGGTAGAGCGGGAGCTACGCCTTGAGGGGCAGCGGAGGCCGTTCGTGGGCACGTTCAGCAGCCAGCTCAAGGTAGACGGGTTGAACATCCAGCCGGGGGAGTTCTGGCGCACCGTGCGGCCCGGTATGGAGGCCGTCATCAAATCGCGCAGCTATGGCCCCTTCCGCATTGTGGACGTGGCAAGCGTGCGGACAGGAGAAGAATGACCGACTACGCCGCACGATTGCCTATCCCCGCACCGGGCAGCATCAACAGTGGACTGACCTACTGCCGCCCTGAAACCGTCCTCGACATCTTCGGGCAGCCTGCCACACCCCTCCCCACAGAATGCGGGCAGCCGACAAGCCCACGACTCAAAGCCGCGCTCATCACGGCGGACGTGGGGCCGTTCCGGGTGACGGGCCTGCGCCCTGCTGTGGAGAGCCTGACCCGGGTGTTCGCTCAGGTGAAGGCGGAGAAGCCGGAGCTGTATGACGTGATCGGCACAGCGGGGATGCTCTGCGTGCGCTGCGTGCGCGGCTATCCGGGCGTGCCCTCCAACCATGCGTTCGGCGCGGCCATTGACCTCAAAATCAATGGGGAACTCGTGCCGCTGGGCGGGGCTTACGTTCAGGCGGGGATTCTGGAGTTGTACGCCTACATGCACGCTGAAGGATGGTACTGGGGCGCGGGCTGGGCACGGCCTGACGCGATGCATTTTGAAGCCAGCGATCAACTGATGCGCCGCTGGGAGGCCGAAGGGCTGCTGGACCCCGTAAAGCCACCCGCCGTCGTTGTTGCCACCCCCAAGCCTGCCCCGCCTGTGACGAGCAGCCCCGCGCTGCCCGTAAAAGGCCGCCTGCTGGTGAACACCGGGCAGGGCGTGTGGACCGACTATAGCGGACGAAAACTCACCATCCGAAACGCTGAGGAAGTCGTGATTAACGCCAGTGGGCCGGATACCTGGGTTCGCTATTTGGACAAGGGGGAGTAATGGAAACGGTTGTCATTCAGGGCGTCTCGCCCGAAGTGAGCGCGGCACTCACGACATTTATTGGCATCCTGGCCGCCGCGCTGGTGGGGCCGCTCACATCGCTCTGGAAGGCGCGGTTCAAGAAGGACGGGCCGGACGCTGTGAAGATCAGCGCTGTCCTGTCCGCCCTGATCGGCGGGGGCATCGTCGCGTATCAGGCCATTCAGGACAAGGCCGGATGGATGGGGGTAGCAGTGGCGGTCATTGCCTTCGTGACCTCCAACGGGGCTTACAAGATGCTCAAGCAAGCCAGTAACCCAGTCGAACAAAAGCCCGCCGCCGCGCCCCAGGACAATCCGCCCGCCGCGCCGACTGAATCCATTACGCCGCCCACCGTGCGACCTGCCCCCACCCTGACGGTTGAGTAGTCCGCCCTCTTTCAAACAGGAGTAACACCATGAGCAACTTTGATTGGAGCAGCATCCGCGAGAAAGTCCTGACCACCATCGCCGCGCAAGTCATCCCGCGCATTGAGCAGGCCGCCATTGCCCTCCTGCTGAAGAACGGTGAGCTGCTCCGGGGCAAGGGCGATCTGGCCCTGAACCTGCTGCTGGCCCAGTACAAGACCCTCACCGCTGCCACACCGCTGGGCATGACGGACCTGGATGACGTGTTCCTGCGGGAAGCAGCGAAGAAGGCGCTGGACAAGGCGTGGGGGATGCTGGATGAGCGGGTGAAGCAGGCGGCGCGGGATGTGGGCGCGGCCCTGCCTGATGCGCCTACGGGTGAGGTGACAGTGACGGACCCCCAGAGCCTCGCCATTGACGATGACACCCTGAATAGGCCCGCCACGGCTGACGACTTCGCCCCTTCGATGGCTGAGAAGTACGGCCAGCCCAAGTAGCGGACTACCGGACAGGACAGGCGGTTCTGCTAAAATACCTATGGAGCGGGCACTGAGGGCATCTTGGGCGGGCCAGCCCTTAAACACAGATAGGGCGTCTGTGTGAGATGAGCGACCTGAACCGTTCCCCAACCTCAAGCCCCCACCTCCCTGCGCTCTGGCGTGGGCTGGTGGGGGCTTTTTCGGGATGGGGCTAGGGCGTCTTGGGTTTGAGGATTTCACGGGACCAGCGAATGCGTTCGCGGACTAGTGCAACCCTGTGGTTTGCCTGCGCCTGCGCCTCCAGCGCCAAGATCAATCCCTCCAGCTTCCCCATCAGGAGACGGCGCTGAGGGTCACGGTATCCGCCTGCCCGCCGCAATTCTTCGTGTTCGGTTCGCAGGGCGACAATCTCGTCTGCCACCTCTGGGGCCATCATTTCTTCGGGCAGGCTCATCCTTCCCCCTTCCGCATATGTGCCGTCTGGGAGCGCGTTAGGCGGCGCGAGTCTGGGTGAATGTACTCCAGCCGATAATGCTCATTCAGGAAGTCAATCGCCTCCTGACGGAAGGTAAAAAACTGAACCTCATTATCCTCGCCGCGCAAGGCAGCGCGTTCAATGAAGGCAGAGGACACATCGTTTTCTTCCAGCACGCCCAGCATTTCGTCACGGTTCAGAACAATGACGTAACTCATCCTTCCCCCTTCTCAGCAGCCAATGCGCTCACCATGGCAGCGGCGAGGGCTTCAGCGGGCGTGGGGGCAGACACCTTCCAGTAATCCGCCCGCCGTTCCCCGGACACCAGCGCCCAATACTGCCCCTCCTGTCGGTTGTGCCAGACATTCCACTCCCACCCCCGCGCCTCGCATTCCTCCCTGAGCGCGTTCTCAACCCACATGAAGGCGCAGGCGTCATCCAACTCCCAATCGGTGTCATCCCAGTAATACGTCCTGCGCCACACGCCGTGCCCGCCAAGAATCATGGGCACAAGGACTTCCATCCGCCGCATAGTCCAGTCATACGAGAACCGCTCAGGCAGCAGCACGGCAAGCTCTTTGAGCAGAGTGGGCAGGCTCATGGGGTGGCCTCAGATTTGAGGGCGGCACGAATCTTGCCAGCAGCGGCACTCAGACCCAGCGCGTAGTGGTCCTGCATCCGGTTGCTGTCGCGTTCCAACTCCTGCGCTACCCCTTCCAGCTTCGCCCGCAGTTCATCAGCCTCAGCCGGGGCAGGCGGGGTGAGGGCGGGCGCTTCCAGATCGGCATAAAGCGTGTTGCACCACTCCGCCAATTCCAGACTGTCCACGCCTTCGGGCAGGACAAAATGCGCCCCGTAATCCCCGCCTTCCTCAAAGCAGGACAGCAGATTGTTGAGGTATTCCCGACTCACCAGCACTTGCTCACTCATGGCTTTCCTCCGGGTCCAGCATTCCCAGGCCCACGCCTGCCCGCTTTGCAACGGCCACGTCAATCCCGAGATCACGGGCCATTGCGGTGCGCGGACTGGGTAGGGTAAGGGCGGGCGCGAAAGGCCCATGCCCCATTGGTTGCTGCCCTATATCCCGCTGTCTGCGCTTCTCTCCGCAGAAGCAGCACACTTGCTCGTGCTGAGGGGGCATGGTGAGCAAGACCGTTACCGTATGCCAGCAGTGAGCGCATTCACTCATGGCGTTCCTCCGGGGCTGAGGCGAGGGCGGCACGGGCACGTTGCCCCTCGTCTTCTTGGGCACCACTGTCCTGGGGGAACCCCTCACGATCTATGCCCTGATTCCAGTTGCAGGCATCGGCGTACCACTCCAGCACACCCTTCAGGCGCTCAATTTCCCCCAGCGCATCGGCGTACTTGCGGGCGGTGTCTTTTGCGCTGGACAGCAAGGCCGCGTCCCCCTCGTACATCCTCTCCGCAACCACGGATGTATCACTGCCGCAGTGGCTCAGAACCTCATGCGTGCCCCCGCCTGAATAGCGTGCGTACCAAGTGCCGCCCGTAGCGTTATCAGCCAGCCCCCGAACCCGCTCAAGCTCAGTCATGGGGAGCCTCGGTGGGGGTGGGGCGAGAGACGTAGCATTTAGGGGCCTCGCACGCGAAACCGTCCTCGGGACCGCAATACTTCTTGCCGTGCCAGTCGCACACCCCTTGCTTGATCTCCGGGGGCTGAGCCTCGGGTTGGTTCTCGTAGTGCACGCCCGCCAGCTTTGCCAGAGCCAGAATCAGACCATCCGTCACGGAGTCGTGATAATAGGCTTCCCCTGCTTCTTGGAGGCCCTGAATCTGGTACAGCATCTCAGCTTGCTCAAATGCCAGTTCAATCTCGCTCATCTCTCCTCCTGAGTGGCCCCGGTGGGGGTGGGCAGGCGATCAAGCCGCCACAGGGGGGATTCAGCCGATGCTGCGCCCGCCTCCATTTCACGGATGAACTGCCGACGCACGGAAAAGAGAGGGCTGCGCTGCCAAGATATTCCGCGCATGTAAAGGTATGAGTCCGTAAAGCGTGTCTTAGACAGGCCGTACTCCAGATTGCCCGTGAACTGTTGCGTTTCGCCTGTTTCCTTGAAGGTCAGTCGATAGGTTTCTTCCTCGCTCATCCTCTCTCCTCCTGAGTGGCCCCGAAGGGCCGGGGCGGGGGCTTAGTCGGCTTTCGTGGGCCAAGTGGTGAACTCGCCGTCCTCGTCAAACAGGAAGGAAGGCGGCTCAGCAGGTTCATAGCCAATGCCGCCTAGGCGGCTAATCACGGATTCGGCGCACTCCACCAGCGCATAAAAGATGTTCCGCTGCGTGGAAGGGTGGTAGCTCTCCAGCTCATTCCCGACACCTTTACGGCCTGTCAGTTCATGCCACACGAAACAGGCCACTTGATAGGCGGGAGAGGGCGGGGTGGGGCTGCTGAGGAGCGGGCCGGGGTTGTTTTCCATACTTCCAGTGTAGCAGGGTGTAGCACCTATGTCAAAAGTGCTACACTAGAGGCGAGGTGATACGGTTTGTTAGAAATGCCAAGTAGCAAGAAGCTCGCCAGCCTGCGTCTAGACGAAGAAACAATGGAGCGGATTGACGCCGTGATGGCCCGTTTTTATGCCCAGATGGGCGGTGTAGCCCCTAGCCGAAATGCCCAGCTTGAGGCGTGGGTGCTTGAGGGACTTGAGCGCATGGAGGCCCGCACAAAAGGCGTTGAGAGCAAGTGACCGTCTGCCAGCGTTGCGGCATTGAAATTTTCACTACTCATAAAAAATTAGAAACGACGCTATGCCGCCCCTGCGCCAAGAAGCGGCAATACAGCCTCACATACCTACGATCAACTCACTCAAGCGCTATTGCCCGTCAGCGTTGGCTGGAAATCGGGAAGCTTTGCTGGTGGTGCCGCCAGCCCTTGGATGATCGAGACATTCACAGGGATCATGTCATCCCAATTACTAAAGGTGGCGGGGGTGGGGAGAATATCGTATTTAGCTGCGCTACCTGCAACAAGAAAAAGACCGACAAGATGCCTCAGGAATGGCTTGGCATCTCAGACTTTTTGGGGGAGCCTGTAGGCATCGGTGATCTGTTTGAAGTCCTGCCCGATCCAACCCACCACGCTGGGGCAGAAGAATGAACGGCGAACTGGGGCCAGTCCTGCGCCGCGCCCGCACCGCCCAGAAGCTCACCCTCAAAGACATTCAGCACGTTACGGGCGTCAACAACGCCTACCTGAGTCAACTGGAGACGGGCAGGATCGTCAAACCCGGCATGGGCATCCTGAGTAAGCTGGCCCCGCTGTACGGCGTCCCACTGGAAACCATGCTGCAACTGTCCGGGCAGATTGAAGCAACGGAGGCGCTGGTGTACCCGACTGAGCTTCCAGACTTCATCCTCGCCGCGTCAAAGGTGCTGTCCGCAGGCGACTGGGAGGCATTACGCGGCACCGTGGAATGGATGATGGCCCACGCTGGGGCAGAGGCGCAGGGGGAGAAGTGAGCGGCACAGACATGTCAGCCCTCGCCGCACTCGCCATGCGCCTCCCCGAAGAACTGGGCATTGAACTCCGTATCTGGCGGGCACCAGATGAGGACAACGTGCTGGGCATCGTCTGGGAGGTATATGCCGTCAAGAGAGCGCAGGCTGATTACCCAACCGTGGGGGACGCAAACGGCTGGACGATTGAGGGGCCGCTACAAGCTGCCCACTACATTGAAGAGCAGTTGACTGGTCTGGGGATTCTGCCTGCATTGGAGGGAAAGTGAAGGCTCCTACCCTGCTGGATATTGTCGGCTCAATCGCCATCATCATCGTCGCCTTCTTCGTTTTGCTGTTCGTCATGAGCTGGCTGCGTGCGCTTGATTCGGCCTCGCACGTCTACCATCAGTTCGTCTCTGGACAGGCCACCGTCATCACCTACACGGTTCCAGGCCAGGGCGCGTGTAAGGCCGTGCTGGTGGACGGGGCACGGCGAGGCGAAGTGTGCGAGGGGGAGGGAGAGAAATGAGCAATCTCCATTTTCAGCATGACCATGAAACTCAGGCCCGCATTGCACAGGCACAGAGTGAAGAGCGACGGGCAGAACTTCAAGCTCTCCGCATTGCGGTTGCAGAGCGGGTATACGGGTTTAAGCCCTGCGAGGAAGGCGTGTGGCTGACACCTCTGGACATTCAAAATGGCGATCCGTATGAGGCATTCACGCTACTGGAGGAGCTTCCCGAATACAGCACCGATCTGAACGCCTGCTCACTTGCAGAAGGCCGCGTCTTGTTTGATCTGGGCTTTGAGGATGAGTACGTGGCAAAACTGCGAGCGATGTACGAGCGCGGTGTCTCCGACTGGATTAGCTGGGAGCGGTTTCTGCTGGAGTTGGCCCCTGAAGTCAAGTGCCGCGCCATGCTGGCCGCGCTGGCTCAGGCCGAGGGGCAGCAGGCACAGGGGGAGGGATGAGCGCCCCGCCTGCCCGCTACGAAAGCATAGAGGCACTGTTTGACGCCGCCCGCGCTGGCACCCTCCCCGCAGGGTTTGAGCTTGTCCTAGATGGGGGCCGGGATGTGTTCGCCTGCTGGGATGCGTTCAATGAGCAGGACTTTGACCCGGACACAGATGATGTGCTGGGCTTTGAGACAACACAGTGGCGACTGCTTCACGCCGCACTCAAGGCGCTGAATGTGCCCGTACAGGAAGGGAGATGAGCATGGAAGTCCCAGCAGAAAGCATCTGGAGGCACGTCAAAACGCAAGGGCTGTATATGGTGCTGCTGAACGCCCGCATGGAAGCAGACACTACACAGGTTGTTGTCTATCAGTCCTACGTTCAAGCCGAACACCACTATGCCTTCACCACTGGCACGGTCTGGGTGCGCCCGCTTTCTGAGTTTGCAGATGGGCGCTTTGAGCGCGTGGGACCACTGTGAGCGGCGCGGCTGGAGGGATGAGGAGCAAAGCTGAGCGGCGGCAACTCCTGATAAACCTCGTGCAATTCCTTCACCGCGCCGCCGTGCTGGCCCCGGAACGGTTCAAGCACTGCGAGGGCAACCACTTTCAGGTGAGGCTGGGCAGCGACAACTACTGGGTATCGGTTCATCTGCAATGGGCCTGTGCGGACACCCACGGCGGCGAGTTGCAAGAGGCGTGCGTGCGTACCTTGAATGAACGGGGCATCGCTTGGCAGATGGGCAACATCCTTCATGGTCCCGGCCCGCAGGAGTACGCCGCTGCTGTGGCAGATGAAGATGGGGAGATCAGCCCCGATGATTGGGAGGCGGCCTACCCCTCTGCTGGCTATGCACTGCTGGCCGCAATGGTGTACCGACTGGAGGCCCACCCATGAGCAAGCTCAAGGAACTACAGGCCCGCATTGTCGCCCTTGAATCCGTCATCCAGACTATCCACATTTACAGCCGCCGCTACTGCGACGGGCGCAGCACCTACGCCCCGGCAGACCACAACCTCGCCACGCACCGCCTCTTAGAACTGGGCCTGAAGCTGCCCGTGGACCCGATCAGCACGAGCGGGCCATTTGCGCGAGATGGGATGTACGGGTTGCTGGCAGAAGATCAGGCGGTGCTGGATGAAGCGCACTTGAAGCGAGTGCGGGAGTGGAAATGAAGCTCATCATTTGCGGGGGCCGGAACTTCGCCAATCGGCAAGTGTTTAACCTGATGACTGCCCGCTGGGTTGAAGCGCATGGCCTCCCCTCAGAAGTGGTCAGCGGCGGCGCATCTGGGGCCGACAGGATGGGGGAGGCGTGGGCAGTATCACAGGGCATCCCCGTTAAGCAATTCCCGGCAGATTGGGGCAAGCATGGCCGTGCGGCTGGGCCAATCCGCAATGTCCAGATGAGCCTGTATGCCGATGCCTGCCTTGTCCTTCCAGGTGGACGCGGTACGGCCCACATGGAACAAGCCGCACGCAGGCGAGGGTTGATCGTCCTCAAGCCCTAGCCCCCCGCCCTCGCTGCCGCCCTGAACCGGGGCGGATAGGAGAAGAAAGATGAAGGTATTGCCCAAAACAGATCAGCAGCTTATGAGCCTCGCCTGGGGCGAACAGCAGCAGGGCGGCGCAACCAGCCCGATCTTCAGCCACACCCGCCGACTGCTTCACATCGGCCTTGTGGAGCGGTGTGACGACACCCTGAGCGTGAGGCTGACAGAGGCGGGCAGGCAACGGGCAGCCCAGCTTGCCGAGACGCCAGAGGGGCGGGCCTATCTGGCATGGGGAGAGCAGGAAGATACCGACGGCAAGCCCTTCCCCGGCTAACTCCACCCCGCGCCTACCGCCCCGCCCAAGGGGCAGCAGACAGGAGAAGACATGGATCGGTACACTTGGTTCAAGACACTGGATGAGCTTGTTTCGGCGGCCTCGGAAGCAGGCGTACGCTTCACTGGATTCATCACCACCGAATACACCGATGGTTCATTCGGCGTGGATATGCGTGCCAGCCATGATGAAATGGAGGTGTATTACGGAATTGCGGAGGGCATTTTGACGCGGTTTAAACCTGGGGATTTTCCAGATGACGAACGCTCACCTGAGCACCCAATGGACCCAACTGCAAATTAGTCCATCCTGCTACACTGCACTTGCTTGGGCCGGGGGTAATCCCGGCCTTCGTCATGCCGCGTGTCAGAAGCTGACGGCAATAAAACGGCCCCACGTTGGGGGCCATTCAAGGAGAGCACAAATCTTGATGCGTAGAGGCTTGCAGTGTAGCACGGGGTTTCTGTGACAGAAAGCGTCTCAGATTTGAGAAACCTGTAGCCCAACCGACGCCCCCGCCGAGTGCGTGTCGCTGGGGCGCAAATATTCCGCCTTCACGCTGTCGGCGGGAAAGTAGTGGTTGCCCTCCACCACCACCGTATCGTCCGACTGCGCGATCACCGTTCCGTTCCAGGTGGCTTTCATGCTTCAAGGGTACGGCGGCGCGGTGGGGGAGACCGTTGCCGGGCCTTCACTCGCCCCGCCGCGCACCTGTCTATCCCTCCTGGCATTGACAGCCGGGCACCTGGGGCATTGAATGGAAGCCGCATGAAAACCCTTCCCCTGCTGGGGCGCATCAGCGCCGTTACGGTTCTGAGTCTCTCTCTGGCGGCGTGTGGCCTGTTCAAGGCGCCAGACAAGGGCCCCAATACGGTCCGCACCTGGCAGGATGAGGTGATCTATTTCGCCATGACGGACCGCTTTGCCAACGGCAATCCTGCCAACGACAACGGTCCCAACCGCAACGCGGGCGACAGGGCGGACAAGACCAACCCGCTGGGGTGGCACGGCGGCGACTTTGCGGGCCTGAAAGCCAAGATCGAGGAAGGGTATTTCAAGCGCATGGGTTTCACGGCGCTGTGGATCACGCCGGTGGTCTTGCAGGTTCCAGCCATCGCCGGGCCAACGAGCGGGCCGAACGTCGGGAAGCAGTTTGCCGGCTATCACGGCTACTGGGCCGAGGATTTCTTCAAGACCGATCCGCACCTGGGCAGCCTGGAAGAGTACAAATCTTTGATCGACACCGCTCATAAAAATGGGTTGAAAGTCATTCAGGACGTAGTCCTCAATCACGCCGGTTACGACGCCACATTGACCAAGACGCATCCAGAGTGGTTTCACAGCCAAGCCGAATGCGATGCGTCCAGCAACCCCACGACCGACTGCCCGCTGGCTGGCCTGCCCGATTTCAAGCAGGACCTGCCCGAAGTCACGACCTATCTGAACGACTTCATCCGGTACTGGCGCACCAACACGGCCATTGACGGCCTGCGAATCGACACCATGAAGCATGTGCCGGACAGCTACTGGAAACAGTTCTTCTCCTCTGGCGGCGCGGGTGACGCCAGCAAGATCTGGTCGGTGGGCGAGGTCTTCGACGGCAATCCGGCGTATCTGGCGCACTTCATGGACGATCTGGGATCGCCCAGCGTCTTCGACTTCGCGCTGTACTACGCGGTCAGCCAGCAGATGAGCAGCGCGGGTGGCAACCTGGACCGCATGGCCGAGGTCTTCGCGCAGGACGGCGTGTATCAGGACGCCAGCCGCCTGACCACGTTCGTGGACAACCACGATGTCAGGCGTTTTGTCAGCGAGGTGGCCGAGAAGGGCGGCACCCCCGCGCAGGCCGCCGAGCGGCTGGACATGGCGCTGTCTACCGTGTACTTCTCGCGCGGCACCCCCAGCGTCTGGCAGGGCACCGAGTACGCGCAGGCGGGCCAGGGCGATCCCTACAACTTCCCGCTGGGCCAGGGCAACCGCGAGGACATGGACTTCAGCAAGTTGAGCGGCAGCACCCTGGACGAGCGCCTGGGTGCCCTTGCCGCCGCCCGCGCGAAATACCGCGCCCTGACGCACGGCGCGCAGCAGGAACTGTGGCGGCCCAACGGCGGGCCGAGTGTCCTGGCCTACCGCCGGGTCATCTCCAATGTCGCGGGCACGGCGGGTCAGCCGGTGGTCTTCGTGGTCAACAATGGGGACACCCCCATTGAATTGTCCAGCCTGAGCGGCGGAGGCATTCCCCTGCTGGGCACTTTTGGCGCTGGCTCGCTCACCGAAATTACCGGGCATGCCTCCAACCTGAGCGTCAGCAGCGGCAAGCTGATCGGTACGCTGCCGCCGCGCACCGCGTTGGCGGTCACGGGCACGGCGGGGGGCGGCGCGGGCGGCACGGTCAATCCCAGTCTGCCCGAAGTGGCGGCCCTGGCGGCGAGACCCGGCGACAGCGCCGTGGAACTGACTTGGACCCCCAGCAGCGATGCCAAGGTCAGTGGCTACCGCGTCTACGCCAGAACGGGCGAGGGCACCGAACGCCTGCTGAACTTCGCGCCCCTGCCCAGCAGCACCGGGAAGTATCTGGCCCGCGGCGTCCCCAATGACGTCGCCACCACCTTCCGGGTGGTCACGGTGGATACCAACGGCGCCGAGAGTTCCGGGGCCACCGTCGGCGCCACGCCCAGCAGCAAGAACACGGTCAAAGTCACCTTTACCGTGGACGCCCGCAGCCAGGGCAACGGGCCTGTCGAATTGCGCCGCTTCGACACCGGCACCCAGCTTGAACTGCCCATGACGCAGGAGAGCCGCGGCATCTGGAAAACCACGGTTGATCTTCCCCTGTTCCGCCAGATCGAGTTCAAGTTCGGCAACGACGGTTCCGGCGCGAAAAACAGCGGATACGAGGGGCCGAACCAGGGCAACCGCCGCTATGTCGTCGGCGCAGACGGCAACAGTTACAGCGGCACGTACGACTTTATCGAGGTGCCCGTGCCCCCAGTCATTGAGGGCAAGGTCACAGGAGCGGGCGCCCCGCTGTCCGGCGCACTTGTGGAAGATACTAGCGCCAATCCAGACCTGAACTACGCCCTGAGCTTCTCAGACGGCAGCTACACCCTTTTTGCCCCGGCAGGCGCGCAGACCCTGAAAGCCTCGGCGGCAGGCTTCACGGACGCCACCCGTCAGGCCACCTCGCCGCAGACGGGCGCGGATCTCGTTCTGACCAGGGCGGTCACGAATACCAAGTACACCATCGACGGTGGGCTGAGCGACTGGAAAACCCCGAAAGTCAGCGTGCAGAGCCCCATGGAGGGTGTGTTTGGCGCGGAAAACAATTTCCTGACCCTGCTGGCCGACAGCGACGCCACCTACCTGTATCTGGCCTACACCTACACCGTGAAGGGCAACAGCGCCATCGTTTACCTGGACACCGGGGCGGGCGGTGCCCTACAGGCCGACAACTTCGAGGCGTGGAAACGGGCGGCCACCTTCAGCGGGGGGATGGGCGGTGTGGACGCCTTCGTGGCGCGCTACGAGAACCAGGCCGCGCAACTGCGCCGTGTCTCCAGCGACACCGCTACGCCTGAAGTGGCGGCGGCCGACTACAAGTACGCCGCCAGCGGCACCCTGCCTGCCCAGACCGTGGAACTGGCGATTCCCTGGACGGCGCTGGGCCTGACGGGAGCCCCTGCCGGCGGTGTCAATCTTGTGGGCGGTATTTTCGGCGGCGACGGCTACGGTGCGGGCGACATCGTGCCCGACGCGAACAGCACGCCGTCGCGCGCGAACACCATCGGCACCGACAGCGAGCAGCGACGGGCCAGGTTCACCGCTCCGGTCAACGTGAAGTAGGAAAGGGCGGTGGGAGGCGGTGGAACGCGCTGGCGTCCTGTCGACTCCTTTCCAGGTTCTGTTGTGCGGCTGGCAGGGAGGCCCTGAGAAGAAGGTCTGCCTGCCAGCCGGCATATCCTCAGGCGTGAATTGAAGGGTTGACCGTTGGACAGAGCGGGGGCTGCCATCAATCGGGCTAGCCCCCACACCCTGTTGAGCCTGCCTGACAATTCCATGACATAACAGGGGACAATACGGAGGATTTGTCATGGTTCTGTCTAAATTCATGCCCAGCAACCCCAGGTTCAGTGCCCGCTTCGCCGAGGCCGCCCGCAACGCCCACGCCACTGCCCAGGCGCTGGTGGACTTGCTGGAAAACTACACCGAGGTAGAAGCCAAGGTTCAGCGCGTCCGCGATCTGGAACATGTTGGGGATCGTCTGAGCCGCGAGGTCACCAACCTGCTGGCCGAGTCCTTCATCGTGCCGTTTGACCGGGAGGACATCATCGCCCTGAACGACGAACTGGACGATCTGGTCGACGATATGGAGGACGCTGCCCGCAAGCTCAGCCTGTACCGCATCCAGCAGCCCCTGCCGCAGATGGCCGCGCTGGCGCGGGTGGTGGAGGCGCAGTGCGCGCTGCTGGCCCAGGGGATGCCGCTGATCGAGGACGCGGGCAAGGTGGGCCAGCTGGCCAAGATTGCCGAGCAGATTCGGGCGCTGGAGGACGAGGGCGACACCATCAGTGACGAGGTGCAGCGCACCCTGTATGATGGCGTCACCGACGTACCGGGCATGATCCTCGCCATGCGCAGCGGTGAGATCGTGGACTTGATTGAGAACGCCAGCGATCAGGCGCAGCGTGTTGCCAAGACTGTGGAGAGCATTCTCCTGAAGAACGCTTAGGTCACGGGCCATGGAACCCGCATTTATTGGCCTGCTGGTCATCGTCGCGCTGGCGCTGATTTTCGACTTCATCAACGGTTTTCACGACACCGCCAACGCCATCGCCACGTCGGTGGCCACGCGGGTCCTGACACCTGCCCAGGCCATCGCCATGTCCGCCGTGCTGAACGTGGTGGGCGCGCTGACCGGCACGGCAGTGGCCAAGACCGTCAGCTCGGACATCGTGCCGCAGGAGTTCGCCACGCTGGAGCTGGTGGGCGCGGCGCTGATCAGCGCCATCGGCTGGAACCTGTTCACGTGGTGGAAGGGCCTGCCGAGCAGCTCCAGCCACGCCCTGATTTTCAGCCTGGTGGGTGCGGGCGTGGCCGCTGGGGGTTGGGGCATCATCATTCCCAAAGGGGTTCAGAAAACCCTGACCGGCCTGATCACGAGTCCGGCGCTGGGCTTTGTGATTCCCATCCTGTTGATGTTCCTGCTCTCCTGGCTGGTGTTGCGCTGGATGAGGCCGCGCACCGTTACACGCACCTTTCGCTGGGCGCAGATCTTCAGCGCCGCCTTTATGGCCTTCTCGCACGGCGGCAACGACGCGCAGAAGACGATGGGCATCATCACCTTCGCTCTCAGCGCTTACTTTGGCACGCAGATCGACACCGTGCCGCTGTGGGTAATCCTGTCGGCAGCCACGGCGATGGGCCTGGGCACCGCTATCGGGGGCTGGCGCATCATCAAGACGATGGGATTCAAGGTGGTGGACCTGAAACCCGTGGACGGCTTCGTGGCCGAGACCAGCGCCGCGCTGATCATCGAGACTGCCAGCCGCCTGGGCATCCCGGTCAGCACCACGCACACCATCAGCACCGCAATCATGGGTGTGGGCACCACCAAGGGCTTCAAGAAGGTCAAGTGGCAGGTGGCTGGAAAGATCGTCAGCGCCTGGGTGTTCACCATTCCGACGTGCATCGCGCTGGGCTGGGCGATCCATAAGGTCATTCTGGCGCTGGGGGTCTAGCGCGGGGTGGGGAAGCAGGCAATGGGGCGGGGGACGCGCTGATCTTCAGCGCGTCCCCCGCCCGCCGCGGCCTACAGGCTCAGCCGCACGCTTTCCCCCGCACACTCGTGGCCGCGCAGCAGTTCGGCCAGCACCTCCGCGCCGCGCACCACCCCCAGGGCCGGACGGGAGAAGGAGGCATTGGCGTCCCCCGCCCACACCTGACCGCTGCACACCGCCCGTAAATCGGTGCGTTGCAGCAGGTCGCGGGCGAAGGCGGCGTTCTGTGTCAGCCCGAAGCCGCAACACATCACCACGATCACGTCCGGATCAAGGACAGTGATCGCGGCCCAGTCCGTGCGCCCGCTGTCGATCCCTGCCGCGCCCAGCACGTTCACGCCGCCTGCCCGGATGACCTGTTCGGGGACCCAGTGACCGCCGTAGAAGGGCGGGTCCACCCATTCCAGCGTCAGTACGCGGGGCGCAGTCTGGACGGGCTTGATGGCGTCCCACCGTGCTTGTGCGGCGTCGGCCAGCTGCTCGCCCAGCTCTGCTACACCCGCCGCTGCGGCCAGCACCCGGAGATCGTCCAGAATCCCGGCGAAGCTGCGGCCTTCCAGACTCAGGACCTGTGCGGCAGGCAGACAGCCGGGCAGGAAACGCACCGCCGCCTCGATCGTTCCCGGTGTGACCGCGCAGACCTCACAGACGCCCTGGGTGACCACTAAGCCTGGATCGATGGCGTCCAGCAATTCGCCGTCCACGGTGTACAGGGCCTGGCCCGCACGAACCGCCTCGCTCACGGCGCGGTCGATCTCGGCCTGGGAGGCGCCCGAATCGACGATAGAGCGCGTCAGAATCGGCAGCCCTGCCACTCCCGGATGGTCACACGAGTGGCTGACCCCGGCCACCCGTGCGCCCAGTCCCAGATCGAACAGCAGATCCGTGGCGCTGGGCAGCAGGCTGATGATGCGGTCTGGAATAGTGGTCATGGCGGACAGGGTAATGCGGAATGGGGGTGTGGAGTGGCCTGTGGCCCTCACTGCCCCCACAGGCCCCTTACCGGCTCGCCCACACCTCCACCAGTCCCCGCAGGGTGAGGGTCTCGTCGTAATAGTCGATCTCGCGGCAGATGCCCTCGACGGTGCGGGCAAACCCCCCGGTGGCGATGGCGACGGCAGGAGCCGGGAGTTCGGCGCGGATGCGGCGCAGCAGGCCGTCCACCATCTCGGCGTAGCCGTACACCAGACCGGATTGCAGGGCATGGACGGTGTTCTTGCCGATGGCGCTGGACGGGGCCTCCAGCGTGATGCGCGGCAGCTTGGCGGCGCGGGCGAACAGGGCGTCGGCGCTGACCTGCGCTCCAGTGGCCAGAATGCCGCCGATGAAACGCCGTCCGCGCCCGATCACGTCGAAGTTGGTGCTGGTGCCGAAATCCACCACCACGGCGTAATCCTGGCGCCCCAGGTACTTTTCCGCGCCAAAGAGGTTGCACAGGCGGTCTGCGCCCACGGCGTCGGGCGTGTCCAATTCTACGGACACGTCGGGCAGCGTCAGGGCCGAGACGCTGAACGCCTCCACACCGTAATGCCGTCGCAGCGCTAGCGCGTAATTCTCGCCCACCGGGGGGGCCACGCTGCTGAGGATCGCCGAACGCGGCACCTGGGCCCCGGCCACGGAGAACAGACCGTGCAGTTGCAGGGCCAGATCGTCGGGCAGCGACTCGCGGTTGGTCCGCACGCGCCAGGTGTGGGTCAGACTCTGCGTTTCATCCGCGAGGCCCAGCACAGTGCTGGTGTTGCCGATGTCCACGGCCAGAAGGGGAAAGGAGGGCACACCCGGGATTTTAGGGGTTTGTGCAAAGTGGCGGGCGTCCCAGAAGAAAACCTCCACCCGACGGGGAGGAGGCATTAAGAAGATTCGGTTGCGCTTACTGGAACTTGCTCAGGTCCACCGCCACGCTGTAAGCGCAGTCGGTGTCGGCCTCGGTCTTGATCAGCAGGTTCATCTTGTCCCCGGCGCCCAATCCGGCCTTGAGGGGTTCGAAGTAATAGACCAGGGTGCCCTGGTACGGCCCGGTGGTCGGGGTGGCTGTTGCAGGGGCCGTCGTGGTGGTTGAAGCTGTTGTTGCCGTCGCAGGAGCTGCAGCCTGGGCCCCCATCGGCTTCCAGTCATTGACGTAGGTGGACCGCACCGGCGGCACCAGTGCGCCGTCCTTGCCCTTCAATCTCACCAGATAGGCGCTGCGGGCCTGTTCGGTGGGCAGGCCGCGCACAGCCACGTCCACCCGCAATTCGCCGTTGGGCAGCCGTTTGCTGGTGTACTCCGTGCCCAGCGCCTCTTTGAGGCTCAGATTCTTGAAGGAGTCGCGGGCGTCCTGGGCCTGGAAGAACAACTGATCGGCCTGCCCGCTGACGGTCACGGCGGCGGGGCGACTGCCTGCCGCATAGTCGGTGGGGGCGGCCAGCCAGCCGTCCACACAGGTGGGGCCACCCATGTAGGCGGTGACAGCATTCGGCCCGGCCACGAACTGACCGTCCTTGACCCCCAGGTCCACCGTCAGAAATGTCGGGACCGGAGCGCGGCGCCCATACGCGCCGTCAATCACGTTCTTGGCGACAGTTTCTTCCAGTTGAGGCACCCAGGCCAGCGCCGGGCCGGACAGCAGGGGCAACGAAATGAGCAGGGCCATCAGGTGGGTGGGTTTACGCATACTGCACTCCATTTAGAGACTTGTGGTTGACGTGGAACTGATGCAGGGACACTGGGCGGAGCCTGCCGGCGCCAGCCCTCAACTCTTGAGGTACACCACTCGGCACGCCTGACCCGCCGAGCGGAACTGGGCGGCGGCGGCGGCGGACAGCACGGCGTCCGTGATGTAGTTGCTGGTTGGGGCAAATTTGGTGGGCTGAACAGCCTGAGCCTTGACGCGCGTGACGTTCTTGAAATCTCCGATTTGAGCTTCGCTGGTGATATAGGTCTGCAGGTTGCCTTCCTGAACCAGCTGGCTGCTCACTCCCTGGATCAGCGCGGCGTCCGGCCAGACCTGCTTGCCCGCCTGATCGAACACGAAGCTGGACTGGGCGCGCTGGAAACTGGCGAACCCGCGCACGTCCACCACCACCGTGCAGTTCAGCAGGCGGTCCTCGCTGCCTCCGGTCCCGCCGCCGCCACCGCCAGCACGGGCTGTGACGCCGCCGTCATCGCTCGCGCCACCACCGCTGCTGCCAGTGGTGCCTCCGCCAGCTGCACCCGGACGTGAGGCTGCCGGGGCCGTGCCACTTCCGCCCTGGCTGCTGCCGTCCTGACCGGAGCCGGGCTGGCCGGCATCGCCGCCGCGTCCGCTGACGGGCGTGCCAGTCTCGGGGCTGCCCCCGGTCCCGCTGCCTGTGCCTCCTGCCGATTCGCGGGGTGCGGCGGGTGCGCCGGGCGTGGCCCCGCCGCTGTCTGACGTTCCCCGCGAGGGCGCTTCGACAGCACTGCCGGGCGCGGTGGCGCTGCCTGTTCCCGTACCCGCTGCCTCGCTAGGCCGGGGGGTGACGGGGGTGCTGCTCTGGCCGCTGGCTGCTGCCCCACTGCCGGCTACCGGCGCGGGGGCCGCCGGGACCGGGGTGCGGGCGGGCGTGGCAGCGACGGGAGCGCTGCCCTGTGAACTGGCTGCCGGGGTCGTACGCTCCGTCCCGGCGGGTGTGGCGGGCGCTGCCGGAATGGGCGTGCGGCTGGGGCGCGCAGCCACCGGGGCGGACAGATCGGTGGCTGGGGTATTCGTCGCGGCTCCGGCCCGTCCCGCCTCGGCGCGTGGGGCCACCGGGAGGGGCGTTTCGCGGGCCGTGACGGGGGCGGCGGGGGCGCTGGCCTGGGGCGGAGCGCTGACCTGTGGACGGGCCGGAATGGCGGCCACCGGCTCCGTGCTGTCGCTCCGTGCTATCGCTCCGGGCGCAGCTTCCGCTGGCGTCTGGGCAGCAGGCGTCTGGGCGGTGGACCGCGCCGTGGCAGGGGTTTCTGGCGCGGTCTGTTCCCTGGCCGGGGCACTGGCCGCAGGTGTGCTGACCTCTGGCACAGGGGGCGCGGCGTCCTCACGGCGGGGCAGGGCAGTCACGGCCTCCGGTTGAGGTGCGGGGGCAGCGGGCGCAGCCTGCACCGGTTCGGCTGGCGCGTCCGGGGCGGTGCGGGTCTGCGGCTCGACGCTGCCCACCTGCGGCGTGGCCACCCGTTCCGGAGCGATCTCAGGGGCAGGTTGTGGAGACGGCGTGGTGGGCGCGGTGGCCGCCGTGCGGGCCGGAGCGGGGGCCTCGGGGGTCGGCTGGGGCACGGGCGTTCTCTCGGCTGGGGTTGGCTGCGGCGCGGGCTGGGCTGGAGTGCGAACCGGGGCAGGTGCCTCAGGTTGTGGGGTGACCGGCGCCTGCGCTGCTGGGGCCGCCGCTGGCTTCGTTGGTACGGGCGTCTCTACAGGTGCCTGGGCCGGTTCGGGGCTCGGCGCGGGTGAGGGCGCTCTGACCTGCGCAGGGGGCGGCGAGGGCCGGGCTGCCGGGGCCGGGGTGGGCGTGGGCGGCGGTGCGGGCTGGGGTATCGGGGCTGGTTTAGGCGTGGGTGCAGGCTCTGGAGCAGGCGCTGGTTTGGTCTGGGCAGGCGTAGGCTTCGGCGGTGTGACTGGCTTGGCCGTCACGGGTTTGGGCGTCACCGGCTTGGGGACGGCTGGCGGCTTGACTGGAACTGGCTTCTGCGTCAATGGCGCGCTGGCCTGCACGGGCACCGAATCCGGCGGGGGGGCCAGCGTCACGACTTCCAGCGGCGTCCGCAGGGGATCGGGCGGAGGTTGCAGCGCGTCCGGCGTGCCGGGGCGCAGCAGCAACAGGCCGGTGAACAGCGCCGCGTGGATCCCGATGGTGGCCGCCAGCGCGCGGTAACGTTCGAGGCCCTCGGTGGAGAATCCCGAGGCGGTCCGTGGGGGTGGGGAAGTGGTCATGTCACTCGCTGGGCCTCGTGCCCAGCGCCAAGCGTTCGCCGCCTGCTTTTTTGATCACGTCCATCACGCGCACCACCGTGCCGTAGCTGCCGCGCTCGTCTGCGCGCAGGCCCACCACGCCGCCTGAGGTGCTCAGCAGGGGCTTCAGTTGAGCGCTCAGCTTGGTCAGGGTGGTTTCCTGGCCGTTCAGAAACAGCTTCCCAGCACGGTCCACACTCACGATGGGCAGGGCCGGGGTTTCCTGCACGGTGGTGCTGGCGCGGGGCAGGTCCAGCGGCAACGCGTTCTGGCGGGCGCCCAGACTACTGGTCAGGAAGAAGAAGATCAGCAGCAGCAGCACTACGTCCACCATCGGCGCGAAGTCGAAGGTCACGCCGTCCCCGCTGTCCCGCATCCGGCGACGGCCCTGGGCACGGGTCATTGGCCCTTACCCGTGCCGTCGCTGCGGGCCGCAGGAGCGGACTTCGCTGGAGTCGTGGTGCGAAACACTCCCGTGTTGTTCGGGCCACTGCTGATGGCCCTGGTCTTCTCGCTTGCCTCGTCAAAATCGAAGGCCAGCACCGGGGTCAAACCCGCCTGCTGCGGCTGTGTGCCGCGTTCGTGGTCCCGGTAGAGCTGTGCGTCGTAGTTCTGGTCCCTGTACTCCTGTGCCCTGGACAGACGGGCTTCGGGGCGTGGGCGGCTTTCGGGCCGGGCCAGCCAGCCGGGCAGGTCCTCGCGCACCCGTTCGGCAGCTACGGCAATGCGGTCCGCGCGGGCGCGCAGGGCGTTGCGGGCCACGTAGGCGATGATCGCCACGATCAGGCCGCCCGCCGTATTAACCAGGGCCTCGCTGATGCCTGTGGCCAGTTGCGCGGGCGTGGGCGCTGCGGTGGAACTGAAGACTAAAAAGGAGCGCACCATGCCGATGACCGTGCCCAGCAGCCCCAGCAGCGGCGCGATCTGGGCGGCGGTGCCCAGCGCGCTCAGGCCGGCATACAGCCGGGTGTCCTCGGCCAGCAGCGCGGACTGCATGGCGGCCCCGGCAGCGTCGACGCCCCGGTCCGCGCGTCCCAGCCCGGCGCGCAGCACGTTGGCGGCGGGCGCAGGGTGGCCCGCACGGTCCACTTCGGCCAGCGCCGCCGCAGGGCCGCTTTCCGCCGTGACGGCCCGGGCCCGCTCGATCAGGGCATCGGCGTTGCGGCCCAGCCGGGACAGAGCCTGTGCCCGCGCCACAGTCAGGTACACCACATATAAGGACAGGGCAATCAGGACCCACAGCAGTGGACCGGCAGCGCGCGCGAGATCAAGGACATTCATTGGCTACACGGGTAGCACGCGGGCGCGTGACAAGCATGAAAATGGCCTGCGGACGCCTCATTGCATTCAGGCACAGGTGCCAGGGCGCCCGCTGTTCGGATCCTCTCGGACAGCCACAGGCCCCCCCAGTTCGTCTGGGGTGGACAGCATGCTTTCACAGTTCTCCAATCCCTAGTGGCGCACTCGACTTTAATGGGCCAAAGGACTAAAATGGGAGGGTAAGTAGGAATCATTCTCAAGAAGCAGCCTTGCTGCTGCCCAAGAGAGAGTTCTGACAAGGAGCCCAGTATGACCCAGACTGAACAGCCGCACCAGATCGAGATTCGCAACCTGCACGCCTCTGTGGGCGATCTGCCCATTCTGAAGGGCGTGGATCTGACCATTCCGCGCGGTGAACTGCACGCCGTCATGGGGCCAAACGGCAACGGCAAGAGCACGCTGGCCAAGGTCATGGCGGGCGATCCCGAGTACACCGTCACGGACGGCGACATTCTGGTGGACGGCGTGAGCATCCTGGAGATGGAGCCTGACGAGCGGGCCCGTCTGGGTCTGTTCCTGGCCTTTCAGTACCCCGTAGAGATTCCCGGCGTCACCATCGCCAACTTCCTGCGCCTGGCCATGCAGGCCCGCAAGGCAGAGGGCGAAGAGGTCAGCTTCACCGAGTTCTACGGCAAGCTGCAGGCCTCCCTCAAGACCTTGGACTGGGACGAGAGCATCGTTGAGCGCTACCTGAACGCGGGCTTTTCCGGCGGCGAGAAGAAGCGCAATGAGATCCTGCAGATGCTGATGCTGGAACCCACCTACATCATCATGGACGAGACCGATTCGGGCTTGGACGTGGACGCCCTGAAAGTCGTCGCCCGTGGTGTGAACTCCATGCGTGGCCCCGGCCTCGGCGGCCTGATCATCACCCACTACCAGCGCCTGCTGGACTACATCGTGCCCGACAAGGTTCACATCATCGTGGAAGGCAGGGTTGTGCAGAGCGGCGGTCCCGAACTGGCGAAGAAACTCGACAGTCAGGGCTACGACTGGGTCAAGGAATTGACCACGGCCTGAGACGGCGTCTAGGGGTCTGACCCCTTCGCCCCTCCAGCCCTTCAAACCTCCTCAAGGAGTTCAGATGACCATCAATCCAGAAGTCAATGACATCAACGCCAGCTACGAGTACGGCTGGAGCAACCCCGAGAAGTACGCTGTCAAGGCCCCCAAGGGACTGAGGCGCGACGTCGTCGAGATGATCTCCAAGGCCAAGGACGAGCCGCAGTGGATGCTCGATTTCCGGCTCAAGGCGCTGGATATCTTCAACTCCAAGCCGATGCCTGAGTGGGGCGCCGATCTCTCCGGCCTCGATCTGGACGAGATCTACTACTACATCAAGCCTGAGGGCATGAACGCCCGTTCCTGGGACGATGTGCCGGAAGACGTCAAGAACACCTTCGAGCGCCTGGGCATCCCCGAGGCCGAACGCGCCGCGCTGGCCGGTGTGGGCGCGCAGTACGAGTCGGAGATGGTGTACCACAACCTCAAGGAGGAGTGGGAGAAGCTGGGCGTCGTCTTCCTGAGCATTGAGGACGGCCTCAAGGAGTACCCGGAACTGTTCCGCGAGCACTTCGCCACCATCGTGCCGCCTGAGGACAACAAGTTCGCGGCGATCAACAGCGCGGTCTGGAGCGGCGGCTCGTTCGTGTACGTGCCCAAGGGCGTCAAGGTGGATATCCCCCTGCAGACGTACTTCCGCATCAATGCCGAGAGCAGCGGCCAGTTCGAGCGCACCCTGATCATCATCGACGAGGGCGCGCAGGCCCACTACATTGAGGGCTGCACCGCCCCGTCGTATTCGTCGGATTCCTTCCACTCCGGCGTGATCGAGATCGTGGTCAAGGAGGGCGCGCGCTTCCGCTACAGCACCATCCAGAACTGGAGCCACAACGTCTACAACCTCGTGACCCAGCGCGCCGCCGTGTACGGCAACGGCGTGATGGAATGGGTGGACGGCAACCTGGGCAGCAAGGTCACCATGAAGTACCCCGCCTGCTACCTGCTCGAGGAAGGCGCACGCGGCGAGGTGCTGAGCATTGCGATGGCCGGGCGCGGACAGCACCAGGACGCCGGGGCCAAGATCGTCCACTTTGCGGCCCACACCAGCGGCTCGATCGTCTCCAAGTCGATTTCCAAGGATTCGGGGCGCAGCAGCTACCGTGGTCTGGTCAAGATCTACGAAGGAGCCCGGTACGCCAAGACCAACGTGGAGTGCGATGCCCTGCTGCTGGACGAGGAAGCCCGCACTGACACCTACCCATACATCGAGATCGAGGAAAAGACCGCTCGCGTGGGCCATGAGGCCACCGTGTCCAAGATCAACGACGAGCAGATCCTGTATTTGCAGAGCCGTGGCCTCAGCGAGGACCAGGCGGCTGGGCTAATCGTGCGCGGCTTTATCGAGCCGATTGCCAAGGAACTGCCGCTGGAATACGCGGTGGAGCTGAACAGGCTGATCGAACTGGAGATGGAAGGTTCCGTCGGCTGAGGTTAAACACGGCCCTCGTTGATCGT